>JBBSYA010000033.1:0-27362 GCA_038045485.1 Nanobdellota archaeon
GGGGCACCCAAAAATTGAAAATTTTTGGTGTTATCCTCTAAACCGACTCCTCGAGACTTAGAGACTCGAGCTGAAAAAGGTTTACGAGCTGAGAATTTGAGAGAGGAGCGGGCGAGCATTTTTTCTCGCAAGAAAAAAGCGGAGAAGTCGTCGGCACTATTGTTTAGTTAAGGGGGTTTGGCGAGCCGATTTTTTAGAGTTAGTTAGGGGGCACTTTCTTTTAGTTTTAATAGAACTCTTTTAAAAAAGCCATAATCAAATGTTTTTCCCATTTTTGGAGGACATCCACAATTAAATGTTCCGGCTCTTTTATAATTTTCAGAATTCATCCAAATTTCTTTTAAAGATTTCTTTCTTATATCTCCAAATACAGTTATATCATCGCCCGGACATCTTAAAATAATTCCTCCCAAAGTGATATACATTCCACAAGCAACTTGATGACAAGGGCAACCGCCAGCATATGCAGAAATGCCCTCTTCTTCTATTTGTTTTAATGTTTGTATTCCTTTTTGAATATTAAACTTATAAATTTGCACATATAGGTCAATTAATTCTTCTTGTGCAGGAGTTATCTTTTTCCAAGCTTTTGTTTCTGCACATCTTCCACTCACCATAGTTGGGCAAACAATAATGTAAAGATTTCTAACTCTTCCCCATTGATAAATTTCAAACATCTCATTATAGTTCTCGTGAGTAACAGGATTTGCTGCTAAACATAATCTTGTTGGATTGGATTTATTAAATCCTGCTTCTGCTAATAATTCTAAGGCGTGATTTCTTTTTAGAGTATATCCCTTAATCCCTCCAACCATTTTATCTTGCTTTTCTGTATCAAATGAATTAAATCCTAATAAAATACTTGCATTAACTTTTTTTAGTTCCTCAATTAACTCCTTACTATTTGAAATTCCATAATCAGAATTCCAAAATTTAGCCAACTTATCATCCCCAATAATATGCCCTTTTGTAAAAATAAGAGGTATTACATCCATTTCCTTTAAAAATCTGAGAAATTCAATAAATCTCTTATTTTCGAATGGTTCTCCTGCACCCAGAAATTTTACAGATTTTAATCCTAATTTCTTCGCATCTCTTATTAGTTGCAGTGTTTCTTCGTAACTTAGAGGATTTCCTTTACCAAAATCAATTTTATTATCTCTCCTAAAACAGTGAGGGCAGTTTAAACTACATACATTTCCAAAGTCAATATCTAATGTTAAAATTTTACCCTTGTTCTTCACAAGTTCTTCTTTAGTAAAATTCCAGCCATTAAGGTCATTTTTAAAATCCTTTGGAAATTTTCCAGAGTATACAATCGGGACATTTGGTTCTATTTTCATAGTATTTGTTAATCGAATTATTATATAAATGTTTTTGAAAGTGCCCCCTCGTTCCTGTAGGGGTGGTGGGCGGGGAGAGTGGCGGGAGGTAGTGGCGAGCCAAACCCCCCATATAATATTAAGCCGACGATTTTGCACAAGTGTGTTTAGACGGAGATGCTGAAAACTTGAAGAGATATGGGCTAAACACTGAGTTTTTGAGAACGCCTCTGGCAACTTTGATATTTTTATTATTGTTAAGTTAAAACGCGAGTTTTTATAGTTACTTTTTGGTAAACTCTAATTAAATAAAAATGGTACTTGATGTTGCTTCGGCTATTGTGCGAGAATGCCGGCGGAGAGGCTATAGTGAGAGGACTGTTGAAAGTTATACCTCTTGTGTGTTGAAATTCATTGAATTCTCTAAGAAAACTATAGATATATTAAACAAACAAGATGCTCTGAATTTTCTGCTTTATCTTAAAGAGGAAAGAAAAGCCGCGGGAAACACGCTTAATGTTTATCATATGGCAATAAGATTCTTTTTAGAGGATATTTTGCATAAGAATATGAAGCTTAATATTAAATATTCAAAAAGGCCTGAAAAACTGCCTGAATTTTTGACAAAGGAAGAAACAAAAATGTTGATTGGCAAAATCGTAAACTGGAAGCATAGGCTTATGATTGAAATTATGTATGGTGGTGGACTTCGTTTGAATGAACTTCTTAATTTAAAAGTTAAGGATTTGCTAATTGAAAATAGCTATGGATTTATTAGACAAGGAAAGGGCAGAAAAGATAGGATTTTTGTTTTGTCTAAAGTTTGTGTTGATAAAATTAAAAATTTAATTGAGATGGAAAAACTTGAGGGAGATGATTTTCTTTTTCTTACCAATAGACGAGAAAGATATAGTGAAAGAAGTGTGCAGGAAATAGTTAAAAGAGCTACACTTCTTGCAGGAATTAAAAAAGAAGTGCATCCGCATACACTTAGACATACTTTTGCAACACATCTTATTCAAAATGGAGCATCTCTAAATGAAGTTCAAACACTTCTCGGACATAAATCTCCTGAAACTTCTATGATTTATGTGCATATGGCATCGCCAAACATGATAAATATAAAAAGCCCATTGGATTCTCTATAAAATGCCGGGCAACAAAGCAAAAGGAAGTAAAGCAGAAAGAGAATTGTATGATTTATTTGTGAAAAATAATTTTAGAGCTGTGCGGGTTGCTGGAAGCGGCATGATGGAGAATACTGCTTGTGATTTAATTGCTGGGCGAGCAAGTGCAGATGGAAAGCAGAAATTTGCAATTGAAGCAAAATCCTCAAAAGCTCCTGTAAAATATATTACAAAAGAACAAATCGAGCAATTTGTCGTATTTTCTGAGATTTTTGGATTAAAACCGGTTGTCGCTCTGCGTTTTAATCGCGAAGGATGGCTTTTTGTTGATCCTTCGCAACTTCGTGACTCGGGAAAAAACTGGGCAATAAAACTTGATGAAGCAAAGCTGATTGGCAAGAAATTCGGCCAGTTCTTTCATCCGGACAATCTTAATAGTGCGGAAATCACTGAAAACAGCGAGATTCAAGAATAATAATTATTATAAATGAGGTTTTTCTATATTTTATATGAAAAAAGGCGTGTTTGTTTTGGGCTTTTTGATTGCAGTATGTTTAATTGGGATTGTTAGTGCTGAAATTAGAATTAATGAAGTTGAGTTGAATGTTTACGGGAGTGATACTGGTAATGAGTGGCTTGAGCTTTATAGTGATGCTGAAATTAATATGACTGATTGGAGTATTACTAATATTGATGGAGATTTTATATTATTCAACATTACTTTTTTGGGCTATTATGTTTTTAATATAACTCATACTATAATGACTGATACTAGCAATAATCTTAGTCTTAGAAATAATAGTGGTAGTTTAATATTTTCAACAGGTACAATAACTGATAGCAGTAATGATGATCGAACATGGCAGTATTGTTCAAGTAATTGGACTTTTAAAAATAACACAAGAGAAGTCTCAAACAACTGCACAACTCCAACACCAACATGCACACAAAATTGGAGTTGTTCTGCTTGGAATACCTGTTCTTCAAATTCGCAAACTCGAACTTGTACTGATACAAATAGCTGCGGGAATACTACTGGAAAACCTACTGAAAACCAAACCTGCACAATTGCAACAGGCGAGTATATTGAGCTAAACTGGACTGAAGAGATATTCAATAAAGATGAGTTTGAAATAGAAGTGGACTTATTTAATCTGCTTTCACAAAATTATGATGTTAAGGTTTGGATTACTTTTAGCAGTAATGATACTACGATTTCAGAAATATATAATTCTGACGATGATGACTGGAACTCTGGAACCTATTATTTAACAAGCTTTATTTCTGGAGCAGGCAATAAAACAAAAGATGTAAAAATTAGGCTTAAGGAAAGCTATCAGAGTTTTGATGGTAATGCCAAAATATTTGCAAGATTAAGATATAATAATGGGATTATTGATGAATATGAAAGAACTTTTCCAATATCTGCTTCTGATGAAACAAGTACTTCAACATCTTCTACTGCAACAACCGATACAGACACACCAATAACTATTACAAGTGTTAGTGCAGATAATGAAGAGATAATTGTTCTTGGAAGTTCTTCGACTAAAACTAAGGCACAGAAAACCACAAACAGCATAATTTATAAATCAAAGATGGAATATATTAAAGATTACGCACCTTACTTGCTTAGCGTGGTGTGTATATTTATCATAATAATCCTTATGATTGAAAAAACAAATAAAACCAAAAATAAAAAAAATGTTTGATAAAAAAATAAAGGCTCGTGTAATGTTCGAAATGATTGGCAGGCCAAAAGAGCATCTAAAAAAAGCGATGGCTGATTTGATTGAAGTTATTGGAAAAGAGAAAGTAATAGTAATCTTAAATAAAAAGATTCACGAGCCAAAGCAGATTGAAAAAGAAGTGAAAGAGAAAAATAAATATCAAGGTGAAATGTTTTCTACTTTTGCAGAAGTTGAAATGGAGTTTGAGCAGATAATAACTCTTTTTGGCTTATGTTTTAGATATTTACCCTCGCATGTAGAGATTATCTATCCTGAAAATTTTAACGTGGATAACTTAGAAATTGGTTCTATAGCCAATGAAATAATAAACAGAATACACCACTATGACTCTATTGCTAAAACGATGCTAATGCAAAATAGCATCTTATCTAAGAGAGTAGAAGAACTAATCGCTGAAAATAGAAATAAATCTGTTCCAACAATAACTTTTGCTGATAGCAATTTAATAAAAAAAGAAAAAAGTAAGAAAAAAAAGAAATAAGATTTTAAGTTTCGTAAACATTATCCTAAAAACTTCTTAATAATTCTTAAATCCGATTAGACTTGTTATTAATTATTAGTATCTTATTTGTAAGAATTTATGCGAAGCACTTACTGAAAAAAGCGAGCCTTAGAATTACATCTTTTCCAAACTTTTTCTTACTTCTGTTGGCGGAATAGGGCGGGGATTCATTCTCTTTTCATAATCTATTGTTTGTTTTTTAAAAAGTTTTTGCAGAGCTTCTGGACCTTCGCCGCGATTTGCTTTTTGATATAAGAACCAACCAACAAAACCGAGAATTGCTAAAATCAATAATCCCCAAATCCAATAACCTGAAGATGAGCTTGGAATAGAACAGTCACCAATACAGCAATTTCCTATTGGAGAATCTACAGAAGAAGTTCGTGAACCGCTACACTTTTCTCCTGAAGCACAAATAACTCCTCCGAGTTTGGTACAAGTTTTCTCTTCATTAACTGAGGGCGTATTTGTTCCTACTTCCTGTTGTATTGTCGTTAATTCGAGCTTTACTGGAAAAGTCATGGCACTATCATTTGTTGCTAATCTTACATAACCATCTAATGGTGCTTTTGTATTTACAGTAATATTTATTAGTTCTTCTTTATATAAGGATTCTATATAACTTGGACTGACCTTTATTTCTGGATCTGAAGAAGTTATTTTGATGCCCCTAATATTCTTATCTCTATTTACAATTACAATACGATAATAATAATCCAAATCCGCAAAAATTGTTCCGTTTATTATATCTGTATCATAAGCAATTAAATCGCTTAGGGACTGGTCACCTAAACCCGGAGAAGTTTCATTAGCTGGTGTAGGGGATGTTGAACCTGGCAAGATTACTACAGGAACACTATAACTTCCTATCTTAATGCTGGATTTTATTTGTTCCTTAACATTATTAACATTAAAATAAACTATTTTTGTATCACCATAACCTAAATTAAAAGATTCTTTGAAGTTTATTTCTGAAAATTCAACTGTAACCTCTTGGTCTTGATTATATGCTCTAACATTAACGCTAAAACTATTTGAAGTATAAATATACCCTGGAATAAATGAAAGATAAGAGCTGTTTGTTTGAACTATTGAGAAATTTTTTATTATTGGCTGCTCACTTTGAACAGAACCGTCCCAATATTTAACTCCTTCAATTCTAAGAGAATATTCGCCTGGCGTTGTTGGAAGAACAGCATAAAAATGATATTTACTATCGTATTTTATTAATCCCGACTCTGCAGGGGTTGAATGCGCTGAATTTCCTGCGTAAATAAGGATATCGCTCGTTTTTAAATTCTCAATAAAAGCATTTGGAATTTCAACTTGGAGCGCCTCTCCAGGATAATAAGTTGTTTTAGTTAGAGGAATATCAAAAGAGCTGATTAAAGATATTGATAAAAATAAACACAATGCTAAGACGGATAATGATAAGGCTCTTTTCATAAAAAGTGTAGGAATATCAAGTTTTTAAGGGTTTTTGTTTTAGAGAAAATATAGAAATTAATGTTCTAGGGGTGGGTGGGAATATTAAAGTAGAATATAGTAATTCTTTTAAAGGTAAAATACTGAGAAATTATATGGAAAGTCAAGCAACATATCCTACAGAAAGATTTGATGGTTCTGGAAATCTAGTAAACATATTAGCTAATATGTTCGTTAAAGCAGAGTCTGGTTCTAGAGTAAGAATGGTTGACACTCCAGAAACAGTTTATCGAGTTATGCAACACCCTGAATTTGTAAGAGCCATGGCTAGAGGAGTTCATGTTGAAGCTATACTTGTGCAGACAGGCGATCCAAGACAAAAGCCCTATCTTCAAGCCATACAAACTTTGAAAACTGGAGAAATACCTGAAGAAATGAAACATGCAGCTTATCAAGCAGATTACGCAAGACGGCTTGAAGAAGTTTATAAAAAGGGCGGAGTTGAGGGCGTTGCAAATTTGTTGACTCAGACTATGACTATGGGCGGAAGACCCTTATCAAGAAAAGAAGCAATGGAAATGGCTGAAGAAGGCGAAAGAAATATTTACGGCAAAACTTTAAAATATAAATTTAAGCAAGTATTTAAGAAGTTAAAGGGAAAAAATTAAATCTTCTTCTGCTAGGCTGAGCACGAGGTATTGGTGAGATATCTAAAATACTTAAGCTAGATATAAAAATTCTTATTACTTTTTGCCCATCTCTCTTAACTTCTTGAGAGTATCATCAAGTTCTTTTTCTTTTGGGAAAGGTCGTGGTTGAAATCTATTTTGTGGAGGCATTGGACCTCTTGGAGGCATCATTCCCGGAACTATTCTTCCTGGCTGGAATGGCATCATCGGTCTTGCTCCTGGAGCCATTGGTCGTGGCGGTTGCATTGGAGCTGAAGATTTTTTAAATTTATTTGTAAATTTAAACCACCACATTTTAACTTGGTCTCTGTATATTATTGCAAGAACTAATAAAATTATAAGAATGACTAAAAGCCATATCCACCAGCTACTTGATCCAGATTGTTGCGGTTTTGGAGAACAGCATACTCCTCCACTTTCTACCGAACATGTAAAAGGTTCTTCCTGCTGAGTATTATCACATTGAATCATGCAGCTATATCCTTGTTGCTCACAAATACTTAAATCTCCTCCATCAGATGTCTGTTCACATCTTCCGTCTAAACAACAAGAAGTTGTTCCTAAAGCAGAAGTTAATTCGCCAGTGCATCTTTCATCAGAAGAACAAGTTGTTCCTCCTTTAGCTGAACAAGATTCTGTCTGAACCGAGGATTTACTGCAACAAATAGTTCCAAAACTTGAACAACTATAGGGTTGTTGCGTTCCATTAATATTCCCACAAGCAGTTGAAGTTATGCAAGAATATCCTGAAGCACTATAATCTGCGCAGGTTTTTGCGCCTGTTGTTATTCTTGCTATTTTAGGGTCGAGAGAATAAAGCAAGAATGCAGTATCTCTGATATTATTTCCGTTCCAACATCCTTCACTTGTCTGAACAGAAGCTTGAAGAAGATAATTTTTAGCGTTTGTTGCTTGTTCTGAAGAGGATGTTCCAAGTTTCATTAAGGCTACGGCAGTATCATAATATAACCTGCTTGTATCTGAAATTTTCCAATAGCCTTGCCTTGATTGAAGATTTGCAAGTTCAGTAAGATATTCATTATAATCTGTTAAAGTATAAAGAAAAGAGGCAGGAA
Organism: Nanobdellota archaeon; assembly: GCA_038045485.1. Taxonomy (GTDB): domain Archaea; phylum Nanobdellota; class Nanobdellia; order Pacearchaeales; family GW2011-AR1; genus CAIPOI01. The sequence continues at coordinate 7,893 of JBBSYA010000033.1, forward strand.
GATATTTTTCATTATCTGCAGCAAGGGTAATCAAATAAGGGAGAATGCCGTCCTTAAAAGATAATTCTCCTTTATCTACTGCAAGTGCAGCCCATAGACTCCCCTCATAATTACACGAACTGCCTTGTTTGAAACAAACTGAATTAATTACAGTACTAACTAATCCATTCTGGGCTTGTGATTGTGTTGAAGAAGTTAGATAATATGTTGGAGAAGTTGTTGAACTTGATTTTCTTTTGTATGTAGAAGCAACCAAGAAATCAACATCACAGGAAATATCAAAAGTTTTTCCATAGCAGCCAGAGTCTACTTCAAGCCAGCCATTTGTTGATGCACGAAGACAGCTTCCTGCACTACCGCTTATCATTTTACTTTCGTCAATATTTATTGATTTGGTTGTTCCGTCGTACTTTATTGTACATTTAGAACTATTTTCAGTTTCAATTTGAATATACCAAGTTAAATCTGTTGGCGCCATTGTTTGATTTTTTAGCCAGTTTTTTATTTCTTTTGTATCCTTTCCTATATGGTCATAGGCAAGAAGAACCTGAGCCGTATCTTTTAAGGTGCATGTGCCCCCAGAAACACTCGGCCAGCATTCAGCATCTTCACTTTTCAAATCTTCTAATTTCACAACTAATTTGCTTTGTATATCTGCATTATATCCCAATGCAAGTAAAGAGAAAGCGAGTTCTTCAGTCGTCTTTGTTTCATCGATTTTTTCATTAACCTGTGTTTCTAAACAAGAATAAGCAGCAGCCGTTGTTCCTTTTGTTGTGGCAGTTATATTTGTAGAATTATCATCAGCAGCAGAGATAAATGCTATTAAGAATAAACTAAAAATTAAAAATGAACCTAATACTAACAACACCTTTTTTTTACTCATGAAAACATTAGGTTTATTGCATTTAAAAACTCTTCGAAAAAGCCCAGTTTTTAAGAATATACTCCAATTACTAAACTAAGAATACAAAACAACCATATAATCCTATAAAATTATTAAAACAAATTAAAGAAAATGTTTAACATTTTCTGTCCTTACAAAATTTTAAGATTAAATAAATTTTGCAATTTTTCAAACAATTCTAAAATTACAATAACTTTGAAAAATTTGAGATATTAATTAATAGCAAGCTTGTAAGTTTTTTGCTTAATTGTTGGGCCGTTTGGAAGCAGAAATTTTATTTAGGGAGATTAGAGAGACATACACGCTTCTTGGAATTCGCAGTTTCTGCATTTATTGAAGTTTGATTGAATTGGCGGAATTGGATTTTCGGGGTTGTGGATATTTCTAATTTCATTTGCTAATGCAAGAACTTCATCTTTCATTTTGCTCGAGATTTCAACTTCCTGACGTTTATTTCCTACTTCAACTATTCCTTTTGGAATCAAAATTTTATAGTGGTCTTCGAGAAGCATTGCGTATGCAGTAAGCTGGATTTCATCAGAATGAAATATTTTATCTTCGCGTGACTTGAGCTCGAAGGGAATTATTGTATTATCTTTTCTTGAAACTAAAATTCTATCTACTCTACCGCGTAAACCATAGGCAGGAGATTCTAAACGCAGTTCAGATAAATAAATAGAGTCTAAATTATGATAAATTTTTTCTTTTAGAAAACCTTTTGCTATTGCTTCTTTTATTGTTGCTATTCGAAGTTTGATATCCTCAGAAAAGTCCCGCAGAACTTTTTTCATAATATCTTCTTTGTCTATCATAAATCTTTCAATCATAGGCATATTTTCTATAAAAACTAAATTTGCAATATTTCTAAGAAAATCTTCATACATAAATAACAAATCAAGCTTGCTGTAATCTTTTTCAATGCTTGAAATAAACGATTCTTCGCGTTTTGAAAAATTCTCAAGTATATTATGCTTTATCTTTCCTATTATAAGATTGCGATTTGGTGGAACTTCAAGTTTTTTAACTCTTTGAAGATAAAGTTTTCTTGCGCAGTATAACCAGGCGTTTAAATCTGATACGGATATTATTTTTTGTGTTCGTTCCATGTTTTATTTTTTATACTTGCCAGATTTAGAATAATTTCGTGAAAAACTTTTTCTTATAACCCAGCTGACTGGATTTTTTGCTGTGAGCTCTTCGCTTGTTGGAGTTACTCCTATTTCTTTATAATAGGGCTTATCAAAATTTGGCGGAAGTCGCGCTTCTTTTAACTTATCATACCACATAATTTGTCCTTTAACATAACTTTGTGAAAGAGGCTCGTGATTTTTTTTATTCCATGTTTCTATCTGAGATTGAATTTGCTCTTTTGAAAGTTTCAGAGATTTAAAAAAACTCAGCAAAATGAATAACGCTCGTTTTTTACCGTCGGCAGGCATACCTTCGAGAATTTTCTTAATTGTTGGCGGATATAAATCAGGAGTTAAGTTAGTTATTGTTATATCTTTGAATTTTTTCTCTCCGAGATTTTTATTATCTATTTCTTTATCTGATTCTGTTAGTTTTTTTTCTGGTGGACGGAATTCTATTGCTCTTCGCAAAAGTTCCTTGGCTTCTCCTTCTTTTGAATCGGGAATAAAGTTTTTTGCAACTATTTTCATCGGGTCTGCTTGCATTAACTGAAAATCTTTTACCTTATCTGCATCAATTACTGCACTTGCGAGAGAGGTTTTTTCATGAAGAGAATAGGGCATTCTAAAAAGATGGCGCGGAGAAACGAGAATAACATCCAAGCCGAGAACATCAAAAACATCAATATGCTCAAAAGCTTCATTAAAATTCTTAGGGTTTTTTCTTGAATCCATTTTACAGGCAACACAGCGATAGAGGGTATCTCTTTCCATTTCATTCATCATGGTTTGACAATTAGGACAGCGAATTATTCGTTTTTTTTCAAAACTTGATGTTAAATTTTCCATTTTTGTTCTGCAGTTAGGACAGGAAAAAAGAATCATTTCTGCTTTTTCAGACATATTCTTGCAAGTTTCACAGCGAATTCCTTTTTTTAATTTTGAAAGAACAGCCACATCTTCTGAAGAATACAAATCTTCTTGCAAAAATTGCCGCGATTCTTCCTTAAGATATTGACAAATCAATCTCGGCCATTCTGGAAACATTTCAGCAGTTTTCTTTCCAGACATTTCTTCTGGAAATGCTTTAAATGGAACGATTATATGAAAACCCTTTCCGCCTGAAAATTTTATTCCGGCATTATTTACGCCATTTTTCTTAAGCGCTCTTATAATTGCATCTGCTGCTTTCTTACTATACTCAATATATTTACAATCAATATCAATAAGCAAATCCCAGCCAACTCTAAGTTTTTTTATTTCTTCTTCTTTCATGCTTGTTGAAAGTTCAAGAGGCTCGCTCCAAATTTCTTCTGAACAATGAAAAGATGTTGCGCCTTTTCTTGCATGTTCAAGAACATCTGAATCGTATTGAAATGCGTCAGGACGCTTGCCGAAACCATCGAAATATCGGGGGACGCATTCACGATTTTTAGAGAATTCAAACATTGCTTTTCGTATATCTGCGCGAGAATAATAAAACTGCGCTATCTTGCGAATTCTCTGCTCTTTTATGCTTTGTTCCTTTATTTCAGGAGTTTCTGAACTATTTTCGGGCATCTCATTTTCCATACTAATTTACCCTTTTAGAGCTTTAAATAAATTTATGTGGTTGTAGTATTTTGGTTTCGTAAACATCATTTAAATCAAATTCTATTAATGCATAATTCGGAAGCAGAAGTTTTAAGGAGAGGTAAGTTTTTGGTTTGGAGAATTATTAAGAATTAAGACTATTCAATTTATATGCACTATTTTATAACAATATTTAAAAGCAATTGAATAGTCTAAGATTTATACTAAAAGGAGATAAAAAGAAAAATGCAATTAAGACTTGAAAACCCGAGAGTTTTTTCAGATATTATTGGAATTATCTCTGAACTTGTTAGCGAAGTTAAGATTAAAGTTAACAAAGAAGGATTAAGTATAACTGCAATAGACCCTGCAAATGTTGCTATGGTTTCTTTTAAACTTCCTGCTAGTTCATTCTCACAATTAGAGGTTGAAGAAGAAAATCTTGGTGTAAGTTTAGATAGTTTTAAAGCGATACTTAAGAGATGTTCTTTTGGAAGCTCACTTTTAATGAAAACTGAAGAAAATTTCTTGAAAATTGAGATTGATGATAAGGTTAAGAGAGAGTTTACTCTTGCATTAATTGATTTAGATAGAAAGGACAAACCAATTCCAAGTTTAGAGTTTTCTGCTAAAATTGACATAAGTTCTACAGAACTTCAGGAAGCCATAGAAGATTGCACTATTGTTGCTGATTCATGCTCTTTTGAGAGTGAACCAAATAAATTTTCAATATTTGCAAAAGGCACACTTAATACTGCAAGATTATCATATTCTTCTGATGAAGTTAGAATAGAATCTCCATCTAAGCAAAAAGGTAAATATTCACTCGAGTATTTACAAAAGATGATAAGAGCAACAAAAATTACAGATACCACTGTTCTTAATTTCTCAAATGATTATCCACTTAGACTGGATTTTAGAACTCCAAGTTTAGAATTATCATTTATTCTTGCTCCACGAGTTGAGACTGATGACTAAGATTCTATGGAAGATTTTAAAATTGTTACAGAAAGAACAATAGGTTTTCTTGTTAAAGATGATAAAATTTGGCTTTCCAGAAAGAAAGAAGGCCAGGGTGCTGGAAATCTTAATGGTTTTGGCGGTAAATTAGAACCTAGAGAAACCCCCGAAGATGCAGCAGTTCGAGAAATATTTGAAGAATCAGATGGAATAATTGTTGAAAAGAAAGATTTGATTAAAAGAGCTCAAATAGATTTTCATTTTCCATTTAAAGGAGAATGGAATCAAAGAACTCATGTTTATTTTGTTAAAAAATGGAGTGGAGACTTTGGAGAAACTAAAGAAATGGCAAAAGCAGAGCCTTTGGATATAAAAAATATTCCCTATTCTAAAATGTGGGATTCTGATAAATATTGGCTTCCGATAATTCTTGGTGGAAGAAGAATCCGAGCATATTTTCGCTGGAAAGAAGATAACAAGACTGTTGATAGATATTCTATAGAGTTTTTAGATTAAGAATTATTTCAAACATCCCTCTAAATCTTCTCTCTTTAAAATTAAATATCTAAAATGCCCTTGTCTTAACTCATTTGAAAAGCCCATTTGTGGACAAGAAGCAATCACCTCATAACCTTCTTCTTTTATTATTTCCATAACGGGAATAAAATCTGCATCTCCAGAAATTAAAATACATACCTCGCATTGTTTTTCAACTAAAGTTTCTCTAATCATGTCTGAAGCAATTAACACATCAATTCCCTTTTCTATTTTGATATTTAATTGTTTTATTTTCTTGAGCTTTCTGGTTTTTACAATAATCTCCTCTTTTTTAAGGCTATCAAGAAATTCCATATGCTTATAATAGCCTTCCTTGTCATCAGAGATATCCGGTATAGAATTATAGTACCTTATTTGCTTTAACTCTATCTTAAACTTATCGCAAATAAATTTAGCTAATTTTTTAAAATTGATATTTCCTGGTTTTTCAATAATTGATTTAGAATTATGATAAAAATTACTTCCATCTATAAAAACAATAGCAACTCTTTTCATATTAAAAGTAAGCCCGGTATTGCCCGAAGACCATACCGGGGATTTGATAATTAATATAATGTCTTTAACTTTTTAAGGCTTTCCATTAGCTCATTTTTCTTTATTTAATCAACTCTAATTTTCTTCGCAACATTTATAAATGCATATTCATACTAATCTACGTAGGATTAATAAGAAGACTATGCAAAGTAATATTAATATGAATGTTCATAATAAGAAGATAATTGAATTTATCCGCGAAAAGAGGGTTATTACTAGTTCTGAACTTGCTAAATTTCTTGGAATGAGCTGGAATACTGCTGAAAAATATCTGACAGAATTAATTATCGAGGGGAAAGTTGAGAAAATTAAAAAAGATGGAGTTAATTTATGGCTGTTAAAATAATCAAAAGCAAAAAGTCAAACTCGCGTTCGTACTTTGAGGGAAGTAGGATTATGCTAAAGTCCAAACGCTCGCAACTAACAATTCTTATCATTCTCGCATTAATCATCGTCGTAGTTCTTGCACTTATAATCGGTTTCGTAAAAACTAGAACTTCTGGGACGATAAACTTTAATGAACAACCGCAGGCTTATCTTGAAAAATGCGTAAGAGATGCTCTGCAGAAAAATGAAGAGACTATCTTGGCTGCGAATGGTTATCTAAATCTTACAGACAATTATATTCTGTATAGCGGAAACTTCGATAGTGAAAAAGTTCCATATTTATGCAAAGTATCCTTATTTTATAATCCCTGCATTAATCAAGAGCCAATGCTTTTAGAAAAAATAAGAAGAGAAATTGAAGAGCTTACTCAATCAAACATTAACTCTTGTTTTTCTGAACTTTCTGGATTGCTCAGGAAAAGTGGAGCAGAAATAACTGAAGGCGCAATGAGTTTTAAAATAAATTTTATGGGAGATTATATTTCTGCAGATATAACTAAAAAATTCTCAATAAAAAAAGGTGAAAGCACGCAAGTATTTGAAAAATTTGCTGGAAGAATAAAAAGTCCCCTCTATAGTCTTATAGATACTGCGAGAACCATTGTTAATTACGAGTCTACTGTTTGTGAATTTGATGCTCTTAATTGGGAATTATATAATCGAGATATTCAGATAAAAAAATTCGTTGCAAGCGAGCAAACAAAGATTTATACACTTATAGCTAAAGATACAGATAAAAGATTTAGTTTTGCGGTTAAGACTTGCGTCTTGCCTGCGGGATTATAAATGACAGACATTAAAAAACTCAGACTTCCCTTCGGGTTCGAGGTGAAGAGTTTTTTAAATTCTGGAAATTGGAAATTTCCAGACTGTTCGTTTTGTAACGAACATTAAGAACAAAACAAACATGGCAAAAAAAGGAAATTGGATAATGATAAAGAAAGTAAAAAATAACAAATTTAAATTTGTGGCAGTTTCGCAAATTTTATCGATGATATTGGAAATTTTTGCATTCAGCTTTATTATCGGTGGAATGGCTGTTGGAATTAGCACAACTACTGCTGTTGCTATTCCTTCAGTTAGTGCGGCTGAAACAAAAGGCTGTTGTATTGAAGGAAATGATGGAAGTATCTGCCAGGATATGAATTTACTTGATGCAGCTAATTGCAAAACAAGCTTACTTTCTACTTCATGCGCAACAGTTGATAACTGCCTTGTTGGATGCTGTTATAATCCTGATGGTGGAGATTGTTCGTTGAATGCTCCGAAAGATCAGTGCGTACAAACTGGCGGAAATTGGAGCTCTGATGCCCTATGTAATATCCAGGAATGCCAATTGGGCTGCTGTGTTCTTGGAGACCAGGCACAGATGACTACATCGAGAGAATGCACAAAACTTTCTCAAGATTTAAATTTTGAAAGAAAATTTGATAGTCTTGATTCAGACGGGACTTGCAATTCTCAATCTGACTTGGCAGAGGAAGGCGCATGTGTATCATCTACAGGAGATTATTCTGGAGAAAATAATTGCAAATTTGGAACAAAAGATGATTGTCAAAGAACAGGCGGAAGTTTTTATCAGAATTATTTATGCACTGCAGAATCTCTTCATACTGTCTGCTATCCTTCAAAAGATACGACATGCATTGAAGGAAAAGATCAAGTTTATTATCTTGACGATTGCGGAAATCTTGCTAATGTTTATGATGCAAACAGATTTGGAGACCAAACTTATTGGGAAACAGTAATCCAACCTACTGATTCTTGCGCTGGTGCAAGTGCGGATTGCGGAAATTGCGATTATCTAACTGGCAGTGTTTGTTCTGCTTATAGAACTGGAAAAGATACAAAACCGACTTACGGAGATAATGTTTGCAGAAATTTAAATTGTGTTAATGGAAGAACTCACGGAGAATCTTGGTGTATAAATGATTATAATACTGAAACTCCTGCTGTTGCTCCGGTTGGCTCGAGAGCTTTTGTAGGAAAATGTTTAGATGGTGAAATATCTATTGAACCCTGCGCGGATTTTAATCAGGAAATTTGTATTTCTAGTGGGGGAACGCCTTCTGAAGCAAAATGTATAGCTAATGAATGGAGAAGTTGTATCGCTGCTAATCAAAAAACTGAATATAAAGATATTCAAAAAGAATGTTCAAAATATGAACAATGCTCAATGATACTTGATATTAATGGAAACGAAAAATATGCTACACTTCCTGGATTCAGAAAAGAAATACCTTTGGAATGGCAAGGTGCTTCGGCTGATCTTGGAAAGGATGCAAATAAACAAATTGTTTGGTGTGTTCCAAAATATACTCCTGGTTTTATTTTCTGGCAAGATAGTGAATCCTTAACGAATGCTGATTTATTTCCAACTGCAGCTGATGGAACAACAGAAACAACCAGTGCTACAACTAATTCTGGAATGGACTCTGGTGGAAGTCTTGCTGAAACTGCAGCAATATGCTCTCTTGGAAGTTTTACTTGTGTCAGTCATAAACAAAGAACTTGTGAATTAGTCAGCAAAGATATTACTGACCCTGAAGCTTTTCTCAAACAATACTATTGTGTGCAAACCCTGGGAGTTTCTGCTCAAGCTTCGAATTTACTTTTAGATGATGCTGAATGTAAACCGCCAATAGACAAAGAAAATTGGGAGTGCAATATTGATGGAGTTACAAAAACTATTTCGACAGAAGAACTTCCAAAAGTTCTTGAAGCTTATAATGAAAGATGCCGTTCAATAGGAAGTTGTGGAAGTTATATTAATGTAGCTGGACAAGTTGGGAGCAATGATTTTAATTCTGCAGTCAAAAGAACAAAAATAGATAGATTTGGAAAAACAAAAGAAGATTATAACAAAGAAGGCTATGTTCTTTCAGAAAGTTATCTTGGAAGTTTTGTTGGAAAAGCAGGATTAATTCCGGCAGGAACTTTAACAAGTTTAACTGGAGCAGTTATTTTTGAGATAACTGGAAGGGTTGGTGAATCTGAATTTATTAATACGATGACTGAAGGAGCAAATTATGGTTATAGCGGTACTACAAGTGCTGCGACAACTCCAACGGCAATAACACCAACATCCATAGACTGGAAAGGAGTTGGATGGAATATTATCACCATTATCGCGATAAGTTATGCAGCTAATCAAATAGCTGGAATGATTGCGAAAAAACAGGGTTGGAGTGCAGGAATGCAATCTGCATGGGTGCTTGGTGTAACTGCTACTGCTGGAGCCGCTATTTCAATATACTTTATAGCTTCTGCCGGTTGTGCGACAGGAGTTTTATGTCCGATTTCAATTGCACTCGCAGTCTTACCTGCGATATATACAAATTGTATTGGAAACGAGTTTAAAGAAAATGAATATTATGCCCTTGAATATACCTGTCAGGCATGGGAACCGCCACAAAAAGGAGATTGCAATCTCTGCAATAAAGATATTCGGGCGTGTTCAGAAAATAGATGCAAAAGTTTAGGATTAAATTGTGAATATTATAATGATAAAGGTGAGCCTGGTTGGTGTGCTGCTATTGATGATACTTGGAGCGCAAAAATAAATCCTTGGCCAGAAGCGCTGACAGAAGGAAATATGTATAGTTCAATTACTTCGCAAAGTTTTGAAATTAATAGTGAAACTTCTGAAAATGGAAAAGTTGGACCTTGGCAAACTCTTGAATTTGGAATTATAACTGACAAGCCTGCAACTTGCAAGATTGATAATAAACATACTGCAAGTTTTGATGAAATGGCAGTTGAGATGATAAGAGAGATTCCCGCGTATAGCGCCCAAGAAGCTCAAGGAAATATTTTAGGAACTTATCACCGAGTTGCTTTATCCTCTTATGTTGATTCAGAAAGTTCTGGAGATGCAACTCTTTCACTTGTTACAGGAGAAGAAAATAATTACTATATCCGATGCGAGAATTATGCAGGATTGGGAAATGAAGCAGAATTTGCGGTAAAAGTAATTGTTGAAAATGCTCCGGATTTAACTCCCCCATATATAAAAGAATTTTCGCCTCTTGATGAAAGTTATTTAGGATTAGGAACAAATTCTACTTCAGTCTTAATGTATGTTGACGAGCCAGCCGAATGCAGATATTCTGTTGGAGTTAATAATAATTTTGAACAGATGACTGGAACAATGAGCTGTTTAACTTCGGACAGCAGTTCTGTTTTTGGAAAATGGCCATGTTATACTGCCCTTTCAAATTTAACGGTTGATGCAAATACATTTTATTTTACTTGCAAGGATAAACCGGGCTCAGAAGAAAGGACTGTCGCTGAAACAAGAATAGTTAATCAAAATCCAGTAAAATATACCCTTAATGTTTGCTCTAAAGGTTTGGATATAACGAGTGTTTCTCCAGCAAATAAAATTGTAACTGGAAAGAGCCCTGTGTCTTTAACTCTTGAAGCACAAACTGCCGGATGCATTAGTGGCGGAGTATCTACTTGCTATTATGAATTTTCGAGTGGCGGAGGGAGAATACAATTTAGCCAAACAGATTCAACAAGCCATAAACAAATATTTGATAGTCTTGCTTCTAGCGAACATAATATCACCATTTATTGCGAAGATGAAGCAGGAAATAATGATCAGACATCAATATTAGTTAAGGTGGAGTTAGATAATGCTGAACCAAAGGTTTTGAAGGCATTTCAATCAGGAGAAAATCTTGCGGTTGTTACAAATGAAAATACGGTTTGCAAATATATGACTAATTCAACGCTCGGATGCTCATTTAATTATGACACTGATAAATCTGAAACTATGACTGGAACTGCAAATTATCATTATGCTACTTGGGTTAAAAATCTGAATTATTATATTAAATGCAAAGATGAATTTGGAAATCAGAACTTTGATTGCGGAATTAGATTAAGAACATATTAAGAAAACTATAAGAACAAAAAATGATAAGAAATAATATGAACAAAAAGAGCTACTCGCGTTCGCACTTTGAGAATAATGGAGGAATACCCCTAAAGTGTAAACGCTCGCAAATAACAATATTTGTAATAATCGCATTATTAATTGTAATCAGCATCGGACTTATAATCTATGCAAATCCTGGAAAAATTGCTCAGTCGGTTTCTGTCCAAAATAATCCGCATGGATTTATACAGGGGTGCGCTCGTGATGCTGCTAACGATGCTGTTGAACAAATCATTCCAAACGGAGGAATATTAAATCCTGCTGTTGAAAAATATATTGAATGGCAAGAAGTTAAACCAATTTGGATGTGTTATACTGCTAATAAAGAACAAATTTGTACAAATTTACATCCTATGCTTCGTGCTGAAATTGAGAAGCAAATTTATGATTTAATAAAACCAAAAATAGATTCTTGTTTTAGTCAACTAAAAAACGAATTTGAAAGTTATGACTATACTGAAGAAGATACTAATTTAGAATTGGAAATAGCACCATCAAAAATTTATATTAAACTCTCTAAAAAAATTTCATATATCAAGAACGGAATTGCTAATAATCTTGAAAATTTTAATACACAAATATCAAGTCCACTCTATGACTTTGTTATAATCAGCAATGATATTGTTAATCAAGAAGTTAATTGTGATTGCAGAAAAGATAATTGCAACGCAGATATTATTGGAATCAATCGAGATAAAAGAGAATATGAAACTACGAGGGATATTGATGGCTATAATAATAAAATATATTCTATAAAGGAGGTTGCGTCTGGAGATGAATTCAATTTCGCTGTGCGAAATTGCGTAAGACTGCCGTACTAAATAAAATGATGACTAAGAATAAAACTAACGAAAAGGTAATGCATAAACGATTTGGTAGGTTATGGCTTCTCACAGCAAGTTTTTGGTTTGTATTACTCTCTACTTTTTTCTTAATTTTAATTTTTGTTCTAACTTTATCTACGATAACTGCTGGATGCTGTTTTGATAATGGAATAGGAACATGCTCGGATAGTTCTGATGAATTATCTTGTACTGGATTTAACGGAGAATATTTTGGAGGCAGCTGCGCCTCTGTTGATGTATGTCAAGAAGGATGCTGTGCTCTTGGAAGCAATACTGAATATTCAAACGAGGGAAGATGTGAAATACTTTCGCGAGATTTTGGTTTTGAAGAAAGTTTTATTGGCGGGATAAGCAGAGAAGATTGCAGCGCTGCTGCGCAAACATCAGAAAGGGGAGCCTGCGTTTCTGGAAATATTAAACCCTATGATTGTGAATTTACAACACGAGAACAATGTCCTGCTGATTTTTATGTTGGATTATCCTGCACAACTGCTGAATTAAATACTATCTGCACGACAACAGACAACACAATGTGTTATAACGAACAATTATATTCCAAAGATTCTTGTAATAATCCTGGCGCTATTCTTGAGAATTGTGATTTTAATTCTGGAAAAGTTTGCAGGACAACAAGCTCTAATTCTGCTTATTGCAAAAGTTTAGATTGTGATAATGGGGCTAAAAACGGCGAGAGTTGGTGTGTTGATACTTGGGGTAATACTCCTTTTGGAATTGTAGATGCAACTCCAACGAGAAAAACAGACCAGCACTATACATCTGAATTTAGCGGATGGGTTGGAAGCAGATATTTCACACAATATTGTTTGAATGGGGCCGTTATTACAGAACCTTGCGCAGATTTTAGAATGGATACTTGTTCTACTGGTGACGACGGACAAGCAACCTGCGAAGTTAATCCCGTATCTCAATGTTTAATGGCAAATGGTGCAACAAGTAGCAGTTCTTCTTCCGGAAGTTCATCATCTACCGGAGCAGACGAAGGAAATTGTGATTCAGATTATTGCAATTTTATTCCGGGATTTACAGGGGGATTTACAAGAGCTTATAATCCTGAAACAGGACAAAATATCCCTGATGGAGAAATTTCAGATATACCTGATGAAAATAAATGTGCTTCAATTGATACAAAAGGAAGATTAGAAGATTTGGCTAAACAAAATGCAATGTGTCTACCAAAAATTCCTGGCGGATTGCAATTTTATCCTTCCAGGAGTGAAAATACCTTGGGTGATGAGGGTGGTGCTGAAGAACAATGTGCGCTTGGAAATTTTGAGGCAACAGCAGTTATGGTTGAAAAAGGTCTAACACAGGATAGATTTTGCACTACCAAGGACTATGAAGAACAAGGAGCAACTCCTGGGGGCTGTGTTTATTTCGATGAATGTCTATGGGTCCAACAGAAAATAGTAAAAGCTAATCCTGCACTAAATGGTTGGCTAACTGAAAGATGCCGTGGACTTGGAGATTGCGACGGCTCATATAACTGGGTTAAAATTTCTGGAGCAAATGCTGCGGAAGAAGGACCTGATGCAATTAAACCCGAATTCATCAAATCTAATTGTAAAATGGAGACTGATGGAAAAATCCCATACATTACCTGTTATTATGGATATAAACTTTCATATACCTGTGAACCCTGGAAAGCTCCTGGTGGAGACGGAGATTGTGCACTTTGCGGAACTGATGGATTGGAGTGTTCAGAATATAGATGCATGGCTGCAGGAAGTGAATGCGAATACAAAGTTATTGATGGCGTTGGAAATTGCATCTCTAATAATGATAAATCTTCTCCAATAATAAATTTAAATAATATTGTTCCGCCTTCACCTGTTCCACCATATACTGCAGTACAAATATCAATCTCAACAAATAAACTCGCAGAATGTAAATTTAATTTAGGAAGTGCGGAAAATGATTTCAATAGTATGGAATACGATTTTGGAAGAAAATATACTGCAGAACATACCACCACTCTTTATTTGCCAGGACAAAAACCTGCGGCTGAGGAAAATAATACTCAATATTCATTAATAACCGATGATGGAAATTATGACATGTATGTGCGATGCATGGGTGTAAACGGAAAATATAATCTTGCTGCACAACTTATTCAATTTGAAGTAATGCAAACTCCAGATACCACTATATTGGGCCCTAAAAATTTTGCTCCTGTTTCTGGAAGCCGAATAGTTTATAACACAACGCAAAAAGCAATAAGCCTTACTATGGATGAGCCTGCAGAATGCAAATGGAATAATGAAGATAAAACATTTAGTGAAATGAAAAACAATTTTAGTTGTGATAATGCCTTAAGTGATTATGGAGTAATTAACGGATATAGCTGTTCTGGAACTATTACTAATGTTACTCTTGATTTAAACTCACAATCCAAGTATTATATAAGATGCAAAGACCAACCACAACTCGGTAATGATTCTGTGATTATAAATGGCGTGACTTATTCAAGGAATACAATGGATGAGAGTTATGAATATGTTCTTAAACCTTCGGAAAAACTTGAAATTGCAGAGGTTTCTCCTTCAGGACAATTATTTGTTAGTGGAAATAATATTAGCATAGAAATTGAAGCGATAACTTCTGGCGGTTCTACTGACGGAACAGCAAAATGCTACTGGAAGCACTCTAATGAAACTATTAACTTTGGTGTTGGATATTATAATTTTGGAAAGACTAATTCGTTTGAGCATAAACAAACAATAACTGCTCCGACAATTGGCAATAATTTTATACAAGTAAAATGCGAAGATTCTGCAGGAAATGTTGATTATAAGAATTCTACATTTAATGTGCAGATTGATATCTCTCCTCCGAGTTTAATAAGATTATATTCTAGTGAAAGTGCTGATAAACTTATTATAAAAACTATAGAGGATGCTATTTGTTATTTTTCTTTTGATAAAAATAGCAAATGTTCCTTTAGTTATCTGAATGCTACAATAATGAGTGGTGTTGAGAAAGAACACACAGCAGACTGGGAATATGATACAACTTACTATATTAAATGCAAAGATTACAGGGGGAATGAAAATACAGGCAATTGCGCGGCTATGATTAGAACTTATTAAGCGCGAGAATAAAGTTTAATAAGGACTTTTGCCTTGTAAAAATGAATAAAAAATGGGTGATAGGATAATGAAAAAGAAGAGTCAAGTAACGGTTTTTGTTATAATCGCAATTATAATAGTTGCTATCTTATTGATTGTATTTTATCAACCACTAAAAGGATTATTTGTTGGGACTACTACTGAAAATTTTGTTCCTTCAACCTGTATTCAGAATGCAGTGAAAGAAGCAGTTAATTTAACTATGTCTCACGGCGGAAAAATCAATCCAACCTTATTTTTTAGATACAATAATCAGACTCTTGATTATCTTTGTTATACTATGGATTGGTATAGAACTTGCGTTATGCAAAATCCCTTGCTTAAGCAATCTATCGAGGCTGAAGCTCAAGAGTATAGCCAGAAAAAAATTGATGATTGCTTCAATAGCGCATTTAGTAAATTAGAATCAAAAGGCTATAATCTGCAGATTAGCGGAACAAGAAAGGCAGTAATAAGTTTAGAGCCAGGAAAAATTGTTGTTAAACCAGATATGTCCATCTCAATAACGCGGGCTGAAGAACCAAAAAAAATTGTGGGCAGCGATAATCTTCTAACAGAAATAAAATCTAATAGTTACGATATAGTTATGATTGCTTCGTCTATACAGAATTTTGAGGCTCGTTATGGTGATTCTGTAATTGATAGCTATATGGCAATCTATCCTAATATAAGAATTGAAAAAATAAAGCAATCAGATGGGACTAAAGTTTATATTATATCGGATAGAAATACAAAAGAAATATTGCAATTTGCTACAAGGAGTCTCGCATGGCCTCCGGGATTAGCAACAGGTGTATAAAACATGGGAAATAAACTCAAAAATTAGACTAAAGACTTCGTCTTGGCCTCAGAAAATTTTTGAGATTCTGAAAATCGAGGATTTTCAGACTTTTATTTTTCCTGAAAAATAAAAAAATGAAAAATAAAATCAACAAAAAAACAGTGATTAAAGAGATTGAAATGAATAAAGACAAATTAAAAAAATTAGATGTAATCAGAATAGGTCTATTTGGTTCTGTATTGAGTGGTAAAAATGGGAAGAAAAGTGATGTTGATATATTAGTTAAGTTTAGTAAAAATACTTTTGATAATTATTCTGCATTAATTATCTTGCTTGAAAAGATTTTAAGAAAAAAAGTGGATTTGATAACTGAAACAAGTTTAAGACCAGAGTTAAATTATGTAAAGAAGGGGGCGCAATATGTTAGAATATAAGCTTTATGTAAATGTTCTGCTTGAAGCCATAGATAAAATAGAAAATTCTGTGGAAAATAATAGAAAGGAATTTATGGAAAATTCAGAACTACAAGATGCTACTTTAATGAGACTTCAGGTAATTGGCGAAAGCATTAAAAAAATACCTACTTATATTAAAAAACAATATAAAGAGATTAAATGGAAAAAATTTGAAAAATTGAGAAATATTATAAGTCATAAGTATGCCTCGGTGGATTACAATTTAATTTGGAGTTTTATAGAAAATAACCTTGAAGAATTAAAATCGGGAATAATTAATATTAAATGAAAAACAACAAAAAAATATTATTGGTAATGATGATTGGAATTTTATTTAGTCTTACTCTTATGTTTGCTTCTGCTGCTGAATCAAATTATTGCTGCGAAAAAACTACTGCTGGAGCTTGGTGCCAGAATGCTCCACAATCAGTATGCGACACGAGTTTTAAAACCGCGCCGACATCTTGCGACTCTACAAGTTATTGCAAAAAAGGATGCTGTTTTGACGGCAATGAGGGCTTATGTATGGAAGGAACTCCTCAGAAAGTTTGTGAAGATTCAAGCGGAACATGGGCTGATAATGAAAAATGTGATGTTCCACAATGTAATTTGGGCTGCTGTGTTCTTGCCGACCAGGGTGCTTTTGTAACTTTAACAAGATGCAAGCAAATGTCTGGATTTTATGGAATAAAAACAGATTTTAGGACAACAATAACTAATGAATTAAGTTGCATAGCTACTGCGCAAAGCGCAGATAAGGGCGCTTGTGTTTTTGAAGATTCTGCTTTATTAGAAAAGAGTTGCGTTTTTACAACGAGAGCAAATTGTAATGTTGCAAATCTTGCTTCTGATGTTTTAGTTAATAATAGTGAACAAAATTTCAGTACTGGCTCTGGATTTTACAAGGATTACTTATGCACTGCTCCTGAACTCGGAACAGAATGCGCTCCTGATTTAAAAAATACAATAACTTTAGAAGGAAAAGATGAAGTTTATTTCCAGGATACCTGCGGAAATGTTGCAAATATTTATGATGCTTCTAAGGCTAAGGATAATGCTTATTGGACAAAAGTTTATAAAAAATCCGAGAGCTGCGGATATGGCGATTCTAATGCAGGCTCGACGACTTGCGGAAATTGCGATTATTTCTTAGGCAGTATTGCAAAAAAATCTACAGGAATTTTAGGAATTGGAGATCCGGCATACGGAGATTATATTTGCGCAGATTTATCTTGTGCAGAAGCAGACAAGAGTCACGGAGAATCTTGGTGTGCTAAAGATGAACCCTCTGGCGACGGAAAAGACACTGTTGGTTCGAGATATTACAGAGAAATTTGCATAATGGGAGAAGTTATTACAGAACCCTGCGCAGATTATAGAAACGAAATTTGCATTGAGGATACTTTTAATGGATTTTCAGAAGCACAATGTAGGGTTAACCGATGGCAAGACTGCACTAAACAAAAAGAAGACGCTGATTGTTCAAACACACTTGCAAGAGATTGTAAATGGATTGAAGGATATTATTTTTCTTCTAATACAGGACAAATTGAAAAAGCAGTAGATGATCAAACAGAATACGGACAGCTTCATCCTACCCCCCAAGGATTGTGTGTTCCTAATTATCCTCCTGGCTCAAACTTTTGGGGAGCTTCGGAAACTGGCGGATTTGATGCTGCAACTCCTGAATTTAATGCGACTACTCCTGGATTTGGAACAGGCTATATAAGCCCGAGTTCAGATACGATAGATAGTTCTGTACTTTGTGGATTGGCAAATATGAAAATTGTTGTTCAATTTAATAAAACTACAAAACCTGCAGATATTTTTGGATTATTTTCCGGAAATGAAGAATGGGAATGCGGAAATGATGCCTGTGAAAGATATGTTTCAAATCCCTCATCAGGAATAATAACCGAGGCAGAAGTTCAAGCTATTGCTACAGATATGAATGGCATTTGCTCTACTCTTGGAGATTGCGGTGGAAAAACTAATTGGGTTGGACAATATACAGATGATGGCTATGCTGCATATTTATTGAATAAAAGACTAGCAGGAAGTGGCGGGGCAGAAGTTTTAGAGAGTGATAGTTCGAGTAATGCTGCAATGAGCACTGCAACAACAGGAAGCACAGGAACAAGCGGTTCGGATATTGCGAGCACTGCAACTGCAGTAAGCACTCTTGCTAATACTGCCGGACAGATTAGTGGAGAGGTAGTTGCAGATATTGATTCAAGCAATCCAATTCAGTTCAGAATAATTATTGATTATTTTAAAAATATGTTTGGAATTGCGGGAAATTAAAATATGATAACACAAAATAAAAGACATAATTTGAAAAGATTTTTAGTTACAGGAGTTTTATTTGCGAGTTTATCAATTGCAACGATTGGACAAAATGAAACACTCCAAGAACAAATTAAAGATATAACTGATGTAGATTTACATGAGGAGAAAATGTTTAGCGAGTATACTTCTGCTGAAAAGACAATGATGGCTCAATATAGAATAACTAACAAAGAAACCTATACTGCTTATATGGAAAATAAATTTGATATTCAACCTACGGGCTTATGAAACTAGGAAAAAATAATAAAAAAAGTGGAAGCAAAACTATCCAAGCCTTAGCTCTCTCGCAAATTTGCATGATGGTTTTGGAAATTTTTGCATTCTGTTTTATTTTTACGATGAGTTTGGGGGGAGTGAGCGGTGCAACTATCACTGATCCTTCAAGTTTATACTCGGGACAACCAGGTAATGCTGTAATAAAAAATGGGGGTGGTGATCTCTATTATTCTTATAATACTGATAGTGGTAAATATTTTTATTGGAATCCTTCGGAAAGTACCTGGAAAGAAACTACTGTTGTTAATGCAGATAAATGGAAGACCTATAGTACTGTACCTCAATCTACAACGGCTACTACAACTCCTCCCTCCACTACAACCGGTGGAGCCACAAAAGTACCCGGAATAATACCCGGTATGGATGCTCCAGTAAGTCCATCGTCAACAACACCATTATCTACAACCGTATCAACTGAAACAAAATATACAGATTCAGCAGGAAATACTTTTATAACGACAGTTTATAGTGATAATTCTTATTCAATTTATAAAAAAGCTGTTGGTTCAGAAACTGCTACAATGGTTGGAGAAGGAATAGACTATAAATCAATAGATGCTGCAGGTTCGGGCATTGGAACCGAAGCTAATCCGGATCCTGTTGGAAAAACAATAACTTTAGAGCA
>JBBSYA010000034.1:0-12799 GCA_038045485.1 Nanobdellota archaeon
ACAGTGGTCAAGTATTCGACCCTTTGGAGGTTGAGACCCCGGTTCGAATCCGGGCAGGGCTATTAATTTTATTCTCCTTTTTTGTATCTTCCGCGAGATTCAACTTTTTTAAGCTGTTCGATAACTTTTGTTCTATCTTTGCTATCGTAATTGTTAAGAATGATTTTCTCGGCTTCTTTGTAGATTGAAAAGTGTTTTGCTTCGAGTGCTTGTTTTATTAAATGGAGGTCTACTGCTCTATCTTCTATTCTGCTTGAGGTGAAGCCTAAGCCGAAGTCTATGAAATATAAACGGGGATAAGAAAAAGCTGCTTCACTGGAATTTGCCTCTTCGTGAGCTCCTCTTGCTCGCTCACTTCGAGATATTTTTGAATTATTAATAATTGTATCTGAATCTTGGGATGAAGTGGCTACTTGCGAATTAGTTTTGTTATTGATTGAATTTTTAGGGGGATTTTCTACCCAAATCATGTTGCTTGTTGTTAAATCGCCGTGAATTATATTAGCATCGTGAATTTTGGCGATTTGGTTGCCTATTACCTTGCAGATTTCTTTCCAATCGAGGTTTTCTAAGTTTTCGCTTAATTTTTTTCCTGCAATGAAGGGCATTGTTATTTCATTAAAACTAGTTTTTGTTGGAGAAGGGCAGGGGATTAGCTTTGAAACTTTTTCCAGAAGTTTTGCCTCTTTTTTTGTTCTTTGTTTGATTATTTTATTATCTAATTCAGGATGTCGATATTTTTTGCTTACTCTGTCTTTTATGATGCTGTTGCCTTCATGGATAATTATTGCTTCTGCGCCTTGTGCGATGATGTTTGTTTTCATGTATATTTTAGTATAATTTTATTTAAAAACACTCCTAAATTGTTAGGGCGATGGTGTCGGGGGTTATTTATCGGGGGGAAATTAGTAGAGGTTTGGTTAGGCTTTGTCGTGGTTTTAAGGAGTCCATTATTCTACCTTCAAGTGAGTATGAGGTTCTTGGGAAGATTAGTGGGAGAAAATTAGAAACAGGAATAGTTTTAATTAGAACTGCCGCAGATATAGTTAAATTGGCTGAGCAAAGATTTTCTGATTATAACCTAATTGCGTTTAAGTATGATATGACTACCACTGGAAAAATTAGAGATACATTGGAGTGCGGATTAGTAATAAAGATAATTTCGGAGGATAGATTAAACAGAATGGAAAAAGAAGGGATTACTATTCTTTAGAATCACATCCTCATCTTCTTTCCAAATTTTTTGGCTAATTTCATCATGCTTTTTTGAGAAAGTCCGCCTCCACTGGCGAGGTCGCCTTCGCTTATTCCGCCTCTTGTGAAATCCTTTATGAGTTTGTATTGCTTGATAAGTTGGCGGATTTCACTTGTTGTTGTTCCGCTACCTTTTGCGATTCTTCCTAGACGCGTGGTTTGTTTTTCAATTATTTCTGGATTGTTAACTTCTTCTTCAGTCATGCTGTTGATTGCGTGTTGCCATTTTTTTATTTTATCTTCTTGAGCGCCGAACATATCATCAGAAACTTTTCCTTTTAGTCCGGAAAAGCCAGGAATCATATCAATCATTTTTGAAAAACTTCCAACACTAGACATTGATTTTATTTGTTCTTGGAAATCTCGAAGATTAAATTCTCCTTTCTCAAGACGTTCTTTTGTTTTCTTTTGAGTATCTAAGTCTGATGCGTTTTGAACTTTTTCCAGAAGTCCTTCTAAATCACCCATGCCTAACATTCTTGAGACAAATGCTTGAGGATTAAAACTTTCTAAATCGCTTGACTTTTCTCCTGTTCCAATAAAAAATACTGGCGCTTTTGTTTCATGACAGGCAGTGAGTGCTCCGCCTGCTTTTGCTGTTGAGTCCATTCTTGTTATTATAACCCCATTAACCTTGAGGGCTTTTTGGAATTCGCTTGCCTGAGTTTTTGCAGCCTGTCCAATATCTGCCTGAAGAACAAGAATTTTATAGTCGGGCTTTATTTTGTCATTAAGATTTTTTATTTCTTTAACTAAGTCCGCATCTAAAGAATGTCTTCCAGCAGTATCAACAATTAATAAATCATAATCTTCAAGTTGTTCTTTGTATTTTTTATAAAGTTTGAGTGCGTCTTTTTCATTTTTATCTGTGAAAACTGCGAGTTTATTTTGTTTTGCTATTTGTTCAAGCTGGTCAGAAGCTGCTGGACGATGGACATCTAATCCAAGAAGCGCAACTTTCTTTCCGCGTTTGCTATAATATAAGCCTAATTTTCCAGCAGTTGTTGTTTTTCCTGCGCCATATAATCCGAGAAGCATAATTATTGTTTGTTTTTTATCTTTTGATTCTTCAATTTTGAGTTCTTTCTTTTCTCCGCCGATTATTTCAAGAATAGTCTCATAGAGAAGCTTAACGAGATGTTCTTTTTTTTCAATATTTTTGATTTTTTCATCACTTGCTTCTTTTTTTATTTTATCAGTTATTTCTTTTACTAGATGAACATTAACATCTGCAGAAATTAGGGCTCGCTGAAGCTCTTTTGTAACTTCTTCGATTGTGGCCTTATCAACAAAGATAGCGTTCGCTAGTTTATTTGTTGCTTTCTTGAGCGCTTCGCCTAACTTCTCTAACATAAAATATAAGGGTTTTTCTGGGTTTTTATGATTATTGGTTGGCTATTTTTTATTATATAAATACTTAAAAATGATTTAGTAATAAATTATTTATGAACGAAGTTTATTATGCAATTGGCGGATTTATGCTAGGTGGAATAGCAACAGTTTTGGGGTTTATTTCTTGGGGTAGCTATCAGTTAAGTAAGGCTGAAAATGAATCGCTTTTGCAGAGATATACAGAATCTTATAATGCTGGAATTCTTAATATAAAGCCTACTCTGAAAAATGTCAGAGAAATAGAAGAATCATTTAGGGATGATTTTCCTGCAAATGAAAGATTTTTGGTAAAGAAAAGTGGACTTGAAGTTTCTGTTCTACAGCCTGCTCAAGCAGTTTTACAACCCTAATCTATCCAAGAATTTCTTTTTATTAAATAACTCAAAATCTTCATAGTTTTGGCCTGTTCCCAGGTATAATATGGGCTTGTGGGTGACATAACTTATGCTGATAATGGCCCCGCCTTTTTCATCAACATCAACTTTGCTTAAAATTGTTCCATCAATTCCAATCATTTCATTAAATGCTTTAGCCTGTTCGATTGCATCATTTCCTGCAACTGCTTCGGCTACGAAAACTTTTAGATTTGGTTTTGTGACGCGACAGATTTTTTCCATTTCATGAAGAAGATTTTCTTTAGTATGCATTCTTCCAGCAGTATCAACTAAAACTACATCAATATTATTGGATTTAGCATATTTGATTGCATCAAAAGCGACTGCTGAAGGGTCGCTTCCATAATCCTGTTTGATTACTTTTACATTGAGTCTATCGGCATGAATCGAAATTTGCTCAACGGCTGCTGCTCTAAATGTATCTGCTGCGGCTAAAACTACAGAAAGTTTATTTTTTTGAAGAAGATGTGCGAATTTAGCTATACTTGTTGTTTTTCCTGCGCCATTAATCCCGAAAAATAAAGCTACAAAGGGTTCTTTTGAATTTTTTTTGAAATCTTTTATGGTTTTAATTGTGTCTTCTGGCTCGAGAAGAATATCATCTATCGCTGTTTTTAAGGATTCTTTAATTTCTAATTCTATTTTTTCTTTTTTCAATTGTTTATTGACTAATTTTGTTTCTAAATCTTTTTTAATTTTTTCTACAACTTCAAGAGCTACATTGCTTTCAAGAAGAAGCATTTCAAGTTCTCCAAACATTTCTTCAAATTTATCTTGAGTTAAAGTATAAGAAAAAGCATTTTTCAGTCTTTCGAAAAAACCAAGTTTTTTCGTTTCTTGTTTTTCTTCTTCGGTTTTTTCATTTAATTCTTCAGCATTTGTTATTAATTCTTCTGTTTTTTCTTCTGGAGATTTTATTTCAAGATTTTCCTGCGCCATATCTGTCATTACTTGACTTGTTACTTCTCGTTCTTGTTTGAGTTCTTCTTTTGTTCGCTTTCTTTTTTCTGTCTTTTTGGGTTTTTCAATCTTTTTTACAGGTTTTTCTTCATTCTTGGCTTTTGCCTTAGTTTTACCCGTTTTTTTTGTTTTAGCCCGGACTACCTTTACTTCTTCTTTTGATTTTCCTAACCAGTCCTTTAATTTGTCTTTTAAAAATCCAAACATGTAACCTTTAATACATGAACATTTATAAATTTAGACATCCTCTATTAGGCATGCGCAAAATACTTGTTATTTTAGATGGATTGGGCGATATTAGCTCCGATAAATTTCATGGAAAAACTGCACTCGAAGCCGCGAATATGCCTAATTTAAATATGATTTCTAAGAAATCTAAATTAGGATTCATGTATCCTATAAGCGAAGATTATGCTCCCGAATCAGATACGGCAATAGTTTCTATTTTAGGAAATAATTTTGATATTTCTGAAAGAGCAGAGTTTGAAGCCTTGGGTTTAGGCTTGAAATTAAGAAGAGGAGATTTAGTTCTGCGAACTAATTTTGGAACCGTTGAAAATATGAACTCTAAAAAAATGATAGATAGAAGGGCAGGAAGAACGCTTACGACTGAAGAAGCTAAACAGCTTGCCAAGGCTATTAACGAAAAGGTAAAAATCCCTGTTAAGTTTGAATTTTTTCCAACAGTTCAACATCGAGGGATTTTAGTTTTTTATGGTGGCTTTTCAGATAATATTACTAACACAGATACCTATGTTCATGAAAAAGGGAAAATCTGGATGAAAGCTAATTTTGATTGGAGCCAAACTTTAGATGATGATGAAAATACAGAATTTGCAGCAAATTTAGTAAATGCTTTTGTTGATCAGTCTTATAAGGTTCTTAATGAACATCCAATAAATAAAAATAGGGTTAAGAAAGGATTGCTTCCGGCAAATATAATTCTCACAAGGGATGCTGGCGTTGAGATGCCTAAGCTTAATCCTTTTAGGTCCGCATTGGCTATCGCAAACATGCCTCTTGAAAAAGGAATAGCATTAGCGAGTGGTATGCAGATTGCTTCTTTTGAATATCCCAAGATGAAAAATTATGATGTTTATTCTAATCTTCATCAGGGACTTGAAATGATGAGTGCTTTTGCTCTAAAAACTCTGAAAAAAAGAAAAGATGATTTTAATTTTTGCTACATTCATTTTAAAGAAACAGATGTTCCTGGACATGATAATAAGCCTCTGGAAAAGAAAGCTTTTTTAGAATTAATTGATAAAATCTTTTTTAAGGAATTGAAGGAATATATTGAAAAGAATAAAATAAAATTAATCGTTACGGGAGATCATTCAACACCCTGTAAATTTAAGACGCATACATCTGATGATGTGCCTGTTTTGTTTTATAATCCTGAAGAAACAGGAGATAGTTTAACATTTGGAGAAACTAACTGCAGAAGAGGAAGTCTTGGAAAGATTTACGGAATAAACCTGTTGAAGAAAACAGATTTTGTATAAATTAATAATTTATTTCTCGGTATAATAATGCTTTTAAAGTGACTATTGTTTCAAGATCTATGATAACTGTGGATTTGGAAATGAGTGGATTGAATTCAGATAAATGTGGAGTTTGGCAAATAGGTGCCGTTGATTTAAAAACAAAAGAATTTTTTATTGAAGAAGCAAAAATCGATAAAGAAGATATGGTGGAAGAGGGCGCTTTGAAAATTATAGGAAAATCTGAAATAGAATTAAGAGATAAAAAGAAACAGACTCAAAAAGAGCTTATCACAAATTTTTTTAAATGGGCAAAGTCTCGTGCAAAAACTATTGTTGGTGAAGTTCCTCAATTGGATGTAGAATTTTTGACAAAAAAGGCACGAAAATACCGTTTGGATTACCCTTTTCATCATAGGACTTTTGATCTTCATTCAGTAGCTCAGACAAAATATTTTGAAATAAAAGGAAAATTTTTATTCAAGGATAACCATAGCGAGTTAGGAACAACGGGCATAACTGCTTTTTGCGGCATTGAAAATATTTTATTTGAGAGAAATCATGATGCTCTTGAAGATGCAAAACTAGTTGCCGAATGCTTTACTCGTTTGATTAGGGGAAGGAAATTTCTTCCCGAATATTCATCATATAAAATTCCAAGATATTTACTAAAATGATTACATACAACGATTTATACGAAGCATTGAGAAAAGAAAGATATAGCGAACAGCTTCAGCCTATGATTAAGGATTTTGTAAAGGAAGTTGCTGATTATTTGAAAGATCAGGAAGAAAGAATTTCTAAGGATAAAGATTTATTTTCAGAAGAATTGCAGAAAAATAAAAAACATCTTGAAAATGCAGTTTCTATATTTAAGGAATTAATGCTGAGAAGAAAGAAAAAACTACTTGAGCTAGCGTTTGTTTCTGCTGAAACAGGAATTTCTAAAAGAGATTTTGAAAATATGCTTACTTTTGAAAAAGATACATTTGAGAAAATTATGAAGGCAATAAATGAGGGTGATAAAAAAATGGAAAAAATGTTGCAGGGCAGAGAGGAGAATGCAGAAGGAAGTGGACAGAAGAATAAATTAATTATTTTTAAGAGTGATACTGATGAGTTCTTGGATTTAGAGGGAAATAAACTTGGGCCTTTTAAAAAAGGAGATATAGTTAATATTCCGCAAGAGATTGCTAATATTCTTATTGTTGATAACAAGGCTGACCCTGTTGAGGAAGAATAAAACTAAAAATGGTAGAAGATTTAGATTTATTGGATGTTAATAATCCACAAAATATTGGATTGGGTTTTTTAGTTTATGATTTAGATGGAAATGGGCATCTTTCAGAAGATTTTTTAAATAGTCCTCTTGGAAGATATTGTGAAGAGGAATTGAGAAGAGAAAAGACCTGCAGAAATTTTATTTGATAATTGTACTTAATGTTTGAAGTTTGCTTGGATCTATGCCTTCACTTTTGAGTGTAGAATACAATTCCTGTATTTGCCTACTATCTGCGATAGATAATGCTTTTCTAAATTCTTCTAAGGCACTTTCTTTTTTCCCTAATTGAAGATACATTCTTCCGGCAAGAAGTCTTTCATAAAAAGTTTTTTCAGAGTCTGGAGAAGATTCGTAAACTTTTAAAAGATCGCCCATATCTCTGGTGTTTTCTTTTTCAAGTGAGCTTAATGCCTTATCATCCCATTTACTTCCGAGCTCTTGCGGAACTTTAGGAGATATAATTATTATAACCAGAAGAATAAGAAGTGCTATCCACCATTTTCTTTTTAACTTCCCTAAAAATGCCTTGGTTTTAATAACGCCTGAGGATTTTCCTTTTTCATGTGCAAGATAAATTTCTGTTTTATCAGAGATGCCTTTTAGAGATTTTTTGCCAAGGGAGATTATAGAAAATTCATTTTTGTTCATCGCATGGAATGTAGAGTTTGAGAATACTACTTGACCTTTTTCTGCTAAAGACTGAACTCTTGAGGCAAGATTAACTGGCTCTCCAAAAATATCTCCACCTCTTTCATAAACTTCGCCAGAGCTTATTCCAACTCTGGCTTCGAATTTTTCTTTTGTATCGGGTTTTTGATTTCTATCCTCTATTCTTTTTTGAATTTCAATTCCACATAATACTGAATTTGTTGGTGAATGAAAAGTAATAAGGAACGCGTCACCCATCCCTTTTATTATTTTTCCTCCAAAACTGCTTACTGCGGGTTTTATAACTTTTTCAAATTCTTCTAAAACTTCTTGGAGCTCTTTTCTTGAAAGTTTAGAAGTTCGCGCAGTATAGCCAGCCATATCCACAAACATAATTGTTGTATTATAGTGCTTTTCTTCAGCCATGCATTTAAATGGAAAGAGGAGTATTTAAGTTTTAAGAAAACAGATTAAGCTATACAATTAATCTTTTAAACCCCTTATTTCTTAGTTAATTACTGCCTGCATAGCTCAGTGGTAGAGCATCGGTTTTGTAATTGTAAAGCACAAAAAAACCGGGGGTCGGGGGTTCGAATCCCTCTGCAGGCTTTTCGGGATTCGAATGATTTGGGTTCGAATCTCTTCAAATTTAAATTTTGAATGAATCAGAGAATTTCTAATTCTCTGAGCCTCTGTAGGCCTGAATTTTATTTAGACTTCATTTGAGGACAAACCTATGGTTTTCCGCAAAAATTCATAATTTTTGGGGCTCAGAAAATACCTTAATTTTCTGTGTCTTCAGAACTTTTCCTCTTAGATCGTATTAATAGTTCTATAAATTTTGGAATAGAAGTTTAGACTTATTTTTTGTTTGCTATTAATTATTAGTTTTATTTGGGTAGAATTTATGCGAAGTAGAAAAATAATTTTTATTCCCAGATAATTTCATCACGGGTTATTTTATCTTTTCTTGTTGGATATTTTATACTTGTAAGTTCTTCAGGTTCGAACCAAAGTTGAATTTCTCGTTTTGAAGAGGCTTCAGAATCTGAAACATGAACAACATTTTCAAAGACTCCGGTTTGGCTGTTAATTCGTCCATATCTTCCTCGTATTGTTGTAGGCTCAGCATTTTCTGGATTTGTTACTCCTGCTATTTCTCTAATTTTAGATATTGCCTCTTCACCCTCATAGACTAATGCAAAAACTCTGTCGGTATGATATTCTCCTTGTATATACTTAAGAGTGCCTTCAAAAATTTCTGTGCCTTTTTTCTCACCGTGTTTTTTAATTTGATTTTGCTTGAGTTCAGAATAGTGTGCTTCTGCAAGTTCTTTTGAAACTTTAACAACTTTTGCACCAACAATTTTTAATTTTGTTTCAGAAAGGGCAGTTATAATATTTCCAGTAAGGGATTTAATCAAACCATCGGGTTTTATTAGAACAAGACATTGTTGGCTCACCATTTTTTATTTTTATTTTGCACTAATTGGCTTTTTTACTGCAAAAATTCTTATTTCACAAATTGCTAAAGGATAAGTTTTCTTGAGTTTCATGCTTAGTGGCTTTTGAAGTTGGTTTGTTAAGATATCGTCGAATACTTCAGAATCATTTTTTGTTTTAAGATAGTCTACAAGCCAATTCTTAGCAGAATTTCTTAATGTTCTTCTAACTGCTCTCGAAACTTTTTTTCTTGTGATTAAAAAAGGTTTTACCACAACTATGCTATCTTTTGTTTCTGCTGTAATTGAATCTTCTACATAATCAATTCCAGTGTGAAGCATATGTTTGATGAAAGTGCCTACAAGAGTAAGCGTTTTTGGATAACCTATGGCTTTTCCTTCGGCTACTTTTACGTTGAATACAACTTCAACACTTTTACCTTTTAATTGACGAGTCATGTCAAGTTTTATTGTTTTATTATTTAAATCCTCTATAGAATTTGCGAGAGCTTCAAATTTACCGCCGATTAACGGAAGGTCTATTTCAAAAAACTTTTTCTTAATTATTTTTGCCATTTTATTCGAAAACGATTTTACTTACTCTCCTTGAATGTGATAGTGTTGCCTTTTTGCATTTTTGGCAAGTATAAGTTAAAACCTTTCTTGTAGTTGTTTTGGTTTTCATTTTTCTGGATTTACCCGCTCTTTTTCCGTAACGTCCAGTATTTCCTGTTCCCATAATTGCTCCACGCTTTTTAGCTCTTGTCAAAGAACCCCATTTAAGAGTTCCTCTCTTGTGTCCTGTTGAAACTAAATCTATTTTTTGCTCGGTGTGCTCGTTGCAACGTGGGCAAAATCTTTTTGTTTTTCTTGGTAGTTTCATATAAACTCTCAATAAAATAGGTTTTTAAATATTCCCTTTGTAGGTATTTTATAGGGGCTTGTAAGCTAGTGGCAAACTGTGTCCTTGACGTGGACAATTTCCAGGTTCGATTCCTGGCGGGCCCATTCGGTAGATTTAAAAGTTGTAAAAAAGTTTAATAATTGAGGTGTTCGTAGAAGAACACGAGAGTTCTTAAAATGTAAAATGAAAGATTTAAGACAAAAAACAACTTATCAATTTTTAGCAGATGAAGTTTATCTTCCGGGATATATGCTTTTAGCTAACGAAGATTATGATAAAAAAGGTGCTACTTTTGATTTTAATGTTAAGGAGCCCCCTGTTGCAAGGGGGGATATTGTTCATTATTTTACTCCAAGAGGATTACATATTTGTGTATCTCAGGCAGGTTACGCTCTTGTTGAACATATGGTAAGAGAAGGACAAGTTGAGGGTTTTGAACTTCAAGGACTTAGAGAAACATTGCTTGCGGGTCGAGTTAAGATTACTGAATTATACCAAAGATTTAGAAGAGAAGTCGGTTTGTCAAAATTAGTTCAAGGAAGATTTGATGTTGAAAGATTTAGAATGGGAAAATTGCCTGTCCTTAAATTAGATTTTAGTTTTGCAAATGATGCTATAACTGGAAATTTGGTTTCTGTAATCGCCCCAAGACCTGTTCCTCAAATGAATAGAGACATAATCAGAATCTAAACTTAATTCCTCGTTTTCTAACAAGATTTATATATGGGATTTCTCTTTATTTCCCTATGAAAAAAGGGCGAGGATTTGGTGTA
This sequence comes from Nanobdellota archaeon, assembly GCA_038045485.1. Classification (GTDB taxonomy): domain Archaea; phylum Nanobdellota; class Nanobdellia; order Pacearchaeales; family GW2011-AR1; genus CAIPOI01. The sequence continues at coordinate 10,535 of JBBSYA010000034.1, forward strand.
GTTTCACATAAAGCGCAAGTTACGGTTTTCGTTATTATTGCTATAATTTTAGTTGTGGGGCTTGCTGGATTTTTTATTGCAAAAAATTTTATTCCTGCAACAATTCCTACAAATATTCAGCCAGTTTATACTTATTATACTTCTTGTTTAGAGAATATTATTCAGGATGGTGCGAGTATACTTGCAAGTCAGGGTGGATATATTGAGACTCCTGAATTTGAAGCGGGAACAGAATATGCGCCTTTTTCTTCACAACTCGCATTTATGGGTTTAGGAATTCCTTACTGGTATTATATTTCTGGAAATGGGGTTAAGAAAGAACAAATTCCAACCAAAGCAAATATGGAATCTGCACTTGGAAAATATGTAAAAGAAAAATCAGGAAATTGTGATTTTTCTGATTTTGAAGCTAAGGGGTATATTCTACGCGTTGAAGATGCAACCTCTGGAAAAGCTACAATAAATGCAGATAATATTGCAGTTTCGATTAATCAAAGGATAGTTGTTGATTATGGAGATACACATTTTGTTTTAGGCAGTCATAGCGTCAAAGCTAATTCTGAATTAGGCACACTTTATGATACTGCTAAAAATATTTATAATTATGAGAAAAATCAGATGTTCCTGGAAAATTATAGTCTTGATGTTCTTTATACTTACGCTCCTGTTGATGGAGTTATTTTTGAATGCGCCCCAGCAGTATGGAATCCTTATGACGTTGCTGCTAAACTAAAAAATGCACTTGCAACAAATATTGGCATGATAAAACTTAATGGAGAATACTATACTTCAAAAGGAGAATATACTGACTATTTTATCGCAGGTAAAAATAGTAATATTGATTTAAAAAATGAGCAAGTAGCGTTCCAATATTCGCCAAGCTGGCCTTCAAGAATAGAAATTTGGCCAACAAAAAATAATGTTATGATTGCAGAGCCAGTGGGAACTCAACCCGGATTAAATGTGATGGGTTTCTGTTATACCCCTTATAAATTTGTTTATGATGTTTATTTTCCAGTATTAATACAAGTTTTTAATAAAAATAATGCTCAAGAAATTTTTCAATTTCCAGTTTCTATAGTTATTAGCAAAAATACTGCAAGAGAAGCAGGGATTGCAGAATATATTGAACAAACTGAAACTATTTGTGATAGTTCTAATGCAGATGTATCTGTTAATACTTATAACGTAAATCTTCTTCCAGTTGAAGCCAGTTTAGAGTTTAAATGTTTTAACGATGTTTGTGATTTAGGAAAGACGAAGATAAATAATGCGACAGGTATTTCTTCAGCAAGCGTAAAGGTTCCGCAGTGTGTAAACGGAATATTAACTGCAAGTGCAGATGGATATAAGGATAAAAAATATATTATTTCTACTAACGAAGAAAGTTCAGCAGATATTGTTTTAGACAAAGAGTATAAGGTTCCTCTGGAAGTTTATGTTGATGGCAGTTTAACTAATGAATTATCGGTTTTAACAATAAGTGAGAAAAAGAATAATGCTTATCAGATTATAGACTCAGTTTCTTATCCTTATTCTAAACAATTATCTATCGCTGAAGGGGATTATAATTTTGATTTAAAAATTTATAAAAAAAGTGCAATTGTTGTCCCTGCAACAACTACAAAACAATGTGTGAATATGCCAAAAGATGGTTTGCTTGGATTTTTTGGAGCAACTCAGGAAAAATGCACAGATTTAACAATACCGGCTCAGACTCTTTCAAATTATGTTTATGCTGGCGGAAAACAAAATTATTATGTCACACCAAGTGAATTAGAAAAAGCAAAATCTTTTAAAATATTTGCGAGAAGTGTGGCTACGCCAAACAATATTCAACAAGCGCAGGATAATTATGAAATGGTGAGCGCAAAAGTTTTAGATATACAAATAATTTAGTAAAAATATGAAAGAAGAAAATAAAATGAGTAAAATAAAAGTGAAATTATTAGTTCTAACTCTGTTTTCTTTAATTTTAATTATTAATTCGCTTTTAGTTGTTGATGCTGCAGATTTTGGCGCGAGCACAAGTATCTATAGCACTCAGTATTATTCTCCTACCAGTTTTTCTACGAACTCTTTTAGCTCTCTAATGTCTGGAACTTCTGCAAGACAGAGCACTACTGCCGGAGAAGATAGTGAATTTTTTGATATGCAATTATTTATTCCTCCTCTGGGATGTCAGCCTTATGTTGTAAGAAGTGATTTGTTGGAAGAGCAAAATGTTCCGGTTTTCTGCAATTTAGTTCCTCTTAAAATAAATCC
>JBBSYA010000034.1:12899-16897 GCA_038045485.1 Nanobdellota archaeon
GCAGAAAATTCTTTCGGAATTGGCAAAAATGAATTTTATATTCCTGAATTAACTGATGAGCAATTTAAAAATGATTATATGGAATATAGTTTTTATGATGGCGTAGGATATTTACGAGCCGAAGATATTAATGATAAAAGCGCGAAAATTATTCTTTATGATTCTGCAAGCAGGATTATTTTTAGTGATGTTGTTGAAAAAGGTGCAACATCACGGGATTTTTATCTTCCTAATGGAAGAGGCGGACAGGGAATAAGAATCACGCTTAAAGATGTAACTTTGCCAAGAGAAAAAGCTCAAATAAGAGTTAATGATCAGACTTCTCAAGTTTATGAAGGCCAGCAATTTTATGATGGGAGATGCACTTTAATGAGTGTTCAACCTTTAGGATTAGGCGCAGGAACTGCTACAATAAAATGTGGAACAACAATAATTCCTTTAAGTAAAGAAATTAACAAAGTTTCTTTGCGAATTGGCGATAAGCAGCAGGATTATGGCTTAGGTGAATTAGTAACTGGAGATTTTTATCTTGTTTTTGCAAATACTATAAAAGATACAACAGAATCTTATGTTGTTCTTGCTAAGATTGACGAATCAACTAAAAAAAGTTTTGGAGCTAACTTAAATGCTAATTTGAATAAATTAAGTGAAGAATTGGGAAGAATCGCGAAAGACAAATCTGCTGAACAAATTAAAAGTTTAAAACCACTTAAAATTGGTGGAAAAGAAATACCCCTAACAGTAATTTCTAATGATGGTGAGTCAGAGGATGGAATAACTTTTACTGGCTTAAAAACACAAAACGCAAATCTTGATGAAAACACAAAACCTTATTATGAAAAAGCATTGTCCGCTTATGATTATGTCAAGGATAGTTTTGGAGTAGAAATTTTTCCTTCAACTTCCGAAACACATACTTACTCTGAAGAATCTTTATGGAGAGAGTATGATTTAGCAACAGAATTAGGGCAGCAGGAAAAAGAAAAGGAAGTTCTTTCAAGAATTTTGAATGAATATCCTAATTCGGTTCATAAAGAAAAATCTGCATCTTCGCTTATTGCTTCAATGGGTTGGTTGGCTAATAATGCTGGCGCGAGTTATTATGATTCTAAAAATGATTTAAATTTTGAATTAATTTCAGTGAGTTCTCCAAGTGTAGAAGATTCAAGCGCGGATTTAAGTTCTTCTATTGCTGACAAAGTTACTATTGCGGCAGGAAAATCTGCGGGAGATATGATTGATAGTAATGACGAGATTACTTTGATTTTAGATTCATTTGATGATACTTCTGTCAAGGTTACATGCAGTGATAAGATTACTGCTGGCGCTAATCCTGAAACTAAAACAGGAACTGTCAATAAGCCTATTTTATTCAACACCGGAAAATGCACAGGCGCAAAAGTCTATATTAATAAAATAAATCTAAAAAAAGTTGCGCAAGTTCAAATTATTCCTATAACTCACGGAAGAAGCAGAGAGAGTAATTTTACATTTTCTATTGGAATTGAAAAAAGAGCGTTGGGATTAAATTTAACACCAGCAGAAGCAAATTCTAAAATTGCTAAATTAAATCAGCAAATTGCTCAATTAAGAAATATTACTGAAAGTTTGGGAAAATTAATTGAGGGTGGAAATGCTGCGTGTATTGCTACTTCTGCAATAATTAATGTTAAAAATTTACTTAGTGGCGCTGGAGGAGAGGCAAGCGCAAGAAGCGCAGTTATGAAAAGATGGAATGATATTTGCAGCAGTTCTGCCTATCGGAGTGAAAATGGAAGAAAATATGCTAATTCTGAAGATTGTATTGCTGGAGAATATGATGATAAGATTGAGCCAGAAATAAAATCTACTACAACTGCAATGGGCGCATATAATGATGCTGAAAAAGCAGCGACTGAAAAAATAAATAAAGAAAATCCAAAAGCGAGCTCAGAGGAGAAGGATAAATTGATAAAATTAGATATTTATAACTCGCTTCAATCAAAAATGCCTGCAAGTTCAGTATTCAAGGGCGATTGCAGTAAAGATGCTAATGGAATAGAAACTTGTAAGGATAGCATAACCTTTTCAGAAGTTGTAAATTCTCAAACTGTTAATTCTATTACTTATGCTGAACTTTCTGCGATTTATCTAAATGCTCAATTAATGGGTGCAAATATAGATTCCAGCAGTGAATATAAAACTGCGGTTTATGATTCTTTGAAGGATATTAAGAATCGACAGGATGCAGAAACTAAATCTAAAGCATTGTCTACTTCGTTTGGGGGGGTTCCAATCTCATATTCAGAGTCTCAAAATAGAGATGTTCGAACTTGGCAAAATCTTTATTGGAATCAGGAGTTTAGAACAAATTATAAATTCACCCCTAATTTCTTAGAAGCCGAATTTTCAGATAATTCTAAAATAGCAATTGTTCCATCAAACGATCAACAATCTACTGATGCTTATTTGGTAGTTCTTGAAGGAGACGGAAAAACACTAAGTCCAAAAGCAGGTGGAATTTATAAGATTACTACAGATACTTCTGGAAATAACCTAGTTAACAAGTTGACGGGTAGGGAAACTAATGTTCCAAATAATTTAGCATTCCAAGTTCTGGACCCTGCAGACTACAAAAATAAATGTACTAATTGCAATTTTGCAAGAATCTTCTCACTTGAACCTTATAAGGGACAACCCGCAATGCTGCCTTTTGATTTTGATAATGGATTTTATGTTCAGGTTAAAAATGATTTACCAACTTCGGGATTAGGAACAGGAAATGTTGCTGCATTCCAAGATTCTGGAAAGGTTAATACCTTTTATTTATGCAATGTTGGAAAAAATAAATTAATGGAAGGATATCAGGTTAATGATGATACTTGCAGAAGATTTGATTTTTATACTGGAGACGTTCTTGATTCTGCATTTGGCATGACTAAAGAGAATGTTAAGAAAAAGATTCAGGAAGCATTATATTGGTTCCAGGATGCTCAAAAACAATTAAAGGCTAATCCTTCTGCAACTACTCTTAAAATAAATAGCCATACACTAACAATTAAAAATTCTGAAGGAGATACTGGAACTAAGTGCACTGACTTTATGTCGCCAGATGATTGTCAGATTATCTATAATGTTTGTGATCCTTTTGTATGTCCAAATAGCAGATGTGACTTTGGTGGAAGATATCCTGTTGATAATGTTATTCAATCAGGAGTTATCGGAAGTACTTTACTTTGCTTGCCTAATTTTATTGGATTGCATCCAGATACAGGAGTTGCTGTGCCGGTTTGCATTACTGGAATAAACGCAGGATTAAGCGGATGGGTTTCAATTTTAGAAGATTATAGAGATTGTATAAATGAGAGTGTTACAACCGGAAGAACAGTAGGAATCTGTGACGCTGTTTACTCGGTTTATGTTTGTGACTTTTTCTGGAGACAGGCAGGACCTTTAGCAACCACTCTTGCGAAAAACTTATTTTTAGGATTGTTTGGAGTTGGAGATCATGGTGGTGGAGAATATTTATTTGTTCAGGATGCTTGGAACAATGCTGAAAAATCTGCTAAATTTTTCCAGACAAACTACGCTCAAGATTCTAAATTGAGTTTCGGTTTTGATAATATTGCGAATTCTGCAGTGGCTGAAGTTTGTAAATCACAGGCATCGGCTACCTACCCCGATAATTTTAAGACAATGCTTGAGCCAGAGATACCGGTTCAATTTACTGCTAATTTCGAAGAATTACCCTATACAAGTGCCACTGTTCCTCCAAGTTCGCAATATAATGTGTTCTATCATATTTATGCCGGGGATGAGGGACATTATTTCCAGATTTATTTGAAATCTCCTTCAACCTCTATTGGATATACTGGAAGAGAATCTACTATTGTTAAATCAGGTTATGTTACAAAAGGCGAGAGTGCTACTGAAACAATTAATATGATTGATACTTCTGGATATAAACAGTTATGCGTAAGAATAGATGCGCAAGAAAAGTGCGGATTTAAATCAGTTAC
>JBBSYA010000035.1:0-19687 GCA_038045485.1 Nanobdellota archaeon
TTATAACAAAACTAGCGCAATAGGCACACCTTGAATTCGGATTATTCCGCTTTCGGTGACTACGCCTGCTTTTATGGCTGTGGCAACACTTTCTTTGCCAACTATGTTAAAAGTATAGTCTTCTGCGCTGCCTTCTTCAATTAACTTTAGAACTTCTTTTTCGGTTTTTTCTTCGCCACCGAAAAAATGTTCATTTACCTTAATCTGTCTTCTGCCTTCTTCAAAGGTTTTGCCAAGAATGTCAGAATCGCAGATAGCGATTACTGCCCTATAAGAATCATGAATTTTAACTAACATAAATCTATGAAAATTCCTCTATTTTTAAACTTACGCTCTAAATTGTTTAGAGTTCTGATTATCTAAAGTATAATAAAATAAAAAATAAGGGCTTACTTCAATCCGCCCATTCTGCAAACAGTTGTTCCGCAATGAGCACATTTGCCCTTTGCAATCTTCGTTCCTTTTGAAGTCTTGCTTTCTTTTGCGTCTTTCATTTCAACTTTCTTTTTGCACTTAACACAATATCCTTCTGTCATTTTTAGCCTCCCTTGATATTATAAGTCATTTTCAGCTCTTTTTAAATCTTGTTAATAGCAAAATTGCTAACTATGAATATTTATAAATCTCAGTAACTATGGAGGTTAAAGGAGGTATGTTAAATGGTTGAATTAAAAAGAATAGGTCCATTATCTTTAGCAAAGTTAGAAACTATCTTTATGGCATTTATAGGATTACTTATTGGTATTTTTTATGCGATAATAGGTATGTTTATTTCAGGATTATCTGAAGGTGCTCTTCAAGAAGCAGGATTGGACGCTTCCTCTACAATTATGTTTAGCCCTTGGGCGATTATAGTTATGCCTCTACTCTATGCTATCCTTGGATTTTTCTCTGGATTAATAGGAGCAGGATTGTATAATCTTGTAGCTGGCTGGGTTGGTGGAGTTAAAATAGAACTTTCAGAACAAAACAAGAAGAAATAAGTTCTTTCTTCCGCGAAAAACAATGTTTTTCGGGGCCCAGAAAATCGGGTGATTTTCTTGGTATAAAGAAAGAGCATTAGATAGAAAGAAACTAATTCATTTTTACTTTTTTTTGATTTTTATAATTTAGAAACTGGCTTTTTAGCGCCACAAGCTAAACAATGTAAGAATGTGAATTCGCCGTCTTTCATTATTTCTGTATCTGGCTTTTTGCATTCTTTGCAGATTACGTATTGTTGAACATAGAGTGTTATTTTTTCATTAATTAATGAACTTGATATTTTTCTTGTTATAACTAATCTGTCTCCTTTCATGCTCCCTGGTGCAGCAATCTCTCTTAAAAGAAATTTAACCATGTGAGCACAATCTCGTCTCACATAGGTGCAGATTTGCTTAAAATTAGTGATTATTGTTTTAGTTCCTTCTACATGACCCTCTACTTTAGGAATTTCAAATCTATCTATTTTTGATTCAATAGGCTTGATATTTTTGTATGCATCATTTAAAAGTTCTTCGTAGTTTTCTTTGTCTTCCATATGTAATAGAGAAAAATAGGGTTTTTAAGGGTTGAGGATTGCTCATTCTAACGGGCTCGCTTAAATTTGCACTTTGTTATTATTACCCTTGCTCGAAATCTACGCTTGCTTGATTTCTCGCTTAAAAACTTTTTCATAATTCTTAAATCCGATTTGATTTGTTATTAATTATTGGCAGGTTTTTTATAAAATTTATGCGAAGCACTAAATAGAAACTAAAAATTATCCTAGCCAGCGAACTTTTCCTGGACGAGGCTCATAAATCATGCCGTCTTCAAGAAGTTTCATTATTTCGCTGTTAATTGTTTCAGGAGTGGCGGATTTTACTTTTAGAATAATATCTTCAGTGTTAACTCCGCCTGCTTCGCTTCCTGCTCTGATTAATTCAATAATTTCATCGCGAGTTTCAAGAGCTTTTTCAGGTTTATTAGAGTCTACCTTCTTTTTACCAGCTTTTTTATCTAATTCGAGTTTTCTAACTAAAAGATAACGGGGATCTGCTTTTTTTACTAATTCTGGAAGAATATATAGCTCGCGGTTATAACTTCTTATAACACCTATAACGAGAATAGTATCGCCATGACTTAAATCACTAAGCATTTCCGTATCTTCTCCAAATACCTTTAGTCTTATCTGGCCTGAAGCATCATCAATTGTTACTGTTGCATATCTTTTCTCGCCATCACTTGAGTATTTATCAACAACATTTCCTATAATATTAACTCTTATTACTCTTTTGTCGCCTAATTCGAGAAATCTGAATCTTTCTTTTATAACTGTGCTCGCAGTTTGTGTAGCATCTGGTGCAGCATCTTGTGGAACATCTTCTACGATAGGCGTTCCTGTTAGAATATCCCCTATTTTCAGTTTATATGCGGTTTCTCTCTTTTTGAATTCTGCCATAATTATCTGATAATTGTTTGCTTTTTAAAGATTGTTGAGTTGAAGTTCAAGTTTAAATTTGCTGAGTCTTAGCAGCTGCTTCTGTTCCAATATCTCGAATATTCTCTATTAAATATTTAATAATATTTCTTTCATAATTTACTTCTTCAATATATCTTTTCTTTACTACCGCAAATCCATCTCTTCCAAAATTAGCTACGGCTTGTTCATAAGGTTCAAACATTAATCTTCTGAGCAAACTTAATTGATCGCTTCTACTTGGGCGTAAACTTAATATACCTTTAGCTAGGGTTGGTATGACCTTATCGCTTTTGATAGAGGAATATTTTTCCAGTTCACCCATTTCATTTAAGGAACAAACTGCATAAAATTCTGCTATTAGTTCATTGAGTGCTCGGAATCCTAACATTTCTTCTCTTTTTCCCTCATCAGATTTTTCTTGTTTTCTAAGTTCTTTATTCATATCTAAATATCTTCTGAGATGTTCTGGATTTGCTGTAAAATGAGTATAGTGTCCTGTTTCATGCAAATTTGTAACCTGAAGTGCATAAAATGAGTTCATGCCAATTAAATTGTTATTTAGTTTTATAGACATTTTAATATCCTCTCCTCTGGTGTCAAAATCAATACATCCTTCTACCTTTAATTTTTTGCTAAGTGTTAATCTTGCTGGGCTTGCGTATGTTCGAAGAAGGGGATTCATAATCTCCAAGGCTCTTGCATGTTGATATTCCAACATTTGCCTAAGTTTTTTTTGATTCATGATAAAAAGAATTAGACTTTCTGAACAAAACCTTTTCTTGGCTCAAAAATATCTCCGGAAGCCTTTAGTTTTTGAATAGAATCATCAATTTCATCACGAGTCATTTTTCCGTTGAGTTCTTTTTCTAATTCTTCTATTGGGATGAATTTTCCGAGACGCTCTTCGAGTTTTCCTATTGATTCTCTAACAAGAATAACTTTGCTTCTCTGGCTGCTTGAAACTCCTGTAGCGATTCTGTCAATATCAAATGATTTTGTTTCAGAATCATACCCTACTTGCATCATGTAATATTTGATTATATCTATTGCAATTTTTGAGTCCTCTTTTGTAACTTTTTTGGATAGTCTCATTTTTGCATGGGCTTCAGATAGACGAACAAGAGCTTCTAATTGTCTTGCAGAGATTGGAATAGATTTAATACCTGCAGAATCTGCATTAGCCGGAGCGTTTCTCATTTTAACATAAAAATCACGAATTTCTTTTACGGCTTCATCAGTAAGAATAGGTTTTATTTTTTGTTTTGCGAAAGCAACATATTTTCTGAATAAACCTCTTTCTACAGGAATTCTTCTGTCATCTTTTTGATATTGACTAAGAACATGAGTCGCGATGGATTCGTCTCTGAATTTATCAGGCATATCTCTTAATACAAAAATTACATCAAATCTGTTAATTAATGCAGGAGGCAAGTCTATTTGTTGCGCTATTGTTTGAAATGGTTCAAATCTTCCAAGTTTTGGATTGCCTGCTGCAAGAACTGAAGTTTGTGCTTGAAGAGTTGCCTGCACGTTAGCTTTTGAAATAGTTACTGTTTGCTGTTCCAGGGCTTCATGCATTGCTGAACGATCATTAGGATCCATTTTTTCTATTTCATCAATACAAACAATTCCTTTATTTGCGAGAACCATTGCTCCTGCTTCAAGAGCCCAGCCCTTTAGAAATTCGTCTTTAACAACTGTTGCAGTAATACCTGCTCCGCTTGCAGCTTTACCAACAATATATCTGCCTTTAGGAGCCATTTCAGAAATAAATTTAAGAGTTACAGATTTTGCAACTCCCGGATCTCCAATAAGAAAAATATGTAAGTCTCCTCTTTTAACGCTCCTATCTTTTCCTACTTTTCTACAGCCGCCGAACATTTGCAGAACCAATGCTCTTTTAATTTCTTCATAGCCCCAGATGCTTGGAGCAATACTTAATGCTAATTTCTCAAAAACTTTTGGGTCTGCAGCTAACTCGAGAATTTGTCTTTCATCTTCATCGTTAATCTTAACTTCCTCGTAAGTTTCTTCCAGAGGAATTAAATTATTAGCTTCTATTGCTAAATCAAATCTTGTTGATATGCTTCCTGTTGGCAGTGGAATTGGAACTTCTTTTAGAACTCCGATAACTCTAACTCTTGCTCCAGGAGTTGTTTTTTCTTCCATGCGAGGTTCAACAAGATCTTCTTGCAAAAAGATTGCCATTCTTCTTGGTTGTTCTCCGCCAGAAAGTGATTCTGGAGATTCTTCTATAACTAATCTTTGAGCATCAACCATTTCTTTGCTTTTAAGAGTAAACTGCCCTTTTCTTCCACAGGAACATTTGCTCGGTTCTCTGAATTTTTTTTCTATTTGCAAAACTGAAATAATTGTTCCACAGGTCGGACATTCAAATTTAGCATTAACTACCTGTGGTCGAACTTCTGAAGCCTGTCTGACTATACCTTCAATGGAAATAAGGCGATTAAGATGTTTTGCTCTGATATGTCCAATTTTAGAATGTTGTGTTTCAGGAACATTTAGCAAACGAACTTTTGCGCTTTTGATTAAACCCAATTCTTCTAAAGAAGTTTCAAGAATTTGAAATATTTCTTCAGGAATATTTATGAGTTCATCTGCAAGTTTGTGAGAAAAAGAGGCTAAGTCATTAAAGTCTATTTGAATAACTCGTTTATCTTCACGAATACTCTGGCCAATCTCTTTTCTATAAGTATCAAAAAATCTTTTAGCTTCGGCTATTCGCTCTTCCATTTCCCTTTTTTCTGCCATACATTAGGGGATGGTTTCTGCTTTATAAATAATTATGCAATTTGATATATCTATAGTAAACAACATTATAATTTATCTAATGATGTTGTTTCCTAAATAGCAAAGATGTAGATAAATAAGAACATCGTTTGCTATTTTAGAAATAGAGAGTTGAAAAGAACTTATTAGAAACTAATTACTCAGCAAGTCGTTTGGTGACTTCTTTTATCTTCTTATTGAGCTGTTTCATGCTGTCTTCTAATTGTGCTCGGTTTTTTGTTCCTGTGCAAACAAGTTTTCCATTGCTGAATAACAAGAATGTTGCATTAGGTTCTACTAATTTGTAAACAAGTCCTGGAAATTGTTCAGGTTCATATTCTGTATTTTCTAATTCTAATGCGAGCAAGTTCAGGTTTAGATTTACATTAATGCTTCCAGATGCAACAATGTTTTGAACAGTTATTTTTGGAACAATTGTAACTCTAACACCTATTTTTCTAAGCTGTTTTATAACTTCTTGAATAACTTCTTTAACCTGGGCAATAGATTTTGTTCCTGTGCAAACAAGGTTTCCTGAACTAAAGACAAGAACTGCTGATTTTGGCTTTTTAACTCGAAGAACTAATCCAGGAAATTGTTCAGGGTTATATTCGGTATTTGAAAGTGTTTTTGCGAGTTTTGTTAATGGAACATCTTTTCCAAGAGAAGTTGTTGCTACAATATTTTGTATTTTTAGAGAATCTTTTACCATTTTCGTATGAAAACCAAGGTTTTCCTAACAAGTCACCTTTCCTGTTATTAATCTTCGGTTTGTATGTGGTTTATAAATGGTATGGGTTTTTAAAGCTTTGGATTACCTTGAAAATTCTCCGTCGAAGGAATTTTATGCTTTTAAGGGATGATTTTTAGTAATCTAAATTAGATTCCAATAATCTGAATTAATATTTGTCTTTCTCTTGGTCCGCTTGTTTCAATGGCCATAATTTTTTGATATCTTCCAAGTTGTAATTTATTTTTACTTATTGGAATGGTTTGATTGGTTTCTAAAATTAGGGTTCTAAGATGACCTCCTGCATTTTTGGGTTCATCTTTTGGGCAGTCTTTTCTTAGAGAAATAATATCATGACGATAGTCTTCTTTTTTGTCTACGATTTTATTCATAAACGAGTTCATGTCTTCAATTAAAAGGGGCTCATTTTCATTTATTTTTATGGCGAGAGTTGTATGCTTGCTAAAAATATTTACAAATCCTTCGCCTATCTTAGATTTCTTTATGAGGCTAATTATTTTTTTAGTTAGGTCTATTATTTCAAATTCTTTTTTAGTTTTTAATAATAGATTTGTACTTTTAATTTCCATTATCCTAAATTAGGATAAGGCCTATTTAAAATCCTTCTCATTTCTCTTTTTTAGCAGCTTTTTTAACATCTTCAAGACTTGCAATATCTTTTATTCCACGATCAGGCCGCATAACCATCATCCTTGGAAAACGCAGGGCAAAGCCACTGTTATATGTTGGCGAAGCTTGAATATTTTGATATCCCACCATCACTACAATTTCTGGTTTAACTTGAACATGTTTGCCTGATTCAGATATTATTAATTTTTTTAACTCTTTTGTTAACTCTATGAATGATAAACCTTCTTCTTCTTTTTCTTTTAGTCCTGTTGAGACTTTTCCTATTTCCTGCAGATTTCCAGATTTATCTCTGCAAGAAACATCGAAACTGGTTAGCCATCCTGCTCTTTTGCCTGTTCCGTATTCTGCGCCAGTAATTACTAAATCTAATTCATTAGGATCTGGTTTTAATTTTACAGCATAGCCAATTCTTGCTCCAGGTTTATAGATAGAACTTAGATTTTTAGCCATTAATCCTTCCTGGCCATCATCTAATGCTTTATCATAAAACTCCCCGGCTTCTTTTTCATCACTTGTTATAATTTGTTCTGACAAACGAATTTTGTAGGGGATAATCTTAATGATTTTTTCAATAATTTTTCTTCGTTCACCGAAAGGCAGGTTAATCAAAGATTTTCCATTATAATAAACAATATCGAAGACATTAAGCTCGATTGGCAGTTGTTTTTCTACGATTTCAATATCATATTTTCTTCTTATTCTTTGTGAAATATCTTGAAATGGACGATATTTTTTAGTTTTAGGATCATAACCGACTGCTTCTGAATCAATAATAAAAGTATCTGCTTTAACATTTTCTTTTACATATTTTACCGCATCTTGAAATTGTTTTGTTACATTATCTAATCTTCTCGTGAATATTTCTATATTGCCTTTTTCGTCCTTATTAATCATCATTCTAAAGCCATCATACTTATACTCAAAAGCTGCTGGCTTTCCTACGATATTAAAAGCATCTTCAATATTTTCTGCTTTTGGAAATAGCATTACTTTTATTGGTTTTCCTGGAGATAACTCTACTTTATGCAGTTCTTTTTCTCCTTTAATGGCTCTTTCAAAAACTTCTGCAAAATCTGTTGTTTTATCATAGGCTGATTGAAGAATATCACCCAACCTTCTTTTTTCTTCTAAATCTTTTGGGCTAAATGAAAATTCTACGATTGAATCTCTTAACAAACCGCTTCCGATTCCAACTTTTAAATCTCCCAAGAGGGTTCTGATGATATATTTTGCTTCTATACAACTTGCAGAATTTAATAATTCTATAATAATCCCCATTTTTCTATCTACTGCGCCTTTTCCTTCTACTGCCGGAAGTTTTCTTAAATTCTCAAGAACTTTTTGAGTGGTGAGTTTCTCAGAAAAAAAGTGTGACTGTTTTTTATTTTTGCAGAAGTTTTCAGCAACTAAACCAAGCTCGCCAGTTTTCTTAAATTCTTTTGTGACATTCTCTTCTTTTATCCCAGTTGCTTTTGAGATCGCTTTTATTGCAAGTTGTTCAGATATTCCGGCTTCTCTTTCATCATAGTCTGGAACAAATCTGCCTTGAAGAAGATAAATTGTTTGAGGCTCATTCTTAATATTTTTGAGAAAATCTGCGATTATGGTCGTTTTTTCTAAGCCCTTTGTTGTTGAAGAAAGCTTTTCATAAATTTCGCAAAGTTTTGAATAATCCATCTAAATTTTTTCCCTCATTTCTAATTAATAAATAAACAATATATAAAAATGTTAGTAAATGCTTTTTAGCAGCATTTGTATTTTGGCATCATAAGAACCTTTAGTCCTTTTAATATTATTAATGCGCCGATAAATACGGGCCATGTTAACCAGTTGTAATAATCGTTAAGCAAGACTACTGCTCCTAAAAGAAGTAGGCATGCTCCAATCCACTTACTATTATGGCTCATGCAATCGCAGTTGTCCATATTCTTCATATCTTTTCCTTTCATTTTTTTACCTCCTTTTTGTTTTTAATTTCTTTAAGATTTCTAACCCAAATAGCTGACGTCTTTTTTCTCTTTTTGAGCGGAAGTTTCCTTAATTTTAGAAAGAATGGATTTTACTTTATCTTCAACTTCTTCAGCAGTTTTCATTAAAGGTTTGTAGTCTATTTTTAATCCAAGATAGTCATCGAGAACTTTTATTATTTCTCCTGCCGCTCGCGAATCTGGAATACCGGGGGTTGCTTCTGCAAATAAACAGGATATTGGGATTTTATCAGATTTCATTAATAATACTCCGGTTACGCCCATGACAATTCCGTCTTTTAAAGCATCGACTTTTATTTTTTCGAACTTTTTAGATTCACAATTAGAATAACAATAAACTTTAGATTTATTTGCTGATTTTTCTGGAGCAGAAATTCCTTCTATACTTATTATTTCTTTTGCTTTTAATTTTTCTGCTACTTCTTTAACTATCTGGGCAATTTCCCATTCTGCGCCAGATACATTTGTCATTGTCCTGAAAATTACAAGATTCTCTTTTTTAGCGTAATAAATTTCAAGGGGTTCCATTAATTTTGAATTATGAATAACCGAAATTGGTAGAAGTTTATCCGAATAAAAACTGCCAATTTTCTTAGCATTAAGATGCTTGATTAAAAATTCTGTTGTGATTGTACTCACAAATCCGAATCCAGGAAATCCCTCAATAATTGTTGGGCTTTTTGGTTTTTCGCTTAATTCTATCATTTCTTTTTTCTCCTCTTTTCTTAGAGTTTTAAGGAAATTAGTGTTTTTATAGTTAACGATACTTTTTATTTAGTGCTTCGCATTATGGGCCCTTTTTAATAACTCTATAACTTTAGAATTGGAAGTTTGAGCTTAAGTAATATGGGAAGGGTTGAATAAGCCGAATTTGATTTGGAGAATTAATAATAAGAATTTATAGATAAATTATGGATTAATACTCTAACAACATATTTTTAAACTCTAAACCCTGCATAAAATTATGTTCGGAAAGAAGAAATGTTCTCATTGCTCTAAGAAAATTGACAGAGGTTTTGATTTTTGTCCATATTGCGCGAGCCCTATGAATGGCGATGAGGATTATGGCTTGCTTGGAAAAGATGATAATTTTGATGACTTAAATCGTCCAATTTTTAAAACTCGTAAAGAAAGTGATGGTTTTTTAGACAAACTTTTTGAGAGTGCATTTAAAATAGTGGAAAAACAAATTAAAAAGATTTCTGAAGAGGAATTAAAGAATATGCAGAACAATAGAAGAACTGGAATAAATCCTGCTAATTCTGCACAACCAGATTTCAAACTTTTCATAAACGGAAGGCAAGTAAATCTCCCGGGAAACATAGCAGGTTTTCAGGTTCAAGAAATAAATGGAAATGGGGCGAATAATCGTTCAATGATTCCTAAACAGCCAATAACTAAAATTCCCAAAGTTTCTACCGAGACTATAAAAAAATCTGCTAAGCTTCCAAGAAAAGAAGCTAAAACAAAGCTTACTCGAACTGCTGAAAGAGTCATATACGAACTCAATACTCCAGGAATTGACTCCTTGAATAATGTCCTCGTAAACAAACTCGAAAATTCAATAGAAATAAAAGCCTATACTGAAAAGGCAGTTTATTTTAAAACTCTATCAGTTAAGCTTCCTCTGATGCAATATTCTATAAAAGAAGATAAACTTGTTCTTGAATTTAAGGCTTAGAAAATATTTTTATTATTCTAAAATTAATACACAGATAAATAAACTAAAATATGGGTAGATTAAAATGAAAATTTCTCAATTTCCACTTGAAATAACTCCCGAACTTGCCGAGGAAACAGGCTGGCATATTGGAGATGGGAGTATGAACTTTTATGAGGGCAGGGGTTTATATCAATTAAGAGGTCATATTGAGGATGACAGGGCACATTATATAATAAGAATAGCCCCTATTTTTAAAAAACTTTATGGAATTGATATAAGTTTGAGAGAAATGCCTTCAACAAGAGTTTTTGGTTTTCAGATTTGGAATAATGAACTAATTAAGTTTAAGGAAAGGTTGGGGCTTAAGGTTGGGCCTAAATTAGACCTAACTATTCCAGAAATATTTTTAATTAATGATGAATTAAAGACAGCAGTTTTAAGGGGAATTTTTGATACGGATGGATGCATTTATTTGGAAAGGAAAAATCATAAACTTTATCCAAGAATGGAAATAATGACCATTTCTATTAAATTAGCACAGCAGATTACTGAATTATTTAACAATTTAAATTTAAGAACTACAATGTACAAGGATGCTTCTAGTTATCGAGGGAATCGACGTAATGCTTATAAAATTACTATTCGCGGTAATGAAATGTTACATCGATTTATGAAAGTCATAAAACCTGCAAATCCCAAACATATAGCGAAATATGAGTTCTACCAAAAGAGTTTTAAATGAAGTAAACTCGATTATTATAAGTAATTATGAGCCCATAGCTCAGCCCGGTAGAGCATTGCTCTGATATCGATATAGTTTATATAAAGTCAGAACGGCAAGGGTCTCAGGTTCAAATCCTGATGGGCTCATTTATACTAACCTTTAAAAACCAACTTTATATCAAAATAATATGGCTAAAGAACAATCAAAAGAAATAAAGAAAGCACCAAGAGCTTCAGCTCACGGAATGTACTATTATTTATCCCAAGTTTGGAGACATCCTTCTCATCAAGATGTTCTTGATTTAAGAAAAAAATTAATAGAGTGGAGAGCAGGTAATGTTATAACAAAGCTTGAACATCCAACAAGATTAGACCGAGCAAGAATTTTAGGATATAAGGCAAAAAAAGGATTTTTAGTTTTTAGAGTTATTTTATGGCGTGGTGGAAGACATAAGAAAAAACCTAATGCAAACAGAAGATCAAAAAGAATGTCAACTATGAAAATCTTAAGAATGAACTATAGATGGGTTGCGGAACAAAGATTACAGAAAGAATACAGAAATCTTGAAGTTTTGAATAGTTATTTAGTTGGAAGAGATGGACAGCATCTTTTCTTCGAAGTTATTGCTGTTGATAGAAATGCTCCTGAAATAACTAAGGATCCTAATTTTGCTTGGATAAAAAGCAAAACTAACAAGTTTAGGGCATTAAGAGGATTAACTTCTGCAGGAAGAAAAAGCAGAGGAATGAGTACAAAGAGAAGAGATCTTAAGGTTAGACCAAGTTTGAGAGCTTGGGGCAGACGCGGAAGATAGTTCTAAGTTTCTTATTAGACATTATTAATTCTTTATCTTTGAAAAGTAAGTGGCTTCTTGAATGGGTTCTGTTCTTGTGCAGTATGCAAAGATTTAAAATTCTCTATTGGTGCTTTATTCTATCAAAGAGGATTACAAAGCAAAACAAACATGGATGAAGCTGAACTTATTAAAAAATATAATATTGATATTGAAATGCTCAAAAAAGAGCAAATAAAATTAGCTAAAAGTTTGACATTTAAAGATAGCCAAGATTTTTCTATTGTTGATAAAATCGGAGCTGTTGAAACTGCTATTATGCAGAATAGAATAGTTTCGGTAATTATTGTTTGTGATAGAGATTTTAATATTATTGAACAACAATATTTTGCAGATAAACTTAGATTTCCTTATCTGAATGAATTTCGTTCCTATAGAGAACTACCTACTTTAGTTGAGGCATTTAATAAACTTACTGAAAAACCACAAATTATTTTTGTTCGAGGACATGGAATAACGCATCCAAGATTGGGACTGGCTAGTCATTTTGCTTTGGCAGTTAATACTCCTGTTATTGGCGTGGCAGATAACATTTTTGAGATTGATAAAATAGAAGGAGAGAATATTCTAAAAGATGGAAAAATTATTGGAAAAGTCTTACAAAGTAAAGAAAAAAGTAATCCTCTTTACATAAGTGTTGGAAATGGAATTTCTCTTAAGAGTGCTTATGAATTAACTAAGGGTTTTATTAAGCAGCCGCATAAACTTCCAGAGCCACTCCATTTGGCTCATAAATATGCTAAAAGTGTTAGCGATGAGATAAAAGTATAGTCCGTAGGTAATATAGCATTTTTTCATATATATCTTTTTAAACTTACTTCAGTATATCTGTCTATGAAAAAAGATAGTGAATTTTTGATGGTGAATGCTGCTACAAAAGCTTTGGAGTATAAAAATAAAAATCCTATGGCTCTTGAAGAAGAAATTATTAGATATGTTATGAATAGTCTTGAAGTTAAATCAGAAAAAAAGATTATTGGTATTGCTTCAGCCACCGAAGTTCTTAAAATTAAGAAAATGTCAAAGAATTCTACCGATAAAGAAATTATGCAGATGTTTATGAATAATCTTCCAAAACTTTCTGCGAGTCTAAGGGAATTGGATAAAGATTAAGATTTTTTAGAGTGATTTCATTAATTTAACGATTATTAATAATTCTATAAATTCGGAAGCAGAAGTTGGGCTCGTAATCTCATTCGCGTTTATGGATTAAGCTTATGAACTTACTCAGAGCAGAGGTAAGTTTTGGGTGTGGTGAATTTCCATATTTGGTTTATTAGAATTTATGCGAAGCAGAAACTAAAAACCCTAACTTTTCTTGGCAATCTTCCACATAAGCTCAAAATGTTTTCTATAAGCATCCGCGATTTCCTGTTCTTTAATTAAAATCCCCAGGGGATTTTCTTTTTTCCAGAGAATTAATGCTACTCTATCAGAATAAATGTTTATTGCAAGATTTGATGAATATTTTTCCGGGAGATATTTTATCTCAGAGAGAGGCACATCAAC
Organism: Nanobdellota archaeon; assembly: GCA_038045485.1. GTDB lineage: Archaea > Nanobdellota > Nanobdellia > Pacearchaeales > GW2011-AR1 > CAIPOI01. Next base: position 13,352 of record JBBSYA010000035.1, read on the forward strand.
TTTTTCGTCAGATTTATTAAATATTATTTTAGCTTTGATTTTTTCTTTTATTCTCTTCTTATCAAACCAGTGAAAGTAAATATCAAGCATTTCATAGGCTAAAGGAGAAGCTCCCACTATTAAAATTTCTTTTTTTTCTGCTAATTGGTCTTCAAATATGCTTTTTAGTCCATTTATACCTTTGAAAAAGGCAGTTTCTTTTCGTGGATGTTCACTATCCTGTTCGAAGAGAGCAGTCATTAGGGGCATGATAGTATTTACTGCCTGCTCTTTTTCTTTTATTACCTGTAGAATTCTTTGAGGGTTTGCTGGCTGAAATATTTTTTTGTTATTTTCTTCAATATAGCTTATTATTCCTTTTTTAATCAGTCTATCTGCAGTATCATAAATAACTCGCCTGTGCATACCTGTTTTTTTAGCTAATGTTGAAGCTGTTTTTGGACCCATTTCAAGGAGAGTTGAATATAATTTTGCTTCGTTTTCTGTAAGACCTGCCCCTCTAAGCTGTAATTCTATCTCATTCATATATGGAAGAGGGTTTTCAGTTTTATAAACTTTATCATTTGTGGTGAGTTTTATCACCTCTTAAATTAATATGCTGTTTCTGCTGATGGATATTATGAAAAATAAACAAATACGGGAGGTAAAAAAATGACAAACGAAAAATTAGAAAGACAAATAATTGAATTAGTTGCTGCTGATCGAGCCTATATTCCTGTATCAAGCATGGATGGAAAACTTAAGAGGATTCGAGTAAAACTTGCTCAAGGTATAATTGTTCCCAACGGAAGATATGCTGGAGAAAGAGTTTTCGCTGAAGTTGATGATACTGATTGCATGAAAGCAAGAGGAATCAAGGAAGGAATTGAAGAATTCGAAAGAAGATATCCTCAAAAGGGCTCTGAATTAAGAAGCCTTATTGAAGAAAAAAGAATGGAAAGAGAAACCCACCTTTATTTCGGAATTAATCCTGGATGCAGACTTACAGCAGATGATTATCTTGGAGTAATGGCTAATCTTGGATTTACAGAAGCTCAGGCAAGAACTTTGTATAATCCGCTTATTGAAACAAGCAGAGCTATTGCAAAGAAACGAGATGAAAAAAGAAGCGTAATGACTGAAAGCACACTTGTAACACCAAAGAAGGATTAATAATCCCTCTTTTTTATTTTATTTTTTATTAATTAGTTTATTTTATATAAATCTTTAAAAAGTCTTTATTTCATAAATAAATATGTTATCTAAGAGAAGAGACAAAATAATTTCAGATGAAGAAAAAGTTAAGTTTGGGCAAACGTGGATTAAATTCTTTCGAGATTCTGGATGCAGATTACTAGTTCATCAAAATACTCCTAATGATTTTTATATGGAAAATGTTTCTGGTAATTTAGGGATTGCCTTAGAAAGAGGATTTTTGGGATTTGAATTTGATGAAGGTTTAGCTGCTAAAGATTTTTTAACGCTACCAAAAATCTCAGTCTCGGGATATTGTGGCGAGTCTGTAGATCTCGCTATTCATGATTCTAAAATTGGTAGTTGGTCTTATTTTATATTTCCTTCTATAGCTAAAATGGATAAATCGCAATTGTTTGATCCGAGGGCTTATACTCGAGTTCCATATCAATTTATGAAGGAACTTGGGGTTCTTTTGGAAGAATAAACTTTTTATGCGCCGCCGGGGAATTGAACCCCGTCTTGAACCTTGGGAAGGTTCCGTACTAAGCCGGTATACTAGCAGCGCTTATTATTACATTTTTGAATTTAGTTAGGTTTTTATAGATATCTTTGATAGAGTGATTATGGTAAAAAAAGCTATGAAAAAGAAAAAGTTTTATGTAACCACGCCAATATACTATACCAATGCATCAATTCACTTGGGTGGGGCGTATACAACTATAGCGGCAGATGTGCTTGCAAGATGGCATAGAACTCTTGGCGAAGACGTTTTCTTTTTGACAGGAACCGATGAACACGGACAGAAAATCCAAGAGGCGGCAGAGCAGAATAAGCAGACTCCAAAAGAATTTGTTGATAAAATTGTTGCAGAGTTTAAAGAAGCTTTTAAATTATTGAATATTTCTAATAATAATTTTATTAGAACTACTGATGTTTATCATGAACAAGAAGTAAAAGATTTGCTGAATATACTTTATAAAAAAAAGCTCATTTACAGGGGATTCTATGAATCTTTATATTGTGTTGGCTGTGAACAATATTTGACTCAGGCAGATTTGGTTGATGGAAAGTGTCCTTTACATAATCGTATTCCTGAATTAAAAAAAGAAGAAGCTTATCTCTTTAAGTTATCTTCATTTCAGAAAAAACTTCATGGTTTGATTAAAACGGGAAAATATAAAATTCTTCCTGAAGTTAGAAGAAAAGAAATTTTGAATTTTATTGATTGTGGATTACAAGATATTTCTATTTCCAGATTAAAAGAAAAAATATCTTGGGGTATTGAATTGCCTTTTGATAAAAAACACTGTGCCTGGGTTTGGCCCGATGCACTTTGGAATTATGTAAGTGGATTAAGACAAACAGGAAAAGAAAATTATAAGAAATTTTGGCCTGCAGATGTTCAATTGATGGCTAAAGATATTCTTAGAGTTCATGCAACCATCTGGCCTGCTCTTTTGCTGGGGGCAGGATATAAACTTCCTAAATCTCTTTTTATTCATGGTTATTTTACTATTGGTGGACAGAAGATGTCAAAATCACTCGGAAATGTAATCTCTCCCATTTACCTTACTAAAACCTATGGCGCAGATAGTGTTAGATATTATTTAATGAGAAATCTTCCTTTTGGAAGTGATGGAGATGTTTCTGAAAAAGGATTAGTTGATAGGCATAATAATGAACTTGCAGATAAACTTGGAAATTTAGTTTCAAGAACAACTGCGCTTGCTGAAAAGTATGGAGTTAAGAAAACAAAAAATACCCTCTTAAAACAACTTAAACTTAAGCAGATTGAAAAAGAAATGCAGGATCTTGAAGTAGATAAAGCATTGAATAGCATTTTTGCTTTTGTTGATTCTTGTAATGAGTATGTTCAATCAAAAAAGCCTTGGGAAACTAAAGATACAAAAGTTTTGTATGAAGTAATTGATTCAATAAAATCTATAGCAATATTGTTTTGGCCTTTTATACCAGAAACTTCTGAAAAAATAGCTAAAAATTTAGGATTTGAAATAAAATATGAAAATGTTGAGAAGAATTTAGATTATAGAAGTATAAAGAAAGCTGAAATTTTGTTTAAGAAAATAGAAGGAACCGCAGAAAAAGTTATTAAAACCGTTGAGCAAAATATTAATAAACTAGAGAAATTTGTTAAAAAGGAAGCTAAACAAATAGCTGGAAAGATTGAAGGAGTGATTGGAATGACTGAAATAATAAACTACGAGCAATTTTCTAAGACAGATTTAAGAGTTGGAACTATAAAGAAAGTTGAAGATGTTGAAGGCGCAGACAAACTTCTCAAGCTTGAAGTAGATTTAGGGAAGGAGATTGGAAAACGAACGATTCTTGCTGGAATAAAGAAATATTATAAAAAAGACGAACTTAAGGAAAAGCAGATTATTGTTGTTGTAAATCTTGAGCCGAGAAAAATGAAAGGTATGGAAAGCCAGGGTATGTTGCTCGCCGCAGTAAGTGAAGATGAAAGCAAAGTTATTTTGATAAAGCCCAAATTATCCGTAGATTCTGGGACTCGTGTTGAATTCAAAGATGGCTAATATTTTTTATGAAGTTGAAGATAATCTCTTTTCTAATGAGGAGATTATTTTTGATGAGAACAAGATAAAAGATTATATGCTTAGTTTTATTTATAATCATCTAAATTCCTTTGAGGAGAAAGAAAAACCCTTTGCCTTTGAGAATATTGTCTATGACTTCTTTATTTATATGAAAATTCCGTTAGTTAAGACAAAAAAGACTAGGGATTTGGGCATAGATGGAATAATAAAACTTAATTTAAATCTCCTTGGAGAAATAAATCTTGGATTGCAGATTAAAAATAAGCTTATAGACTCAAATGATATAGATTTATTTTTGTCAGCTCTTAAAAATTCAGAATTGCAGCTTGGCGTTATGATATGCAAGGATTCTAGAAGATTGGATAAATATGAGCTCAACTCTAAAATTAGAGCAATTTTACTATCTAAAGGCATATTGCTTAGAGAAAGATTAATAAAGGAAAATATTAATATTAATCCGGTATTTATCCTTAAATTAGAGGATATTATTGAGATTGTCTCTTCCGAAATGAGGAGCGCAATAAGAGCAATTTATAAAAAATGATAACAATTGATGAATTTCAGAAAATAGATTTAAGAGTTGGAGAAATTAGAGCCTTAGATAAAGGCAAGATTAAAATTAATTGTTTAAATAAAGAGTTTTCTGGTAATCTTAAGCTAAATGCAGTAAAAGGTGATGAACTTATTGTTGTTTTTAACGCTGGCAAGTTAGTTATCCCTGTTGTTAATGGCGATATTCCTCTGATTCCCGAAAAGAAGATTGAGAATGGAAGCAAGGTTAGATAGTTTTATTGTGTAATCTTCACTAAACTTTTTCCAGAGATTTTTTTGCAGCCCTTTCTGCTTCTCTTTTAGCTTCTTCTGCTCTTATCTCGGGATTAGTGTCCTCTAATTCTGTTCCGAGAAGTACTACTAAATCAGGATATAATCGGATTGTTTGTTTTGCTTTTGCATAGTATTCAATATAGTTATCTTCATCTTGGCATTCATAAGGATAGTGCGCACGACTCTGGTCTCGTGCTTTTAAGGGGCATTTCGCGCTCTTATGATATATGCAAATTCCAGAGTTTCTCCTTTTTGTATGTCTTAAGTATTCCCTAATTCTATTTCTTGTTTGTGCGCCCAATTCAGCTAGTAATTCAGCATCCATTATGGTTATTTTATGAGAATTACTAATTTTTAAAGAAATATATTGTTGAGTTACTACTTAACTAATCCAATGCTTTTTAGTAGTCGTTTGAAAAATCCAAGATTTTCTTTTGCAGCTTTTTCTTCCTTTTTCTTCTCATCTTTTAAGAATTCTGGACCAAGAATTCTTTTTGCGATTTTTATATAAGAACGAGCAGCCCTGCTTTTAGGATGAGTTTTAACAACAGCGTTTTTCATTTTTTGAGATTCTTTTACTGAATCGTCTTCTGGAACAATTCCTAAAATAGGAACTTCTAACATATCTTTTATAGTTGGAATATCCATTTCCCATTTTTTTCCTTCGTGCCTGGTTATTATTGCTCCGATAACATCTTTTTTCATTTCTTCTGCAAGCTTTATTGTTTTTAGCGCATCAGTAACTGCAGAAATTTCTGGATTTGTTATTATAATTACCTCATCTGCTGCTTTTATTGCAGATTTTGCTTCTTCTCCAAGTCCAGCCGAAGAATCTAATAATACTTTATCACATATTTTTTTGAGTTTTTTAATTATTTCTGGAAGTTTTTCGTGATTGATACTTTTTAATTCGCCTATAGAAAGTGAAGCTGGCATTATTTTAGCTCCAGAATCGTGTTCATAGATTGCTTCTTCAACTTTTGCTTTGTTATTTATTACGTGATTAAGTGTTATCGGTACAATTGGTGAACCTAAATGCAATCCAACATTAGGAGTTGTTAGGTTTGCATCAACAATAATTACTTCTTTTCCCAGTTCAGTAAATGCAATTCCGAGATTAATTGTAGAAGTAGTTTTTCCAACTCCGCCTTTCCCTGAAATTATAACATAAGCTCTGCCCATACCTAAGACACCTGCGGTTTCCTCAGAAAATGTATAATTTTCTGGGGCTCCAAAAACAGTTGTTTTTGCAGCTTGTGGTTCAATTTCCCTTTTAGTTTGATTATCATGCCGATCTTTGATAAAATTTAAACACCTATTTAGCGCTTAAGAGAAATTGCTTCACGTAGCTTATAAAGCTTTCTAAAATTGCAGAATATTCTTTCAATTTGTCGAGGTTAATTATAGTTTCTTGAGCTCCATCATAAACTTTTAATCTAACATCTTTTCTGAATTCGCTTTCACGAATTGTTTTAAGATTATCTACGCGTTTAAAGAATTCATATAATTCCATGGCTTTCATTACTTCAGGAGATTTGCTAAAGTTCTTTTTAACTAATTCTAATCGTTGTCTTGGTGCTGCAGGAATTGTTTTAATTTTCTTTCTCTTTTTTAACTGTTCAAGAAGTCCGTCTACAGAATCGTTAATCATTACAGTCCACCGCCTTATGAGATTGATTATTACATCACAAGTTTTAGTATACTTTAGACTAACATAGAGAAGGTGATCTGCGCTTATTTTTTCTTTAATTATTTTTTC
>JBBSYA010000035.1:19787-30611 GCA_038045485.1 Nanobdellota archaeon
ATTACATTTTTATTTTGCTCAGAGTTGAGGCTTGCACCCGGTTTTCCGCTAATCGTCCCTCTTTTTAATATGTAAAACGCGTAGATTTTCAAAGTAGAACTAGTATTTATACCTTTTCTTTAGTGACACTACAGCACTATATAAAATATCAGGCAATACTCATGCCGAATTTTGCCTTGTTAACAAGACTTTTAGCAAGATTTAAGTATTTTTTTAGCCGTTCAGAGTCTATAACCATTGTTTTTAATGCATCAGACATTATTACTATTTTTTCCTTTCTTGGAAATTCGAGCGCACTTTCTCTGTGATTTTCGGTTAAATAAAGCAATTCTTTTAGTGTTGCAACTTCTTCTTGAGTAATATTGTATCTATTTACACATTTTGAAATAAAAGCATCAAAGTTTTCATGGGCTGTTGAGGCAAGAGTTATTCTTTTATTTAATCTATCGAATTGAAGGATCGAGTTTATAGTGAAGATTATAGAATTATATACTTGATCTAAGGTTTTTAGAAGTAATCGCTTGTCTTTTATTACGGGATATGTTACATAGAGCATATGGTCAGCTATGCGCATATTATGCACTGCTTTTTTCAGGCTTTCGAGATGAGCCGGAATCTTAGATTCATTAGGTTCTTCGGACATATTTGAGGAAGTAAAATTTGGTTAATAAGATTATGTGTAAGAGAAGAGATAATTGGATGTTTAGTGCTTCGCATAATTCAAGAGGGGCTTCGCTCATAGGATAATTAATCATAGGTAATTCAATAAACCAAAAACTTACCTCTGCTTGAAAATTTTGTTTTCGAATTATGAAATTATTAAATTAATAAGAAAATAAACGAAGTCAGGTATAAAACCTCTATTTCTTCTTATGCTTCTGATTACTTAGACTAATTATGGTTTCAGCAATATCGCCGTTATTTTTTTCAAGTTCTATTGCTGCTATTTCTTTGTCTACACCTGTTTGTTCTACAATTGTATTAATATCTGCTTCTAGTTTAGTTTCTTCGTTCTCTTCGACTTGAGCTTCTTCTCTGGCTTCGCCTGTAACCTGATAAGATTCTTGTCCCTGCATTTTAACCTTAACAACTTGAGGATTATCGATAATTATTCTGCCTTCGCCATCAGCTTTTTCTATGATTACTCTATCTGCAGGAATTTCTGTTTGGGAGATTCCCATTTGTTTCATAACTGCACTCATTTTTTTAGGGTCTAATCCGCCAAACATTTTTATTAGTTATAGAATAAGTTTAATTAAAATCATTGCAACAATTACGACTGCTGTCAAGATTATTACTTGTTCTGGAGAAATCTGGAATTTACTTGGATATTCCTCATCAAATCTCATAAGTCCACCCATTCCAGATGGTGTTGATATTCCTTCTGCCATAATTGTAGATATAATTTCTTATTTTTAAACCTTCTGCTAATGCTCGACTTCGTCTCGCATGTTTTAAGAAAAGCTTTGCTTATTTACAATAACAATACTAATAATGTAATAACAACCCGGCAGAATTTTGTTTAATCACTAAGAAGTTGATTTAAATAATGTTTACGAAACTTAAATTAAGCGAGCCCGAAGGGCGAGCGGTAGCGGAAGTAAGAGAAACCTGCAAGGTGTCTGGGTTGCGGGATGTTAAGAAACCCGCTGGAGGTTTTTGTAGCGAGCCCGAAGGGCGAGCGATGACAGAAGTGAGAGAAACCAGAAGTTTTAAAAGATAGTTGTTGCTTTATGAATTATGACTGACGTTTCGTTTAAAGATATAAAAAATTGGAATGTAGAAATAGAGAAACAGATAACTGCGAGTTGGCAGAAAGCTAATAAATTCAAATTTAATGCAAAAACTAAAAAGAAAATTTATTCTATTGATACTCCGCCGCCATATATTAATTCTCCAATACATATGGGGCATGCGACTACTTATTGTTACATGGATTTTTTTGCAAGATATAAAAGAATGAAAGGATTTGAAGTTTTATTTCCTTTGGGTTTAGATAGAAATGGGCTGCCTATTGAAATGGGTGCTGAAAAAAAATATAATATTTCGGCGTTTAAAGTTGGTAGAGATAAGTTTATTGAATACTGCGAAAAATTATTAAAAGAAACTTCTGCAGAATCTATTGATAGTTTTGCTAAACTGGGAATATCCTTTTCTTCATATATTCAAGATGATAAAATTGGAAGCGTTTATTTAACAGATTCTCCCGAATATCGCTCTTTAACTCAAGCAACATTTATTGATTTGTATAAAAAGGGTTTAATTTACGAAGATGCAAGAATAAATAATTGGGACCCTAAACTTAGAACAACAATAGCTGATTCTGAAATAGAGTATAAAGATATTCCTTCCACATTTAATGATATAAAATGGAAAGTTAAAGAAACAGGCGAGGAAATAATTATTGCTACTACGAGACCCGAATTAATTTGCACTTGTGGCATGGTTATTTTTAATCCTGAAGATAAAAGATATAAGCATTTAGCTGGAAAGCATGCAATTTCTCCAATTTTTGGAAAAGCGGTTCAAATAAAAGCACACCCTCTTGCTCAAATTGACAAGGGTTCTGGACTCTTAATGATGTGTTCTGCAGGAGATTTGTCTGATATTCAATTTTTTAGAGAAATGAGTCTTAAGCCTGTTATCGCAATTAATATGGATGGAACAATGAATGAGCATGCGGGCTTTTTGCAAGGATTGAGGGTTCGTGAAGCACGAGAGAAAATAATTGAAGAATTAAAAAATAAAAAGTTATTAGTAAAGCAAATTCAGATACAACATAGAACTCCTATTTCTGAAAGAAGTGGTGCAGAAGTTGAATTTATTGAAATGCCCGAATTTTATTTAAAACAAATAGAATTTTTAGATGATTTAAAGAAACTTTCTAAGAAAATAAATTTTTATCCTAAAGAATCAAAGAAAATTCTTGATAGTTGGATTGATTCTGTTTCAATTGAATGGCCTATTTCGAGAAGAAGATTTTATGCTACGCCAATACCTCTTTGGATTTCTGAATCAGGATTAATTGCCTTGCCTAAACCTGGAAAATATTATCAGGCCTGGAAAGAAACAGTTCCAAAAGACGCAGACGTTTTGAAAAATGGAAAGATTGTTGGAATAGTTAAAGATTTTTCTAAAGAAAAATGGATAGGAGAAGAACGAGTTTTAGATACCTGGTTTGATTCTTCTATTTCTGAACTTTATATTTTAAAATATAAATCTGAGAATGATTTTTTCAAAAGAGCTTATCCTGCTTCTTTAAGACCTCAAGGAAAAGAAATTGTTCGAACATGGCTCTATTATACTATTTTAAGAGGCTATTTAGAAACAAAAAAGCCGTGCTTTGAAGATGTTTGGATACATCAGCATATTCTTGATGAAAAAGGAAGAAAGATGTCAAAGTCACTTGGAAATGTTATTGATCCCCAAGAACTATTGAAGGATTATGGTGCAGAAGCATTAAGACTTTGGGCAGCAGGAGAAGGAGATTTAGCTAAACAAGATTTAAGCTGTTCGAAAGATAAAATAAAATCAGAGCTTAAAACAATAAATAAAATAATTAATGTAGCAAGATTCGTTTTTCAATTTAAAAAACCTGCAAAAGCAAAATTAACTGCTATTGATCAATTATTTGTTGATTATATAGAAGATTTAACCAAATTCTCTGATGAAAGTTATAGTAGTTATGATTTTAATAAACCTGCTTTAAAACTAAGATATTTTCTTTGGGAAGTTTTTGCTTCTCATTTTGTTGAATTAATAAAAAATAGAGCTTATAATCAAGAAAAGGAATTTAGCGAAGAAGAAAGCAATTCTGCTAAGTTTACTCTTTATTTCCTTATTGAAAGATATATTCAGTTAGTATATCCTATAATTCCGCAGATGACTTCGGTTATCGGAAAAGAGTTGAAGTTGGACTTACATAGTTTAGAGTTTCCAGAAGCTAAAGTTGGAAAGTCAAAACTTGAGCTTATAGAAAAGATAATGATTTTTAATCAAGAAGTCTGGAAAACCAAGAAAGAAAAAGGAATTTCTTTGCGAGAGCCCATTACAGGAATCGCTATTCCAAAAGAACTTGAAGTATTTTCTAAAGATTTGAAGGCTTGTCATAAGATTTAAGAGAATTCTTACTCATTAAATTAATTTTTTTTGAATTTCTGAAGCAATTTTTTTCTTTTTTCCAGGAGATACTCTAAATAAATATTTTTTAACCATATTTTCAGAAATAGTAAAAATATAGTTTAATTTTATAATACTATCTGCTATTGCCCCCTCTTTTTTAGTTAAAGGAATACCCTTCATAGAAAGATTACTTGTTATGCCTAAGGCAATAACATTTCCATATTCTTCGAAAAGAACTACTGCAGGCCTATTTTTAATTTCAAAAGTATCAGTATATTGAACTTCGGCTAGAATAACATCTCCAAATTTAAGCATTTTCCCAAACTTCGTCTTTTTTATTATCCCAAAGTTCCTTCATTTTTGGCTGTTGAATTTTATGAAGAAATTCATCATATTGGTTTCTTTCTTTTAGTTTTATCATTATTTTTGCCATTTTTTCCAGTAGTTCATTATAAGTTTGTCTTGGGCTTTCTTTTGCTTGCTTTAGCATTTCAATTACTTTTTTGTCTAATAAAATTGTTGATTCTTCCATATATAATTAGCTATATATTAACTATATAAATTTTTCTTTTTTCTCCTATTTAGTATATTAGTTAATAATATACCAATAGTAATATCTTGCTGTTAATATTACAATAATTATATTTCTTAGATAATATTCTAATAGTAAGCTTTATATAGTAATTTTACGGATTAGAATTAGTTTTATAGTTTTGAAAAATGGGTGTAATGAAAATAGATGGATATGTTTGTGAGAGATGCAGTCATAGGTGGATTTCTCGAGTTAATTCTAAGCATATTCCTATAGTTTGTCCTAAATGTCATAGTCCATATTGGAATATTAAAAGAAGTAAAAAATCAGGGGCTAAAGAATGAAATTCGATAAGTTTATTTTTTTATTATTAATCGTTTTAGCGCTAACTTTTTTTGTTAGTGCAGTCGGATATACTGTTGTTTATACTGATGTAACTAATGCTGCATTTTTTAATCAGACAAATTTAACAGATAGTTTAGGAATATCTTTGCTGAAAAATTCTTCAGGTTATAATTTTAGTTCTGGAGATTTTTCGAGTTTTGTTTTTATGAACACCACTTCAATATTTTGGAATTTAAGTCTCGGAACTGCGGATACTTATTCTGCAAGGAGCGGGGTTGTGAATAATTTTGGAATAAATTTGAGTGAGCCTAGTTTGGTTGCTTACTTGCCTCTTGATAGCACGAACGGAACTTTTTTTGCTGATGCAAAGGGAATTAATAATGGGACTTGTTCGGGAATAATTTGTCCAAGTAATATGAGTGGACTTTCTAGTCCTGCGAAAAATTTTGATGGAACGAATGATTTAATAAATATTACGGATAATTCTTATAATGATATTTTAGGCGCTCAAACTTGGAGTGCTTGGATATATCCCACTAATGTTACGGGACAACATCAAATATTGGCAAAACATACTTCTCTAAATCAAGGAAGTTTTGAATTTCATGTTTATAATGGACAATTAGTAATTATCTTAATTTCATCTCCATCTGGAAATTATATGTTTAATGTATCTTCTCCAGCCATTACAATAAATAAATGGTATCATGTTGCCACAACCTATAATGGTGAAATAACACCAGCCATGGAATTATATATCAATGGAATAAACAACGCAACTACTGGGGGAATCTCCGGTTATACTGGGCGTTCTGATAATACTGCAGATATAACTATAGGATACAATCCTTATCCTGGAACCCCCAGTCCATTCAATGGTTCCATTGACGAAGTTTTAATATATAATAAATCCCTATCAACATTAGAAATAAATCAAATTTACAAAGCCGGACTCTCTCAACACGCAAATACAAACATAACTCTTCAAACAAGAACTGCAAATTCTTACAATATTTCAGACAGCGGACTTGTTGCACTTTGGGGATTGAATAATGCAACAGGAGAAAATGCAACTTACTTCAAGGATGAAACTGGAAGAAATAATGGAACTTGTTCGACTTGTCCAATACTTACTCCAAATGGAACTGTTGGGAATGCGATGAGTTTTGATGGGGCGGATGATTATCTAAAATTTACAAATAATCCCTCTTGTAATCTTACTAATATTGACTGGTCTGCAGGAGCTTGGGTATACTCTGTTGGAGTGCAAAATTTTCAGGCTTTTTTAGCAAGCGATGGACTTACCGCAGGTAATGGGTCAGAAGTATTATATTTTGAAAAAAATGGTGCGACATATAGATTTACTGGCTGGAAAAATGGCGGAACGCAAACTGCAGGAACCTCCACTCTCGTCTTAAATAAATGGTATTATCTAATGGCTGCTAGAAATAGTACTTCTCTTAATTTATATGTTAATGGAGTTTTAGATAATGCTGATACATCTGTAACTCCTAATTTTGGTTGTTTGGGCCGAGCAGGTCAATTTATGGAAATTGGGGCAAATGGCGGAGGTTCAGAAAATTTCAACGGCACCATCGACGAAGTCCGCATCTACAATCGTTCTCTTAATGTAACAGAAATCCAAAATTTATATCAATTAGGAAGTTATCATCTTAACTGGAATAACAATGGAGTCTATAGTTCTGCAACAATAGTTCAAGATAATGTTGCAATTTCTGAATCAACAGGCGGGAAGTTTATGCAGTTTAGAGCTAATTTTAGAACTAATAATACTCAAAGTTCGCCTTACTTGTTGAATCATAGTGTTATCTCAAATGGACTTGCACAGCCTTGTGATTTTGGAGATGTTTATACAACTTGTGTTTTAAATCATACTTACAAGGTTACAAACAATGAAGTAATTAACGCAAATAATTTTACAATTGCTGACTCAGGAGTTCTTTTGAATAATTCTGGAATAAGTTTCACAATTAATTTAACCGGGAATTTTACTATGCTGAGTGGGGCGAGGGTGGATGGGAGCGGGGGAAATGCTACTTTTTTTCCTTCCGGGGGCATGAACTTAACAATATCTGTTGCACAAATTGTAAATTTAAGCAGCGGAAGTTCTATAATTTTATATGGGGGTGCCAGATTAGCAAATGATTATTATAACGCCAGTAAGGGTGGTTTTGTAAATATTTCTGCAAATAAATTTTATTCTGCCGGTTCGATTTTATTAACAGGAGGAAGTGGACCCACTGCAGGCCATAGTGGTAATGGTGGAGATGGTGGGAGTGTTTTTGTAATTTCTAATATTACTGAAATTTCTGGTGCAATTAATACTAGCGGGGGTAATGGTCTTAATAGTGTTAATGGTTGTGTTACTAATCTTAGTGGTGCAAGACCTGATGGCGGAGATATAATTATAAATTCAAAGAATATTTCTATATCCGGTAGAATTGATGTTTCTAGAGGAAGAGTTGGTAATTGTATTGATGGAGAAAATGGAATTGTTTTGCTCAATTATACTACTAATACTAATTTATTGAATTTAACTGGCGCAAATTTTGTAATTGGCGGTCCAAGAACAGACCCTTTTTGTGACCAAGGAGATTTGAATACCAATTGCAATATTACAAATCTCCATGGATTTTATATGAATGATTTTATTAATGCAAGCAATCTAAACTTTTTAAACAATTCTAGATTAACCTGGAATTCAGTTTTATCTGGAAATTTAAATATTAATCTTTCGGGAAATTTAACTATGATGAGTGGTTCCTCAATTATTTTTGATGGAATCGTACAAGATTATAATGGTGTTTCTAATACCTATAAGATTCAGCCGGGTTCAAATCTTACTATTTTTGCACAAATTGTAAATTTAAGTAGCGGAAGTTTAATTAGATCCTTGGGTGGAAACCATACAACTAATGCTAATTATTTAGCTGGAATTGGTGGAAGTTTAAACATTTTTGCAGATAAATTTTTTTCTTTTGGAACTATTATTTTTAAGGGAGGGGCTGCGGGTCAGGCTTATATTGGCGGTTATGGTCATGGGGGTTATGGCGGAAATATATTGGTAAACTCAAATATTACTGAAATTTATGGAAATGTCAATTTAACCGTGGGTTTTGGAGCTACTTTTTGTGCATTAGATTCGGGTACTGCGGGGGGCGGGAGAAGGGGGATTGGTGGAAATATAAATGTTAATTCTAAAAATATTACTATTGGGCAATCAATAAATGTTAATAGGGGAACTTCTGCTTCTGGCGGGTGTAATGATGGTTATGGTGGAAATATTACTCTTGTTGCTTCAGAAATATTGAATGTAAACAATTCTCTTTCAGCGAAAGGCAATATTTCTGGAAATATCATTCTTGTAGGAAATAAAATCTATCTGAATTCTATTGTTAATGTAACTGCTGATACGGGGACGGTTGCAGGAGCGCAAAATGGAACAATAAGAATAATTTTTAATTCAATTTTTAATAATACAGGCTCTTCGATTGCTCCCGCGACTTTCTTGACAAGAAATACTTCTAACGGACAGATTGCTTTGCTTTCTGCAATTAATGGAACTCTGAATAATAGCGCGAATTATACTCTGGCGATGGCTATTGCGAATAATAATCTTAGTATAAACTCCAATAATTATGCTTGGTTGAATAAAAGCGCAAATCTAACTTTCTATAATACTCCTGCGACTGGAACAGTAATGCTTAGAAACGGAGTTATTTGCAATTCTACTACCAATCCTGCCTGTAACAATTTAACATCGCTTGCTCAAACTAATGTTGTATTTAATGTAACAAGTTTCAGCGATTATTCTTTGGGTGATTTTGTTAATCCTAATGCTACATTAGTTAATCCTACGAATAATTCTTATAGCAATAATTCGGAGAATAATCTTACTGCAAACTTGAGTGATGATGTAGGTATAAAGAATGCGACGTTAAATATTTGGAATTCTACGGCGTTGGTTAATCAGACTTCTTTGATTATTTCGGAAGTTGTTGGAACAACTTCGGCGACTATTGGAATAATTGTTAGTCTTGTTGATGGAATTTATAACTGGTTCTATAAAATTTTTGATTTTGCAGGAAATTCTTATACGACTGGGAATAACACGCTAACTGTTGATACAATCTTTCCACTTGTAAGTTTTGTTGAGCCGACTCCCTCATCAGGAGACGGAAGAGGGGGAATTTTTGAGATAAATGTTTCTGTAACTGAAATAAATTTAGCCAATATTACTCTTAACTTTAATAATCAATCACAGGTTCTTTGTAATAGGACTTCAGAAAGTTTGAGCAACACCTTTTCTTGCGATAATACTAATGCAACAGCATTTAATATTACCCAAACGCAATATATTTTCTTGTTTAATAAAACTGGATTAACTCCTGGAATAACTTATTACTATAATGTTACAGTTATTGATTTCACGGGGAATACAAATATTTCTGAAACAAGAGCGATATTGGGAAATGCTGCGCCAACTTTCTTAAATGTAAGCAATAGTCCTGATACAAACGATAGTCTTGACCCTGGCGTGAATATTTTGATAACAGTTAATGCTTCTGATTCAGAGTATAATATGGATGCTCTTGTTTTGTATTGGAAAAATTTCACTGCGACATGGGCTGAAGCTAATTCAACAAGAATGCTAAATCAAACTCCGATTTATAATTCAACAAATTCTATAAGTCGATCAACAATATTTAATGCAAGCATTCCAACTTGGGCTTATGAGCATAACTTGAGTTATATGATCATTTCCAATGATACAATTGGAGCTGTGAGAAATTCAAGTATTTATAATCTTTCGATTTTATGGGATTGTAGCTGGACTTTAGATACCCTTAATCTTGGCGGAAGTTCTGGATGGAATGAAAATAAGTTTATAGGAAATATTACCATAAATAATACGGGCGATAATGGTTATACTAATAATAACTGCACTCAATTATTTCAGTTAAATTATAATTTAGATGTTGGAAGGATTTATTTTGATAATGTTGCAGCCAACCAATACATAAGGACCTCTAATATTTATACAATTAATCCCGGACAAAATCAAACAGTAAAAATTAATGCAAGTTTCTTGTCTCAAATAAGAGAGGATAGTGTTGTGATAAATATTACTGAATTATCAAACCGCTCTTTGACCTATAATAAAAGTGTAACTGCAACAATTATTAGCAATCAAAATGGACCTTATTTATATCATTTGATTACCCTTTACCCTAGCAGCGTATATTTGCAACAAAGTGTTAATTTTACTCTTCAGGGTTATGTAAGAAATTTGATGGGTGATGGTTCTGCAGAAAATTCTTCTTATAATACTACAATCTACTGGACAATTCCGGCTGAATTTACAAATCTAAGCGGAAATATAACTCAAAACTTTACTAATTTAAGCGATGACGGATTATATTATAATAATGCTGATTTAGGATTTATTAGCGATACGGAATTAGAAGCTTCTGCCCCCGGAGTTAAGAGTTTTTATCTCACTACTTATGGCTATAGAAATTATACTGGAGATTGGAGTTTTGTGCAAGATGCAAATAATAAAACTAATTTCAATAGTTCTGTATCTGTAACCTTCCTATGTTACAATGTTTCGGATACTATTTGTGTAACTTCGTGCGGTAATGCTCAAGATCCTGATTGTGCGGTTGCAACGACAACGACTACAACAACTGGAACTACTGGCGGAAGCGGAGCATTAGGCGGAGGTAGCTCTACAAGAACAGAAGCAACTTTTGAATTGCAAAGGGGAGGAACTCAAGAATTCTTTTTAGATATAAAGAATA
>JBBSYA010000036.1:0-1883 GCA_038045485.1 Nanobdellota archaeon
TTAACCGAATAAGGCACTAAGTCCTTCGGCAGCAGCTTCTGTCTTGACTTCTTCTTTCTTCTCTTCAGCAGCAGGTGCACTTCCACTTGCAGCCGGAGCAGCAGCCATTACAGACGCATTTGCTAATTCTTTCTCTATGTCCACACCATTAAGGCTAGCAATAAGAGTTTTTACCTTCGCTTCATCAACTGTAGCGCCGGCAGCATGCATAACTTTAGTTATACTTGCGTCATCTATTGTCTTTCCTAATCTGTGCAACAAAAGAGCTGCGTATATGTATTCCATTTATTTTTTTCTCCTTGGTTTAATTTAAGCTTTAGCTTGTAATTTATTTAATGCGCTAAAATGAGCGTTTGCTTTTGCAAGCAACATTCCAATTGTATTTTTTGAAGGGTATGAAATTCCAACAGCAAATCCAATTGCTTTTGCGTTAGCAGAAAGAAAATCTTCAAGCATTTTCTTCTTGTCAATTTTAACTCCAACATAAACTTTCTTAGATGAAGCATCGTAAAAAGCAAGAGGATTTATTCCAATCATAAATGGCTTTATTCCTAATTTTTGGAAGATTGAAACTGCAGGTCCGCTTACTTTCTCTCCTTTTTTAACTGCAATCTTTGCTTTTCTTATTGTAATCTTTCCATCTTCAACCATAATTGCTAATCCTAATGCACCAAGTTCAGAAATAACGGGCCCAGGAACTAAATCTGTAGGTCCTTCTTCGATAGTAATATCTGCTTCAGCAATCTGTCCTTCTTTTGCTCCAATTGGATTTCTGTTTTCAATGAACCAAGCAGAAAGTTCAAAAGCATCATCATTTGAAAGCAAAAGTGCACAATCTTCTTGAATATTTTTCTTCAGTTCAGCAAGTTCAGCTATCCCGGCAGCATCAACAGATCTAACAAGAATACTTTTTTTAGCAACCTGAATAACTGCTTTTCCTCTTAAATCTTTTTTTATTTTTTGCAATTGTGAAGAAGGCAAGTTTTTTATAGAAACAAGCATGATTGTTTTAGCTTTCTTTATTTCTCCAGCTAAAGCTTTAACTGAACTTATTTTTTCTTCTGAAACATGTGCCTTTTTTGATTTATCTGTCATGTTATATTTATACTGCAGCTTTTGCAGGTTTTCCCATTGTGAATTTAATTAAAACATTTCTAAGATTTTCTCTTTGTTTTGGAAGATTTTTAAAAACATCATTGAATACAGCAAGAGCATTTTCAGCAAGAGCTTCGTCTTTATCGCTTTGTTTTCCAATTGCGACTTTTATGCTCGGCTCCTTTGTTTTAACTTTAACAACAGAGTTTATCTTTTGAAGAAGATTTTTTATTGAATGTTCATCTTCAGAGCCCATGAGAACTCCAAGTTGAGGTGAAGGCATCTTTGAAGCAGGTCCTAAAACTCTTCCAAAGGTTGTAGCAACGGCAGGCATCAACTTTGCATTAGCAATAAAGAAGTCATATTCTTTCACAAGTCTCTTAAGTTTCTTTTTATCTTTGAATTCATCGAATTCTACCTTAGTGATACTATCAATAATTTCTGATTTTTTTTCTAAGAATCCAGCAATTTTTTTATCCTTAAGTTTGTGTGGGAGTGTAACAAAAAGATTAATACTATTTTTCTTTATATCAAAGTCTCTAAGATTTATAATCAAATCAACAGTCTGGTCAAATTTAACTTGTTTATGCTTCTCGCTCTCGCTCTTTCTTATTTCTTGTATTGCTTTTATAAAATTTTCACGATTAGCCATTTTGTTTCTCGCATCATTTGTTAACCTAATAACAAGTACCTATGCGCATGTTCTCAGAATATGAGGTTCTGCGATGTACTATGACAAAAAAGGTTGTTTTTCTGGGTTTTTAAAGCTTTTTCTTTTTCTTCTCGTA
>JBBSYA010000037.1:0-7066 GCA_038045485.1 Nanobdellota archaeon
TTGGTGATTTAATTGTTACTCAAGTTTTCAATGTTAAAAGAACAGCAGTTGATTTGACAATGAAGCAAAGAGAAGGCGGACTTGGTAAAATCAGAGACGGACTTATTGTAAAAGTTAATCCTCATAGAGTTCCAAGAATAATTGGAAAAGAAGGAAGTATGATTAAAGTTATTAAAGATGCTACAAAATGCAGTATTACTGTTGGACAAAACGGATTAATTTGGATAAAAGGAGATAGCATAGAGGATAGAATTTTTGCTAAAAAGGCAATAGAATTTATAGTAGAAAATACAACAACTGATGGATTAACTGATAAAGTTGAATCTTGGTTGAAAGAAAATGAAGGAAAGAAAAAATAACATGACAGATAAAAGTTTATACACAAAACGATTTGATGGAAGAAAGCTTGATGAACTTAGACCTATCTCTGCTAAAATCGGAGTAGTTCCTAATGCTGACGGAAGCGCACTTTTTGTTCAAGGAGATACAATTGCTATTGCTGCAGTTTATGGACCTAAGACACTAAATCCTAAACATATGCAAAATCCTGAAAAAGGAGTTGTAAGAGTTCACTATAACATGCTTTCATTCTCTGTTGGAGAAAGAATTAGACCTGGCGTTTCAAGAAGAAGCCAAGAAATTTCTAAGGTTACTGAATGGGCTTTATCACCTGTTGTTATGCTTGAAGAATTACCTGGAACGGTTATTGATGTTCATATAAATATTTTACAGGCAAATGCTGGAACAAGATGCGCAGGAATTAATGCTGCTTCTATGGCTCTCGCACATGCTGGAGTTCCTATGAAAGAACTTGTTAGTGCTATTGCTATGGGAAAAATGGATAAAACTATTGTTGCTGATGTAGATAAAGAAGAAGAAGATTACGACGATGGAGAAGGAGCAACAGATATGCCGATGGCTTATCTTGCAAATTCTGGAAAAATATCTTTGCTTCAATTAGATGGTAGAGTTCAAGTAGATAAATTTAAAGAAGCAATAGAAGCAGGTAGAGAAGCTTGCAAGAAAATTGCAGAACTTCAAATGAAAACATTAAAGGAGTATAAATAATAAGTTTCTTTTTGAAAAGAAACTTATGGGTAGAAAATTAAAATGATGAATAACATAATATAACATGGGAGAACCAGTAAAAACAATTTGGAAAGTTACAAGAAAAAATGTAGCTGAAGCTATGAATAAATCTGAAAGACTTGATGGAAGAAAACCTTTCGAAGCAAGACCAATTGAAATAACTTTTGGAGTTTCTAATAAAGCTGAAGGAAGCGTTAAAGTTAAAATGGGAAGAACAGAAGTTGTTTGTGGAATAAAGATGAACACTCAAGAACCCTATACTGATCACGAAAATGAAGGAACTTTAACAACATCTATGGAATTACTCCCATTATCCTCGCCTAATTTTGAATACGGACAGCCAACAATTGAAGCAGTTGAAATTGGAAGAGTTGTTGATAGAGGAGTAAGAGAATCAAGATTTGTTGATTTTGAAAAATTATGCATTAAACCTGGAGAAAAAGTTTGGGGAATTAATGTTGATATGGCTGTATTAAATGAAGATGGAAATTTAATTGATGCTGGCGCACTTGCTGCAATATTAGCATTGATGACTGCAAGATTCCCTGAATATGATGAAAAAACAGGCGTTATTAAATTCGGAGAGTTCACAGATAAAAAACTTCCATTAAAAATTGAAAATATGCCTTTGACAACAACTTGTTTTAAAATTGGCGATAAATTATTTATTGACCCTACAAGAGAAGAAGAAGATACAACTGAAGGAAGAATAACTATTGAAATTACTAAACCAGAAAAGGAAGAAATGATTACAGCTATGCAAAAGGGCGGAGATGCTACATTCACTCAAGAAGAAGTTATGAAGATGGTTGAAGAAGCTGTGAAAAACTTTAAAAAACTACGAACACTTGTAGATGAAGAAGTTAGCAAGTTTGAAAAATCAGCTAAGAAAAGTAAGAAGTAATCACTAAAATATTAAGGAGTAGACAAATAAAAATTAAACAAAAAACAACAGTAAAAAACTCCATCTCCCTTCGGGTTCGAGGTGAAGAGTTTTTTACATTCAGAAATTTAAGAAATTTCTGACTGTTCTTTTTGTGCTCAAAAACAACATGCTTGAAAAACTCGAAGCCCAATTCACAAAATACGAAATAGCAAGAATTCTTGGAGCAAGAGCATTGCAAGTTGCAATGGACGCGCCGCTTCTTTTGAAAATTGATGAAAAAGAACTTGAAGAAATTAATTATAATCCTATTGAAATAGCTAAAAGAGAATTAGCTGCAGATGTTTTACCTATTACTGTTAATAAGCCAATGCCAAAGAAGAAAGAAACTAAGATTAAGAAATTAACAAAAGAAGAACTTGAAGAAATCAAGAAAAAAGAAAAAGAACTTGCAGATTCTGAAGAAGCAAAAATAAAGGCAAAAGAAGCTGATAAAAAAGTAGAAGCAGAAGAAGAAAAAGAAGAAAAAGAAATTTCAGCAGATGGCGAAATTATGGAACTTTCTAATCCTGAAGACGAAACAGAAGAAGCTGGTGAAGCTCCTGCTGAAGAAGGGATATAAATTTTGATTCAAGTTTCGTAAACATTATTCTTTAAAATTTCTTATTAATGCACTAAATTCGTGAGCTGAATTTGTAAGCAAAAGTTTAAGCTGAACAAGTCGAATTGGGTTTAAGGAATTATTAATATTCGTTTGATTATTAATTAAATGGGCGGAGCCTTACATAATTATGCGAGCGAAGCGAGCATGAAAACCTTTAATAATATAATTTTACTAAATAAAACATGAAAATAGAAGAGGTGCATGCAAATATAGTTCTAGATTCGCGCGGAGAAGAAACAATCGCAATAGATGTAAATCATTGTAGAACAATTGCACCTTCTGGAAAATCTAAGGGAAGATATGAGGCTCCGGCTTATAAGAAAAATCCGATGGAAGATTCTGAGTTTATTAATAAAATTGCGTTGAAAAGTTTTCCAGAAATTGATAGTTTTGAAGATTTAGAGAAGATTGAAAAAAAATTCAAGAAAAATATTGGTGCGAATACACTTTTCGCGCTTGAAGCTTCAATTCTTAAGGCGCTTGCAAAATCAAAACGCCTTGAACTATGGCAGTTGCTTAATGTTGCTGCTCGTGTTTTTCCAAGAATAATAAGTAATACAATTGGTGGCGGCGCGCATTCTTCTATTACTAAAATAAAACCAGACTTTCAAGAATTTCTTGTGACTTGCAATAAAAATCCTGCTCTTGCAAGCGTTGTTAATAGAAAAGCGCATGAAAATGCTGAAGCAATATTAAAAAATCTTTCTTCTAATTCGCCTAAGAAAAATGATGAGAACGCTTGGACAACTGATGAAGATAATGAAAGTGTTTTAGAAATTATGAAAAATATTCAAGAAAATGTTTTTGATGAAACTGGAACCTCTATTGCTGTTGGTTTGGATTGTGCGGCTTCGCAATTTTATAAAAATGGGAGTTATAATTATCTTAACAGAAAAGCTACGCGAGGCAAAAAAGAACAAATAGAATATATTTCTATGCTGGCTAAAAAATATGATTTATTTTACATTGAAGACCCACTTGATGAAGAAGATTTTGAGGGTTTTGCTGAATTAGTTAAGAAATGCAATTGTTTGATTGTTGGAGATGATTTGACTGTAACAAATTTTAAGCGAACAGAAAAAGCAATTAAAATGGAAGCTATAACTGGAATAATTATTAAACCGAATCAGACAGGCTCGCTTCTTGAAGTAAAAAAGATAATTGATTTGTGCCAAAAATTTGGAATAAAAACAATAATGTCGCATCGTTCTGGCGAAAGTGTGGATGATACAATTGCAGATTTAGCTTTTGCTTGGCAGTGTGATTTTATTAAAGTTCCTGTTGTTGGACGCGAGAGATTTGCTAAGGTGGATAGGCTGATGAGAATTGAACAGGGGATGAAGTAGGCTTCTAAGCAGTCCAGCCTTTTGCGTTTGTACCTTCTGTTCTTGGAACCTGACCAAAGCCTACCGGAGTTCTTGGAAGATTTTTTATTTTTTCTCTGGCTTGCAAAATATAAGCTACTTCAGCTTCTAAAGTAATATCGATAATTCCTCTGAAAAATTCAGCCATAGATTCTGGATTAGGCAATTCATATCTTTTTGCAATGGCTACTCCTTTTGCAATAACTTCATTTTCTCTGTCTATGTTTACAAGCCTGCTTCCAATCATTCCAGCATTTAAATCTAAGTTGTATAATAAAGATTGATCTTTTTCTAATTTGGCTGCGGCAACATAGGGGCCCATTCCGCATATTCTTTCATGCAAGGTTAGCATATTTTGAACATCTAATTTAGTAACCTCTCCATATTTTTCTGGCTGTTCGCCAGGTTTGCAGATTCCAAAGAGAGTTTCATAGTATAAGTCAAATTCTCTTTGTGATAGGTCTATTGCAGCAGGCATTAATTGGTCTAATACTTGTGTTCTTTTTATTATTGGCTTTGCAAATGCATCTTTTGGAAAAAATAAAGGTCTTTGATTATCAAATTCGTATCTTCCGAACTTTGCATCGAGATTTTGCTCCTCAAATAAGCGATACTGAAACCATGACTGAACATTATCAAATTTTTCTTTATTGAAAATTCCATTGTTTAGAGAATATCTTGAACGGTCTTTAAGCCCACTCACTATTTTCTCGGCCATTTGGTCTAGCCTTACTCTTATGTCGTTTAAATCTAGAGTCATGTTCTTCCCTAAAGAAAATAGTTATTTATAAGGATTATTGGCGTAAAGAAGATAATGAATTAGAAAATATAAAATACCCCTATTGAATCATATTTTCTGTATTGATAATGCTTAAATACTAAGAATAATATTATATATTTTAGATGCAATGGAAGATTTAAAACATCTAATTGAGGCACAGCAACTGACGCCTTCTGTTTTATTTTCACTTTTTCTTGATGCTGAAGATATCCGCAAAAATCCTTGGAAATATTCTGATAAATTAAAAGGAAAAGTTCTTGCTACACTTTTTTATGAGCCAAGCACTCGAACAAGATTAAGCTTTGAGAGCGCGATGATGCATCTTGGAGGAAATGTGTTGAGCACCGAAAATGCAAAAGAATTTTCGAGTGCTATTAAAGGTGAAAGTATGGAAGATACAATTAGAGTTGTTTCGAGTTATGCTGATGGTGTTGTTATAAGACATTATGAAGAAGGAACTTCGAAAAGAGCGGCAGATATTTCAAAAGTTCCTGTAATAAATGCTGGAGATGGAAAAGGACAGCACCCAACGCAAGCGCTTCTTGATGTTTATACTATTTATCGCGAGCTGGGAAGACTCGAAAATATTAAAATTGCAATGGTTGGAGATTTAGCTTCAGGAAGAACGGCTCGTTCGCTTTGTTATCTTCTTGGAAAATTTAATAATATAGAAATAATTTTTGTTTCACCAGATAATCTTAGAATGAAAGATGATATTAAAGAATATTTGAATCGGCATGGAGTTATTTTTTCAGAAAGTAATAATTTAGATAAGGTGTTAGGCGAAGTTGATGTTGTTTATATCACACGAATACAAAAAGAGAGAATAACTCTGGAGGATTATGAAAAAGCTTGCGGAAAATATATTATAACTGAAAAAGAATTAGCTCTTATGAAATTAAATTCAATAGTTATGCATCCTCTTCCGCATACTGAAGAAATTTCTCTTCCTCTCGAGGTTGAGCAGAATGATAAGAGAGTTGCTTATTTTAGGCAGTCACAAAACGGCTTGTATATTAGAATGGCATTGCTGTTGAAGTTATTTAATAGGATTTAAAAACTAAGTATTCTCTTGTTTTTTGGGGTGTTCGTAATGGAACACGGGAGTTCTTAATAATGAATATGGAAGATATGAGCAGATTTGATTGGCAAGGGAAGCCAGGAGTATGCCCCTTAGAGCTTCAGCTCGATGTTCTTAGTTTAGATGGAATGCTATTAAAAGGATTGAGAAAAACTAACGCAAGAGTTCTTGATATTGGATGTGGAGAAGAATTTATGCTTGTGAAATACTTGCACGCAAAAGGAATTAATGCCGAGGGGCTTGACCCCCGAATAAAGCAAGGCAATGAGTATCTTATGGATATCGGCATGCCCAAAGGATTTAAAGATAAAACAAAAATTATGCCAAGACCAAATAATCATTATGATTTGATTATTTCACATTGTATGGATTATTTTTACAACAAGATACATGTTTTGGGCTCAGAAGATGAAAGATTGAGCATAGAATTTGACAATACGACTTCTGGAGTGGTTTTAAGCTCAAACTTTGCTATTTTTGAAGCCTTGAGAGTTTTAAAGTCAGGAGCTGAAATGATTGTTTATCCCGCAATAACTTCTATTTCAAGAATGCAGAAAGAGTTTGAACAGAGAAAATGTTCATTTGAGCAGCAGCCGTTGGGTGAAGAAAAAGTAAGCCAGATAAAAACAAAATATTGGGAAATATATTCTTGGTTTGAAGAACCTATAAAACGAGGGGATTATAGATATAGAACAATCATACATAAAAATTAATTCAAAACCTTTTTAAACCATCAAATTCATGAATAATTATCAATTAGTACGTACCAACTGAAATAAACTTGGAAACACCCGTACACTTATTATAATAATTTAGATAAAAACAAATGAGTAAAAAACTCAAACTTCCCTTCGGGTTCGAGGTGAAAAGTTTTTTACACTCAGAAAATTAATAATTTTCTGATTGTTCGTTTTGTCTAAACTAAGTAAATACAAAACAAACATGGCAAGAAAGAAAAAACTCGAAACAACAGAATCTGTTAGCGAAGGCGCTGATGTAGAAGCTGAAGCAGCAGTTATCGAAGAAAAAGAACTGGAATCTGAAAAGGAAGAATTGAAAACTGAAATTAAGAAAAAATCTGACGCTAATGATGAAGAAGGCGAAGAAAAACCTAAGAAAAAAGAAAAGAAAAGACTTTCTGAAACTGAACTTAAAAGAGTTATGACTGATACAAAAGAAACACTTGTTCCACTTACTGATTATA
>JBBSYA010000038.1:0-16739 GCA_038045485.1 Nanobdellota archaeon
CATTCCCACACTTCAAACAAGTAAATAATGTAACACTTTTTTCATTACCTAAAATTTCGCCAAGCGATTGAGCTTCAGCCCTATCAAAACCACACTTTTTACAAGAAAAGTCCACACCTTCGATTATTTTATCTTGAGAAATCCCAGAACCTCTAATTTCTTCTTTATTTTCATTTTTATCTTCACACTCGACCACTATTCCCGAGGTTCTAATAAAACCACAAGAGCATCTTCCAACAGGTTTACCTTTCCATTCACCAGGCACAAGAATGCCTTTGCACATTGGACAAAAATCAAGCATATTAAGAAATTACTTCCAGTTATCTCTAATCGGCTTAATAATTTTTTCGAGTGCCTCAGTAACAGCAGTTTTCAAATCCATTGGATGCAGTTTTTTACTTGCAAAATCCGCTTCTAACCTCTCATAATTACTATAGCTAACATCTCCGCCAAACTTTACTGGCCGTTTAATATCTAAACTTGAAACTCTTGGAAAAACAATAAGTTTAGTTATCTGTAAAATAGGATTATCCGCAATATCTCCTTCTAAACAATATGCTCCATTAATAGTTTTCTTTATTTCATCATAAGAATCCGTTACACTTATTCCACTTCCGGGAAGACTTTTCGACATTTTCTGCCCAGGCCCTTTTAACGAAGTTATTAAAGGAGTATGAACACAAACAAAATTATGCTTTAATATTTTTGACATCTCTCTTCCCATCATATGAATTTTTCTTTGTTCTAATCCGCCTTGCGCAACATCTGCCCCAAGATATTTTATATCCGCAATCTGCATCAAAGGATACCAAAGTTGAGAAACAGTAGCATTTTCAATATCTCTCGCAACTTCCTGCATACTTCTCAATCCTCGATTAATTGTAGAGTCTTGAGCCATTCTCATAACATCTAATTCATATTCTTTTTCAAACTGAAAACTACTCCCAAGAACAACTTCGGCGTTTAATCCAATTGCCTTTATTGTTTTTCTCCAATTTTCAACCTCTCGTTTAATATCTTCTTCATTTCCTTTTCGATTTAAGAAAGCATGAACGTCTGCAAGTAAAACTTTAACATGAAATCCTGCTTTTTCAAAATCCATAAGTTTAGTTATAGTTACAAAATGTCCTAAATGCATGGGTCCGTTCGGCTCGTATCCACAGTAAACAACAGGTTTTTTCTTTGTTTGAAGCAAAGAAACAAGTTCTTCCTCTTTAACAATCTCAACCGTATTTTGTTTAATCAACCCTAACTTTTCTTCCCAACCACCAGACTTACTCAAGGAGGGGTGACTTGTTAGGGAAATGTTAGTTCCCATACTGTCTTTCTTCTCAATCTTAGTTTCTTTCTTTACACTCTTCTTTTCTTCTTTAACAGGTTTAACTATTTCTTTCTCTAAATTCTTAAGTCCCTTTCCTAAATCTGCTTTTTTACTCATGTTTACTAAATAACAATAATCCTTAATAAACCTTATTGTAATATAGCTATAAGTTAGGCTTACGCCCATTTAAGATAAAAATAATCCCAAATTCACAAACAAATTTGAGAAGAAGTAAGTTCCAAAGTTAAGGCATTATTAAATTTATTTTAAATAATTGCGAAGCGCTAAAATTAACAAAACAATGGAAACCAAACAAAAGCTCTTCCTCACAGCATCCCTAATCGCAATTTTTATTCTCCTTCTTCTTTCTCAAATCCTCGAACCAAAATCGCTTGCGGTTTCAGATATAACCACCGAAAATATTAATCAACTCGTAAAAATCACGGGCAAAATAACCAGTCAAAAGAATTACGAAGGCAAAAACTTCCAAGTTTTAATCTTTAAAAATAATACAGACACAATTCAGGTTACAACAAACGCAAAAGCCAAACTCGAACTAAATTATTCAAAAACCTATGCCGTAATAGGAAAAGTCACAGAATATAATCGCACTCTTCAAATTGCCGCAGATAAAATTTATTCAGTATAAAACCCAAACAAAATGACTGCCTCAAAACTTCTGCCACCCAAACTAACTTCTATCCCAAATTCAGATGTATTATTAATAAACCTATATTCTCTCAAATAAAGTAAAAATGAAAACTCCAAACTTCCTCTCTGCCCGAATCCCCCTCGCTTCAAGATATTTTTACATTATTAAAATTAAATTTCTGCAAATAAAAAATAATTAAAAAATGTCTAAACACTTAATTCCCCAAACCACCTTTGCTTCAAAATTTTGTTACATTAATAAATTTAAAAGTTATGTCTCATGTTATTAATTCTCGCCCTCGCTCTCGCACTCCTCGCTGGAGTGCTCGCCGGCACAATTTCAGGCATAACTCCAGGAATACACATTAATCTAATTTCTGCCATAGTTATCTCCCTGGTTATCTCGCTAGCACTTCCAGTAACTCCTATTGTAATTGTAATTTTTTTAGTTTCAATGGCAATAACTCATACTTTTGTAGATTATATTCCAAGCATTTTTCTTGGCGCGCCAGATGATGACACTGTTCTTTCTATTCTTCCCGGACACGAAATGTTAAATCAAGGAAAAGCTTATGACGCAGTAGTCTACACTCTTTACGGAAGCCTTGCGGCTCTTCCAATTATTCTTTTAGTCTCGCCAATATTTTTCTATTTTCTTCCCATAATATATCCTTATGCCGAAAGAATAATGCCCTTTATTCTTTTAACTGCTTCTGGTTTTCTTCTTTATTTTGAAAAAAATAATCGCGTCTGGGCTTTTTTAATTTTTATTCTTTCGGGAATTCTTGGTTTAGCAACTTTTAATCTGCCAATAAAAGAATCTCTTCTTCCGCTTTTCACAGGTTTATTTGGAATTTCTTCATTGATAACCTCTATAACTAAAAAACAAAAAATTCCAACTCAAAAAATATCAAAACTAAGAAATATTAAAATAAAATTTAAATCTTTTTTCAAATCAATAGCCGCATCCCTATTAGCAAGTCCTCTCTGCAGCTTTCTTCCAGGAATGGGCTCTGGCCAAGCAGCAGTAATCGGAAGTCAATTAGTTGATGATTTAAACAGAAAAGAATTTTTAGTTTTACTTGGTTCAATTAACACAATAGTTACAGGTTTATCTTTCATAACTCTCTATGCTATAGGCAAAGCCAGAACCGGGGTTGCAGCATCCGTAGATAAAATAATTACCCTAACAATTTCAGATTTATTCACAATAACTCTTGCTATAACCTTGGCAGGAATTCTTGCATTCTTCGTAACACTCTATACTGCTCGCGGATTTTCAAAAATTATTTCAAAGATTAACTATCAATATCTTTCAGCAGGCATAGTTTTATTTTTAATAGGAATAAACTTTTATTTTTCCAGCTGGCTGGGCCTAATAGTTTTAGCAAGTTCAACAATTCTCGGACTAACTTGCATTTACTCAGGAGTTCGAAGAACTCATATGCTTGGTTCTCTAATTATTCCTGCAATTTTATTATATTTACTTTAAGCAGTTACCATTTCTAAGGTGGATACTTTAGGAGTAATCTTGCAAGATTGCAAGAGTAACCTCATCGGGCAGTTGTCGACCGGCCTTTCATTACGCACATAATCTGATTCTGTTGGCTCTACTGGTTTGGGCTTTCTACCCGCTCCGTCAGGATAAGACACCCGTGGAGCAAAATCAGATCTAAGACTAAAGCATGAACAAATAGAAGGCTTAGAACAGCCTATACCTCTGCAATAAAGCGGCCCTATATGATATTCACATTCATTAACTTTCATTTTTAACCTCCGTATTATTTAATTGAGATTCATCGACACAAGAAGCCAAATCAAGAGGAACCAAGCCATTCCGCTCCATTGCTCCACTTTTAAGACATTTACTGCAATTTTTATATAATAAATAGGACTCGGGGCAACTACATTTTTCGAAAACTCCAGAAGCTCTGGCTAAAGGTATGCCTATACATTGGCCGCTATTATAATAAGTGTAATTTGTCATTTTTAATAAAAATAGTAAATCAACAGAACAGAGTCCTGTCCGATATAATGGTTAATGAGAAAATTTAGAGAAAATGGCGATTAGCCAAAATAATAATAAAAATTAAAATTCCAAGATGAATTTTGTGTTGTCATTTTCTAAATTTCTATAAAATTAAACTATTTAAATCTTCTCCTAATTAAGGAATTAATTCCTTCCTTTATTCTAAAATCCAAAAACCCCCAAACCGGCTTGCTTCTCTGTTTCTTTTCCAAAAACACTTTCAATATATAATTTGGTTAAAAGCAAATTCTGATGAACATAACTTGGAACCTTATATTTTTCTGCAAGATATAATGCTTGTTCTAAATATTTCACAATGCTCCCATACGAAATTGTAAAAATAATCTTTCCATCACAAACCGAACATTTCCCCGTTAAGGGTGGACGGCGAAATTTCATATTACATCCAACACATCTAAATTCCTGCTCGAAAAACTTTCTAAGATTACCTCTTAAATCTCTCATAAAATGTCTATCAATAATTAATCTTGCAACATCAGTCGAATCAACCGCACGAAGTTTATCAACTAAATCCATTTGTGCCTTAACTTTTTCGGCCATATTCGGAATTGTTTTATACGAAGAATTAGTTATGCTATTGTTAAAATTATCAGTGTCGTGCGTAAATCCTGTTCCCTCAAAGGGATCAATCCCCTTAGCCAATCTTTGTTTAACATTGTCCATTTTTATTTCAGAAGAATGATGTCCGCCCTGCTCTGCAAGCTCATACAGTTCAAGGGGATAACTAAAAACATTTTCTAAGTCTAAAATTTGATCATCAACCTCTCCTGCTCGTATTCTCGCATTCAAAACAAGAGGCGCATCCTGTGTTCCCCCCCTATGAGAAGGTAAAAATTGTCTTGAAAAATTAATCAGGGTATCAAGAAGCATCATTATTGCCAACTCATCTCCATCGCAGTCTCTACGGCAAGCAGCATGAATATAGGGTGAAGCTAAAATCGTCTGTGTTTTAGAAAAACCAATAATTCTCGCAGCAACACATGCGCAATTATGTGGAGAAATACAAACCGCTAAATGTCCGACTAAATCTTCACGAGTCTTAACATTATAAAAAGGTTTTAATTTATAGAACCTAACAAGCATTTCATCCATAAACTTGCAAATTCTTATAAAAACATCATCCCCTTTTTCATCGAGCGTGTCCG
Organism: Nanobdellota archaeon; assembly: GCA_038045485.1. Classification (GTDB taxonomy): domain Archaea; phylum Nanobdellota; class Nanobdellia; order Pacearchaeales; family GW2011-AR1; genus CAIPOI01. Next base: position 5,168 of record JBBSYA010000038.1, read on the forward strand.
GACACGAAGGAATCAAAATGTCGTGTGGCCTTAACTCTAAAACTTGGTTCTCATTCTCAAGAACTTTCCCATAAACATCGTTTTCATAACCTAATTTTTTTAATTTATCAACAGAGGTTCCAATTTCCTTAGCCTTAAAATGAGTTACGGGGGCCTCAGTTCCATCGTATCTTATTGTTCCATCTTTGTTAACTGAAAGTTTATGTTTTGCTCTTATTAAGCCCTTAGCGAGATTTTCTGGGATATGATTTTCATTGCTCGTTCCCTTTACTCCTTTTATCAGTGCTGGCTCTTCTCCTTTTTCCATTTGTAAAAGTTCAAGAGACTTCATAAAATAATGCTTCATATCTATTTTTTGAGAGCAATATCTCTGTCCCTTTTTATGCTCTGGACAAATCTTCGATTCAAATTTAGAGCGGCATTCTCTACAATAATGAAACGCTATTGTTTGATTGCCGCAATCTTCACAAATGTAATAGATTGTTTCCTTGTTGCAGGTTTTGCATAAATAGATAGGAAAATCTGATTTAACATTACCAACACTAACTGCCTCATTAACGCTTCTAAATCTACCTCCTTCTGCTCCAACAGGAAATAAAACACTCGGATTACCGATAAGCTTTCTTAGTTTAGCTTTTTCGGGCCTGCCCATTCTGCATCCAATAAAAGTTCCGGCCTTATCCTTAATTTTATATTTAGAAACATTTTTTATAACTTCCATGGTGTTTTTATCTTTTAATTCTTCGGAATTTATCTGGGTGAGCAGAAAACCTATTTCTTCAAAGATTTTGTAGTTATTCTTATTTAAAACATCCAGACTGATGCCCAAATTAGCAAAAATGCCTTTGCTAATCGTTTCATTAATAACAACATTTTCAAGGGTTACTTCATGTTCAATACCCAGAATTTCGAGTCCTCTTTTAGCTTTTGCGAATTTTTCTCGTGAAGATTCTGAATAAGGAAGAATTATTTTTCCGTCAATAACCATCCCATTGGAAAGATAATAAAGCACCTCTAAGAATTCATCACGAGTTATTTGACTCCAGTAAAAAATAAATTCAGGGTGTAAAGACACGCCTGTTTTATCGGAAAGTTCTTTAGCCCTTTCAAAATTAATATTATACTCTAAAACCTCTGTTAAATTTATCGAATCTGTTAAATTTTTATCTGGATTGCTACTCAAAATTTTAGCGAGCTCTAATTTCCACCATTCTTCAACATATCCGGGTTTTATCAATTCATAATTTCGATTAGATAAATCTCCAAAAGAAAACAAAATATCTCCAAAATAAATTATCTCGCTTATTTCTGAATAGATCTTTTTTGCTTCTTCAAGAGTTTTCATTTTTCTAACTCCGCCATTAATCAATTTAACAATCGGCCCATCTATACTATCGCAAGAAGTTATGATACATCCTTTCGTTGGTTTTTCAATTTTAAGTTGCGTCCCGGTTGATAAAAAGCCGTTGGAGATGCCCATAGTAGCTGGAGATATTGAGGCTGCTGAAAATCCGCTTACTCTTGAACGACCATATCTAAATCTAAATCCGCCCGAACGCGAAGGATGTCCGAAAACAGGCCTGCCCGCAACTAAATCCTTAATATAAGTTGGAGAAGTATCCACTGCACCCTTCTCTCTTTTTTTATGAATAATAAGATATTCTTCTAAAAATTTCCAATCAGAAATCTTAAATCCTTTTGCCTGCAGCCCCTTTAAAAGTTTTTGGGCTTTCTGGGCTTTCTGGGCGAGCCCTTCTGCGAAAATTAAACACATTCCACCTCTAATAAAATTTGTATCCACTCGTGGGATATCTTTAAAATTTAAAACCTCTTTTTGTTCTGTGGGCTCACCAGCAATTTGGATAGGTAGATTTTTCGCGAGAAAAAGAATTTCCTCTTCTGTGGGATAATACTGAAGATTAGTAACTCTTTCGTGATAATCAACGATTTCGGTTAAGTATCTTTTCACCTCTTTTTCGTCAGGGTCATATTTAGCATATCCAAAAGTCTCGCGAATATAGTCAATTAATATTAAAGCCATACAAGAGGCAGTTGTTCCTGCGCTTCGGATAGGCCCAGAAAAATAAGGCACAAAATATTCTTGATTATCTCTGGTTTTTCCAATTTTTAACGCAGTAAAACCCTCTATAGGCGAACTAACCACTCCAAGAGTATTATATGCGAAGCCTAATCGGATTCCTGCCTCCATTGCTTGAAGCAAGCTCTCAAATTTGCAGAACTTTTCGTGAGCAATTTCTTCTGCTATTCTAAAAGAAACGGCCTGATCTAATGGCCCAAATTCTTTTTCAAGCTCAAGGATTCTTTTTACAATTCTCTCGTCATTTATCTGTGGATAAATAACACTGATTAATCCTACAACTTTTTCAGCGAGCGTGCGCGCGAGTGGAATCTCTACCTTATTCAAAGGATCTAATCCTTTTGCTCTTGCTGCCTCTGCAACAACATAACAGCCCTTAACGCCCTCTTCCAATTCTTTAAAATAATTTTCGGTGTTCATTTTAACTCATCTCCCAAAAGAATCATTGCCGCAAGATATTTATGTTCTATTAATTTTTTTGCATCTGCAGAAAGTTTCTGCCAAGAATTAAGAAGTTTTCTTCTTACTTCTACTCTCGCTTGAACCTGATTAAAGCCCTCGTGAAAAATTGCTGCCTTAAACAAGCCACTGATGTTATCAAAAGCAGAAAGAGCGTCCGCATCTGCAACTATTTGTTCTTCTTTTGTTAAACGGGGTATACTTTGCGAACCTCTATGCGCGAGTATGCATTTTTTTACCCTCTCAATTTTTTCTTCGGGATAATTAAACTCTTTTAATTTAGTTTCTGCAATCTCTGCTCCTGAAATATGGTGATCCTTTCTGCCTTTCATTACTGAACCAATATCATGCAACCATGCTGCAAGTTCCACGATCTCTTCATCTGCACCCAATTTTTGAGCCAATAATTTAGAATAATGAACAACCGGTATAAAATGACAGGGATAAATTTCTTCACCATAATGACTCGTAGACTTCAAGCACTCTGATTCTACAAATATCCTAACCTTTTCAATTATTTGTTTATTTTCTTCCATTTTTTGTATTTTGCTTTATTATTTACTTTCTTGCTGAAAGATTCTATTCTTTTTTAAATCTTCAATTTTTAAAATTGAATGAATCAGAAGATAAAATCTTCTGAGGAATCCCCTAGTTAAAGTCCAAGATTTTTATTTCTCTTGTCTTTAAATTTAATAACGGAACTTTTGCAGGGTCTGGTTGATTCCCGACTTTTTCTTCAAAGGGGGTTGTACTCTGCCAACAAGAACCCGTAATTAAGAGTATGTTATTATAAATATCTACATCTGATTTATGTAAATCTCCTGTAACTACAATATCTGGAACTTCTTTTATTATCATCATATCTTCTTTTTCAGAAGGAACATAAACATTCCCGGAATGCGTTGGAGAAAGATGTCTATGCCTCAGCATATACTTAACTACCTTTGTAGGATTTAAGTGAGCTTTCCCAACACGAAGATCCTCTATTTCATCTATCCAGCCCCTAAGCATACTCGCGCCATGATACATCAAAACTTTCACGCCTCTTTTTGTTCCAATAGTCTCAATTTCTATTAACGCGGGATTACTGACTAAAAAAACATTTTTCATTTCCTTAAGGTCTTTAGCAAAGTCTTCATCAATAGCCGGTTGCGGCTCTGGAACTCTAACTGCATCATGCTGTCCGGGACACATAACAATATTAATATAACTTGGAATCATCTTAAAATATTCTGCAAGTTTTTTATACTGCTCTTTAACATCTTTAATCGCAAGCAACCCCTCTTGTCCAGGATAAACCCCGATACCATCGACATTATCTCCGCAAACAAAAAGATATTTTATTTTCTTTATTTTCTCTCGCATTTTTTCGTCCTCTTCTTCACCACGCAACCATTTAATAAATCTCGCAAATTTTTCTTCCAAAAATAGTTTAGAACCTACATGAATATCAGAAATAAAAACAGCATATACCTCTTCTTCTGTTTTTCTTTTTTCAAGTACAAAACTCTCTGGAAAAATTATATCATTCGCATAAATTAGTTCTCTGCCTCCAGAACATTTTATACCAATAACATCATCATTAAGGACTTCTTTAGCTTTCTTTACGATATTTTCTTTATCTACGCCAATCAAAATATTAACCTTGCCAGTTAAATCTTCAACTTCAAGAATAATATTCTTATTTTTAGTCACTCTTTTACTCGAAACCAAACCGATAAGAGAAAAGTTACGGGTATTCCCTATTTTGTTAACTGAAATGAGGTTATCTAACTCTTTTCGTTGCCTCAAAATTTCCTTGAAAAAATTATATCTATTCTTAAAATGTGTGACAAAATCCTTAACTTCGATTCTTTTATGTGGAATAATATTCGAAGACAAAATCTTTATTTCGGGATGATAAACTCCTGCCGATAATCTCGAAGTATCTTTAACTTCTATGGTTAACTCTTTTGGAACGGTTTGCTTGCCAACTGAGAAAAAATCAGTTATAATTTCTTGCTTTTCCTTTTCAAAATGTTGCAAACTTGATTTTATAGTGCTAAAATTCTCGTTTAAAACTTTTTTAGAGATAACTCTTGCCTTAGTAATCAACAGAATTTTATTAAGAATCTCTTCTGCCACCTTCAAGTCATCGAGTTTACTAAAGAATTCAAGAGAATCCTTATCTAAGAGGAATCCTTTCTTTATGAATGATAGTATATTTTCATTTGCAGTGTTCATTTTAGCCCCCTGACGATATTCTTTGGTATGTTAAAGCGAAGCCGTCAAGTTTCTGATGACTGACAACAATTTTATTGTTGACAGGATAGAGAAAGAAATACATCTTTCTCTGCATTTTTAGATTCCCAGTGAGGTAGTTATAATCTCCTTGGTTTTGTCTAAAATTGAAGTCGGGATAAGCAATTTTATCTCTTTTGTTCTTCCATATCTACCTTTGCTAACTACTTGGGCATTAATTAATCCAAGCATATCAAACTCGCCAATTATATCGCCTACTCTTCTTTGCGTTAAAATTTCCATACCTATTTTCTTGCATATCGCCTCATAAACGTTGTAAACATCTCCTGTGAAAATTTTGCTTTCTCCATCCTGCACTAAATTTTTTTGAGTCTTTAATCTGTCTTTAGTTTCTTCAAGAGTTATAATTGCCTGCAAAACTGCCTGAAACTGTTTAGGCTCTGTTTCAACAACTGATAAAATTTTATCTCTCTCAATTTTTTCGTTTGCTTCATCGATATGCTTAGTTGTAATTTTTTTATCTCCAACTCTTTCTGCAATTTCGCCAGCCACTCTCAATAAATCAAGTGCTCTTCTTGCATCTCCGTGCTCTCTTGCAGCAAAAGCCGCGCATTTAGCAATAGCCCCAGAATCAACAGCATTATCCTTGAATGCTTCATTCGCTCTTTTATTAAGAATATCTTTCAACTGGATAGCATCATAAGGGGGGAAAACAATTTCTTCTTCACCCAATGAACTTTTAACTCTTGGATCCATATTTTCTAAAAAACGGAGATCATTACTAATTCCCACAATTGTTACTATTTTTTTAGGCAATTCTGAATTAATTCGGGTAAATTGATATAGAAATTCGTCAGATATTTTTTTAACTATTTGGTCTATCTCGTCTAAAACTATAATTAACACTTTTTGATCTAAGCCTTCAAGCACATTTAAAAATTTATTATAAACCTGATCTGTGCCTAACCCCGTTACAGGAATATTTCCACCTAATTTTTTAATAAGCTCTGCAAGAAGTCTATATTCTGTATCTGCCACTTTTTTAAATTTGCAATTAATATATTCTATCCTTACTTTTCCGTGCCCTTCAGAATTTGCTGCTCTTTTCTTAAGTTCATTCTCAACAAATCTAATTGTAAGAGTTTTTCCTGTTCCAGTTTTACCATAAATAAAAAGATTTGATGTTTTTTGTCCAATCAATGCAGGAGCAAGAATAGAAGCTACCTGTTCTATTTGCTTGTCTCTAAATGGAATATTCTCGGGGGAGTAGCCTGCTTGTAAAACATCTTTATTCTTAAATAGCGTTCTCGCACCAATAGAATCAAAAATTTTATCTATATTTGTAACCATCTTATTTCACCTTATTTTTTCTTTTTCATCTTCAAAACCTTGAAAACGTATATGTTTTTGGGGCATTCCAAAATTTACATTTTGGATGTATACTTGTTTTGAAGTCTGAAAATGCGTAAGCATTTTAGGACTTAGAAAATCATTGATTTTCTATGAGCCAGAAAATATTTATATTTTTTGGACCTATTTTTTATATTAACTAACCTTCTTCCTACTATTTAAAGATTTTTATAAATCAAACCTACATTTCTAATGGAGCTCGTCGAGTTCTCGTCGATAGAAATAAATTAGTCGATTTACCTCTAAAAAGTAAGCAATTTTCCATTTCCACTGGAAAACCTAAAAATCCTATAATATATACCGAATAACTAAAAGGAGATACTCACCCCTCTTACGTGAGTGGAAACTAATTAATACTTCTTTCTCGTCGAAAAATAAGTAGATTATATTAAATAATAATTGTATTATATATATTATATTATATAAATATTTATAAATATAAATATAATAAATAAATCATAAAATTTTATTTATAAATCTATCTCCACATGCAATCAGGGGGTGTAGGGATATAGAGTTTTAACACTTATTTTTTAAATTTTATTCATATTTTAAGAATTTTAGATTATTAATCAACAAATAAAAGAAGATAATAACACCTAATAATACGTATTTATTATTAAAAATAAAAAAAATGAAGCAACAAATCTTCAAAAAACTCCAAAATATTGAAGAAACATAGCAAATTAATACCGAAATTACATCATAGAAATATTTATAAATAACTCCTGATAACTTAAAACATGGCAATTGAAAAAAAGACGCTAAGAGAATTAATCAGCAAGCTTATTGTTACAAAAGAAGGTAAAAGACTTGGAATGGTTCAAGATGTTACTTTTGAAACAAGAACAGGTGAATTAATACATCTTGTTATTAAAGATCCAACAGCATACACTCGCTCGATTAATCTTGAAAAAACAGAAGCAAATGAAACACTTATACCCTATAACGCAATAATTGCAATCGGCGATTTCGTTGTAGTTTCTGAAGAAGATTTGCTCTAATTCAGGATTCCTTATAAATTAAATTATAACAATCTTTAAAAAGCGTAGGTTTAATACAATAATATGAGAATAGTTGGTTTTACAATAAATAAGATTCAAGCAGAAAGAAAGAATGTAATCAGAGATAAATTAGAAATTAAATCGGGCCTAAACATAGAAGACATTACTAAAGAAGAAGTAGATATTTCTAAAAGCGCAGCAATAAAATTCGATTTTACTTATTCTATTGATTACGCCCCGAATCTTGCAGAAATTAAGATAAAGGGTTCAGTAATAGCTCTAGATGAAAAAGAGGAGTCAAAAGATCTCTTAAAAGAATGGAAAAAGAAAAAATTTAACTCCCCTCTAAAAATCCCCTTATTTAATTTTATAATGGATAAATGCACAATAAAGTCTTTAGAAATAGAAGAACAATTAGGTCTTCCATTCCATATTCCTCTTCCAAGATTAACTCCCACAGAAACTCAAAACCCCGAAACAAGAGCAAATTATACTGGTTAATTTACAAATAATCTTCAAAAATCTAGAGAGGTGTTAGCGAATTTTCGCGAGTCTCTAGAAACTTATTCTAGAAAATTAATATAAATAAAAAATAAAATGGCAGCAAATAATGATAAAGTACGACAAGAAGCATCTGACTTAGTTAAAGACGTAGAATCTTCACTTCAAATAGCCCGATGTGGTTTAAACAGATTATTTCAAGAATATAAATTGGGTAGTTTTCGTGAACTTTCTTTAGAGGTTACGCCCAGTATAGACCGCGCCGCAGCTTATGCGAGGAATATCCCCTCTGAAATAAACGATAAGTATCCGCCAGCAATAACCGGAAAGGACAATTCTCCTCTTTCAGACAATCCGGAAGCTATTTCTCCACAAAAACCATAAAATGCCGATAGATATCAGAACCCAAAAACTTGCAAAACTTCTTGTTAATTATAGTGTTTTTGCTAAACCCAACGAAAACATAATAATTTCAGGTAATACTGAATCAGAACCTCTTTTATTAGCCCTATACAAAGAAGTAATTCTTGCAGGAGCTCATCCCGTTCTTAAAATAGGGTTAAAGGGAGCGAGCCCATTTTTTTATAAACATGCTAAAGCTCATCAGATAAACAAATATCCGGATATTTTAGAACACACAATAAATAACTCTCATAAATATATTGGGGTCGCTTCAGAATCAAATACGAAAGAGCTTTTTAATTGTAATCCTAGAAAAATAACTGCAAGAGCAAAAGTGACTCGAAAAATTTCTGATTTAATTTGTAATAACGCACCAAAGATGTTCAGAGCAACAACAAGTTACCCTACTGAAGCTTTAGCTCAAGATGCAGAAATGTCTCTAAATGACTATGAAACCTTTTTTTACAAGGCATGTCTTCAAAATTGGAAAACTCTCGGAATAAAAATGAATAAGATAAAATCAGAATTTAAGAAAAATAGCAAAGTTCATCTTATCGGAAAAGGTGTCGATTTAAAAATGCAAGTTAGGGGTAATTTGGCAAAAATTGATGATGGAAAAGAAAATATGCCTGGCGGAGAAGTTTTTATGGCGCCAATTAGAGAAAGTCTAAATGGAAAGATAAAATTTGATTATCCTGCCCTTAGAGATGGAAAAGAAGTTACAGACATAGAATTAACTTTTAAAGATGGCAAGGTTATTGAAGCAAAAGCCTCAAAAAATGAAGATTTTCTAAGAGAAATGTTAGCTACTGATGAAAATGCAAGTTATGTAGGCGAATTAGGTATTGGCTGCAATCCAAAAATCAACAAATTTACAAAAGATTTATTATTTGATGAAAAAATAGGCGGAACTATTCATTTAGCATTAGGTGCGGCTTATAAGGAGAATGGTGGCGGAAATGATTCTGCAATTCATTGGGACATAGTTAAAGATATGCACAACGCGAAAATAATTGTAGATGGAAAAGTTATTCAGAAAAACGGCAACTGGAAATTCTAAATTATTTTAATTTCTTAAGCTTTCTAAATTGATAAATTTAGAATGGCACTAAAAACTTTTTAGTTTTTTAAGCCTTGCAAAGTTACTAGTTTGCAAGGGCAATAGAAATTATCTTAATTTCTTCAGTTTCCCAAAGTTTAATGCGCCCTCTTTTGAGGCGATTCCTGCTTCAGAAACTACATATACATTAAAATTTTCAAGTTCTTTCTGCGGAATTATGGATAGATCGTGTCCTCTGGCTATTTCATCAGAAAATTCTGAAAGTGAAACGCCCCCAGTTATTTTTAAAAAAGAAGGAACAATAACAAAATCTTTTTTCTTGAATCTTCCAACAAGAAAGCACTTATACTTCTCTTTTTTCACATTCATTTTATCAGAAAGGGTTATAGTGGGGTGTAAATGTGCCATAACAATAAGATTAATCTCCGAAGCATAAATCTCGGCTATTTCTTTATGTCCATGGATAAACGCACTATCTTTTACAATATAGTAATCCAAAAGCTTTCCATTTTTTTCATTTTTCTCGTGGTTTCCTCTGATAAAAATAATATTTTTTTCTTCTATATTCTTAGTCCTTAAAAAAGAGAGTAATTTCTTTATTTCTTCCTTTTCGCTTGCAAGATATCCAAAATGATGTTTGATGTCTCCAAGAAAAATCACTTGTTCAATTTTCCCATATCTGACCTTAATGTAGTCCATAACCTGTGTTAATTCAGAAATCATCTCTTCGAATTGATTTAAAGGGATATCCAAGCCCCTATTTCTTAGCGCCTCTTCATAGCCCAGATGTAAATCCCCGATTACAAGAATTTTCTCCTTAGGAAAAAATAGAGTTTTTCCAACAAAAATATATTTTTTTGATTCATTCATGTCGATTGAGAGAGTTACCTTAGGTTTATAAAAATTGCCGTGTCAATTACACGAAAAATATAAAAATAATAAAATAAAAAAGAGGCTAAGAAGCCCCACGATGCTAGCAAAAGCAAGTAAAAAGATCTTTTTAGAATCTTTCTGGTCTTGGCATTTTTGAGTAACAGTCTCTGCAGTATACTGGCTTACCTTCTGTAGGTTTGAATGGCACTTCGCATTCTTTCTTACATTTTGAGCAAACAGCTTTATGCATTTCTCTTGGTCCGAAATTATTTCCGAATCTGTTGTTTTGGAATCCCATGTGTGGTTATATTTATCCTCCGATGTATATTTATTTGAGCAGTCTCTGTTGCGTTTCTAATACGATAAGAAATCTCGATATTCTTTAAGGATATATTTATGATGTGCTTATGTATAATATTAAACCTTTTTATTGGCTTATAAAGGTATGGGTATGGTTAAGTAAACTACCGCCCAGCATAATTACTACTTGCTTGAACTACTTCAGAACCATACAATTTAGGTTATTACGATTAATTATTAATAATGCTTATAGTAAATGGGCGAGCCGAGAATTTGAATTTTTATCTGCTTAAAAAAATGATGTAAAAAATGCAAGTTCGAGCCGAGAATTTGCACGAGAGCAGTTAATATCCTATCGAGTGCGAGTTCGAGCAGGAGGAGCTTATTGGATTTTAGGGGTTTATTATTAGTGTAAGAGCTTGAGGTTTACTTAATATAAATTTTTATTTCCCAATCTTAAACATCTTCTTAACTTTTCTCTCTCTTCTCACAGCAGTTTCTGCTTCCATCGTCGCTAATTCTTCTTCAACTTCTGTAAGTCTTCGCGTATAACTCTTAACCATATTTTCATAAACCCTCGTCTCAATCTTTCCTTTGTTCAAATAATCATCCTGTATTTTCTTTAAATTAGTAACGAGGCGTTTCTTTTCTTCATCAAGCGCTTTTCTTTTTCCCTTAAACTTTAGCATATTTGCGATTTTTGTTTCAATCTTAATTCTATCTTCAACAGCTTCCGATAGCCTATTTTCATATTGCGCCATAGCATTTTCGTATTCGCCCATGCTCATATGATTTCTCTCAAAGCATTCTTTCTGTATAATCTTCATAAGCTCAAGTAATAAAATTTCTTCTTCTTTTAGCGCTCTTAATTTTTTCCTATACAGCTGGAATCTAATAAATAGGCTTGTCCCTAAACTCGCAAGAGCAAAACCAATTAATCCTAAACCATAAGGTACGGGATCATTCTTAACTGCATAAGCAAGATTAAATTCTCCTTTTGTTTCTAATGCAAAAGTAAGTTTTGCTTCTTTCAATCTTTCCAAAGCCAAACTAAAATCTCCTCTATTAAACGCAGCCTGCCCAATATAAAGCATTTTTTTAGTTTCTGTTGCAGATATTCCATTTCTTTCAGCTTCAGCAATTGCAACCTTTATTTCTTCAATAATACCTTTAGATTCTAAGGCATCATTGTAAATTTTTTGAGCAGCATCATATGCCTTTTTC
>JBBSYA010000039.1:0-22722 GCA_038045485.1 Nanobdellota archaeon
CCATAATATTTTTTAATATTTTATTTTTTATAAATTCATGCTTTAACTTTAAAGTTAAACATTTTTATTTAGTTTATCCATCGTTATTTACTTGATTGATGTGTCGATGGAGGTAGTTTTTAAAATCATGCGACAACGGGAAGGTGACAGAAAAAGGGGAACGCCAGAGATTTTTTAGTAATAAGAAAAGGCACTTTCAGTTAGTGTTGGGGGCAGAGTGTTTGCTTCTTTTTCTAAAAGAAGATTTTAGGTGGGCTGACTTTGTATATCTATAAGGATTTATCTTTTAGAATGAAAATAAGAATAAACTCTATCCAATATAGATGGATTTGGATTCAAATTAACTCTTTTATATGCTTCCCATTGTTTCTGAGTTAATGACTTCGGTTGCCATTTTTGTTCGCCGAATCCTGCTACCTCTAAACATTCCGAAATCCTTCCTGTTTTTGTATATGGCATTAAGCTTCCAAGATGATTGTTAATTATGTCTCTTATCTGCATCGCTTCATCAAGCTGGGCAGGACTTCTTCCAAGATTTACTTCTGCATAAATTTCCGCTAATTTTCTTCTTTCTTCGGGTTCTATTTTTCTCATCGTTCCTACTGACTCTTCAAAAAATCTATTTGCTATTGCTTTGTTAATTTTTTCTCTAAATTCTCTTTCCACTCTAGAGGCATCTTTTTTACTCCATTGAACGAGTCTTCCAAAATATTCGGGATTATAGTCAAATCCTTCTCTGAAGTCTTTATTATATCCATGTGCTCTTCTCATAATTCTACAAGCATAACTTCTATTCCATGCAGAGACTCCATCATCGCATCGGGCATCTTTTTTCTTATCCTCATCTTCATGCCATCCACTCAACCATCCTTCTTCTGCACTATGACACCCATCTAGGATTCTTAATCTATTTCCTAAATCTGAAACTTCTCCATTATGCCAATTTTTACCACCAAAGGTTAATCCTCTTGACCATAAAATTCTATTTGCAATCCAATAATTTTTATTTGCATCTTCTATTCTCCACTTATCACAAAGTCCAGAGTTAGAATTTTTTGGAGAGATATACACCTTTCCCATATTTGCAGAGCCACAACCAATTGAAATTAATCCAGATTTCCTAGCTACTCGCAAAGCTAACTCTTCTGAGCTTTTAACGCCATATTTTGCTCTTAGTTGTTCTCCTGCTGTTTGCTCTTGTCTTGTTTCTGTTTCCATTTTATTTTTTACCCCTCAAAGAAAGAGATATGTTTTTAACATCCGTACAAAGCTCTTGAAAGAAAGAGGTAGTTTGTGGTTTCATTGACTCCACCGGCTTTTCTTCGGTATATTTTATCTTAGAGATTTTATACAAATGCTCTGCTAAAACAGGTAATCCTATAGCTCTAACAGATTCTGCATATTCTTTCATATAATCGGGGTGCATCTTTTTTGCTAAAACTTCTTGTGCTTTTTTTCTTCCTACTTGGAGTAATAGCCCATATGATGGCGAAACACCAGTTATAATTGGAATATTGTGCACATATTGGGGGGTAGCTAAACTATCTGCTCGCACATTTTTCTCAATTAGTCTATAAACAGCTTCGTACTCTTCTCGGGTTTTTGGTTTAAAGCTCTCACATTTAGAGTTACTAAAAACATTTTCAACACAATGTCCATATCCTCCCCGAATAGCATCGATATAAGCTTTTCTTATAAGAGACCTATCAAATTTAACTCCTGTTTCTTCTTCTATTAATTTTACCAGAGATTGGTGATTTTTTACATTAGCTGGTCCTGTTAAAAAGCAAGAATGAACATCTTGAAGCTCTCTAACAAATTTTTCTTTTACATCCTCTTCAGAAAACCTTTTTCCATATTTTAAAACCAGTTCTCTAAACTTTTTTAAGTATTCGGGTTTATCTACCAAGCCGAGATAAAGTAATTGATTTTTTCGGATTATTTCTTCTGGAACTTCGCCAAAACTTTCATAAATAGGTAACGCTTTTAGATAATCGCCTTTATCAGATAATATTCCTGCGGCTATTTTCTGTGCAACTAGTTTAGGCTCCTTTCCTGTTCTTAAGATTAATCTAGCCCTATTTAGAATTTCGCTGGTTAAATCTACATCTAGCAATATTCTTTCCAAATCGATTGCGTTTACTTTTGTTTGTGTTTCCATTTTGTTGTTTATGTTCATTTAGTTATTACTATCTAGTAGTCTGATAGGGTATATTAAACTTTCTTTACTATTTTAGGGCAAAACGCAATATTTATAAAGTAATATTGCTTAATAGATTAAAATGATAGAAGAAGTTAAACTAGATTTGAAAGATAAGAAAATTTTATTCGAGTTAGATAAAAATTCCCGTCAGAGTAATAGTGAGATTGCTAAAAGAGTAGGACTAAATAAGAATACCGTCAACTATAAAATAAATAGAATGACTCAAGAAGGAGTCATAAAGGGATATTATTCGGTTATAGACAGCTCTAAGCTAGGATACTTCTCAATAAGAATATATCTTAAGTTCTTTAATACAAAAACCGAAGATGAGAAAAAGATGATTGAATGGTTAAACAATCAGAAAATTGTGGGAGTTTTAGCAAAGATAGATACAATCTATGATTTAGTCCTAATGTGCTGGGTTAAAAATATATATGAGTTTGAGGATTTTTTACAAGAGTTTAAAAAGAAGTTTAGAAAACATTTTTGGCAAGAGAAAGTTCATATTTTCTCAAAAGTTCTTCATTTTAAGAGAAAATATTTGCTATCACAAAAAAAAGAGTATAATGAAGAACCAGAAACAATAGGGGGAAAAGAAATTTCTGATTTTGATGAACTTGATTTAAAGATATTGAGACTACTTGCTAAAAATGCTAGAATGCCTTTGATAGATATTTCGAGTAAACTTGAAACTCCGGAAAGAACAATAGCATTTAGGATAAAACAACTAGAAAAGAAAAAAATACTTCAAGGATACAGAATAAATTTAGAACTTCAAAAAATAGGCTTTGAATATTACAAACTAAATTTCATACTTAATGACTTTTCAAAATATGAAGAATTAGAGAATTTCTGCAAAAGCCACGAAAATGTAATTTACATAGATAAAACTTTAGAAGAATTAGATTTTGAGATTGATGTAGAGATAAGAAATAAACAAGAACTTCTAAAACTAATCTCGGAAATAAAGGAAAAGTTTAGTGTAAGAAATGTAGATATTTTAGAGCTTAAAGAGTATATTAAGTTAGAGAGTATCCCGCAATAGTCGTGCCCCCAACTCGTTTCGTCATATTAAAATGCCCTCCATTTTAGGAGAGCATAAGAATTAATTGAGCCTAACCTGTACAAAAAGAATCCGCAGACTCAGTCAAGAAGATATTATCCCGGCGCCCGACTATCTACCTTTTTGGTTATATTCAGCGAACTCTTTTTCGAATCCGTGAAAAATGACCAAAAGGGTATAATCCCGGCTCCCGGATTCGAACCGGGGGCAAAAAGGTCTACAGCCTTCTACTCTACCGCTGAGTTAAGCCGGGAATATAAGATAAAATAAACAATTTTAGAAGGTATTTAAATCTTCAGTTTGAAAAACTGAATTGAGTTAAAAATTTCATAAGAAATTTTTAAAGATTTGTTTAAAAGAAAAATAAAGAACAATAAGTTTTCTTAAAACTTATTATTAACTTTTTCAGTCTTTGTCTCGTTAAGCAAGAAGGCGCGGTTTGAATCTGCCTCTTTTATTCTGCCTTTGTATTCATATATGGCTTCTGTTGAAGGAAGTTCATATTTTCCAACTACACCTATCTTTGAATAAATAATATAATTCAATACTCTTTCTTCTCCAGCACTTAGAGCCTGAATATTCCATTCTAATCTTCTATTTCTTTCATCTAACTTATAAGGTGAGCTTGTTATGCCGTCTTTCTCGAATACCTTAACCATTGGGGGCAATCTATCAATAATTCTTATCTTTTCTACAAAGTCTCTTGCTCTTACGAGTATGCTTACTCTTAAGGCGAATTCTCCGCCTTTTGTTCTAACAAGAGATACTCTTTTTGTAAGAACAATTTTATTCCTTATATATTCATCAATCACATACCAGATTATTATAATAATTAATATTGCACCAAGGAAAATCCACCAATTTGTTGTTGCTACAACCCTTAAACTATCTCCCGGAGCTAATTCTCTTGAGAAAACATAATTTGCATGAAATTTAACTATATCTTTTCTGTCAGGGTCAACATTAAAACTTGTGAATAAAGCAGAAAAAAGATTTTTCGTTATAACTGTTGTTACCTCTGTATTCACATTGCCATCATTCTTTTTTTCAATTTCTAATCTTGAAAGCATAACGCCTTGTTTTGCCTCAGTTGTTGTTATTCCTGGCTTTTCTTCAAATGTGAGAATTGTGTTTGTTGCTGCACTTATATCGCTAACTACTAATTTAGCGTCTACAACATACTGGCCTGCCAAAAGTTTTGACATTTTATCCCTGTTGATAGTTATCTCTATTCTTTTGACTTCATTAGGAGCCAATGCTAATTCTCGAGTATCTGTAAAAAATTCCGAAGATAAATCTAAACTAATCTTTTCAAAAGCATGGCCTCCAAGATTCTTAAAATTTAATATTGCTGTTTCTGAATCGGGATTAATGCTTTCAAACTCTAAATCAAATGCGTCTTTTAATTTAACAATAGTCATTGCAATTTTGTCTGTTTGAACTGGAGTATACACTCCTTTTATTTTATATTCAAAGCTATAATAATTTGGAGATATTTGTGTTGGAAATCTTGGATAAGCCTTAAGAGTTATTGTTGTCTGACCATTAGGGATTGTAATATTATCTGTTGGCTCTAAATCTACACCAACTAAAGAATAAAATCTGAAAATATCTGTTCCATTCGGATTTGTTATCTGTAAATTGTAAATTGCTGGAAGATTTAATTCTGGAATTGCTAACGAAGAAACTATTTCCTTCCTAATTTCTAAACCCTCTGCTGAAATTAAAGACAGAAATAATACCGAAAATATCATCGCTACAATTAAAACGCCAACTTTTTTATCAACCATCTTGATAAAGATACACAAATGGTGTTTTTAAATATTTTCGTTCTGAACATTGAAGACATAAGTGGTCAGAGATAAGATTTAAAAAGAAAAGAAACCAGGGTAATTTATGATAGGGTGGATTATTCTTGGAATAGTAGTATTGCTTATTGCTGTATTTATTAGCTACTACAACCGATTTGCCTTGCTTGAAAATAGAATAGAAAATTCTTTTTCTCAAATTGATGTTCAGCTAAAGAAAAGGGCTGATTTAATTCCTAATTTAATGGCTTCTGTAAAGGGCTATATGAAACACGAAAAAGGTGTTATGGACTCTGTTACTGAAGCAAGAAAGGCTTTAGTTGGAGCAAAGAGCATTGATAAGAAACTTAAGGCAGACAACGCACTTGAATCTGCACTTGGAAGATTATTTGCTATTGCTGAAAATTATCCTAATCTTAAAGCAAGCGAAAATTTTGTACAGCTTCAGGAAGAGCTTTCAGCCATTGAAGATAAAGTTGCCTATTCAAGACAATTCTACAATGACAGCGTCCTTGACTATGATAATTTATTCAGCACATTCCCTGGAAATATGTTTGCAAAAATGTTTAGCAGAAAGCAAAAAGAATATCTGCAGATTACAGAAGCAGAAAGAAAAGTTCCAAAAGTTGAGTTTTAATTAAACTTATAAAGATTAATTCTATTATTCTACTATACCTAATTGAATATAATAATTCTTATAAAGGGTAGTCGCTCTAAAAACAGATGGATGAATATGGAAGGTTAAAAAGTGCCTACGAAACTGCTAAAAGATATTGTTTAACAAGGGAATTAACTGTGGGGGCAGAGACTGCTGGTAGATTAGATGTTGCTGGATGGAGAAAGACTGAAAAAGATTTTAAAAAATTAGTAACTAGTGTAGCAATTGTGAAAATTGGTTACCAAGAATTTAAAAGTTTTGGATTTGAAGATGCGGAAATAAGTAATGGACTAGCAAGACTCGAATCAAGATTACAGACGATAATGAAGCAAGAATAAAATTTTGATTAGTTTTAAATACCTAGACATTCTTAATTTTTTATGGAAAAGGGGAAATATGAAAGAATATCTTTTTATGACCAAATTGCACAGAATAAAAGAAAAAGTGTTTTTCTTATTTTTATGATTCTTGTTGTTATTATTGCACTTGCATATGTTATCGGACAAATTTACGGAGATCCATTTACATTTCTTATATTTGGAACAATAATTGCATTAGTCTATGTTGTCGGAGGATATTACGGAAGCGCTAATCTTGCTGTTGCAACTGCCGGAGCAGTTTTAGCTAATCCTCGAGAATATAGACAATACTATAATCTTGTTGAAGGATTAACTATTGCTTCTGGTTTACCTATGCCGAAGTTATATATTATGGAAAATTCGCAGATTAATGCTTTTGCTAGCGGAAGAAATCCTGAAAATTCTATTGTTTGTGTTACAACCGGCGCACTGGAAAAACTCAGTAGACAGGAACTTGAAGGGGTTTTATCACACGAACTTTCACATATTGCAAATTATGATATTAGGTTTATGACTCTCGTAGCTATTCTTGTTGGAATGATTGCAATAATCTCTGAAATATTTTTAAGAAGTCTGTGGCATCGGAATAGCAATAGTCGAGATGGCAAAGGCGCCGCAATTCTTTTATTAGTCGGGATAGTTTTAGCTATTCTTGCGCCAATATTTGTTAAACTGGTTCAACTATCAATTTCAAGAAAAAGAGAGTATGCTGCTGATGCTTCGGCCGTAAAATTTACTCGTTCTACTTCTGGATTAGTTGGAGCATTAAAAAAAATAAAGGCAGAACATATAAACTCTGCAGAAAGCAAAAAAATAGGAAAAGCTATTGCACCATTATTTATTAGCAATCCCTTCAAAAATAGTGATTTGACCAGCACCCACCCCAACATAGACTCTAGAATCCAGATTTTGGAGCAGATGTAGGTCTTGTTTCTCGTTCCAAGTAGGGTTTTAAACCTAATTCCCTGTAAAGCTCAGAGACTTTTACAAAGTTCCATATATGAGATATTCCAAAATTAGCGCCGATTTCTACACCAGAGGGATATCTATTTTCTTTCTCAACAATTTTCAAAATATATTTTTTAAATTCGTTTTTCCAAAGTTCTATACATTCTTTATCGGGATTTTCTGCTTGTTTGCCACCCATATTCTTTGTTGGAGGAGGAACCTTCAAGATTTTATAAATTTCGAATAGACTTTTAAAATATGTTTGAATCTTTATATGTAAATTTTTAGATATCTCTGCACTACTCGGCTTTTTGTTTTCTTTAATATATTTGCCATAAACATAATCTAAAATCTTTTGCCGTTTAATCTCTTTATAAGGAGAAATGAAATTAACAGAATTTTCTCTTATAAACGCTATATCTTGAATTTGTTCCTGAGACTGAATTAACTCCTTTAAATTTTGATAATTAATAATAGATATATCCTTAGGAAGATTAAAGGCAGCATCACTTTTATCAGTAGTAGTTATTAATATGGCTCTCTTTAAATTTTCTTTTTTTATTGCATTTTCAACTTGCCTGATGTCTTTTAATTTTAATTTTTCCTCTTTTTTATAAGCTTTTAATTCTATTCCTACCAAATCTTCTCCGTCCATACATAGAATATCTATACCTCTATCAGTTACATTTCTGTAGCTCAATAATTTAAGATTAAGTTGGGATAGATTTGATAAAATTATCTTTAGAAGCAAATTTGCCTTTTGAGACTTAATTTCCTGATTTGGAGAAAGATGGTATTTTATCCCCAGCTCACTGTAAACTGCGTCTATATTATTAAAAAATCCGTCTAACTTTAAATGAAATTTTGATTCTATTTCTCTTCTTGAGAGAATATGTCCTTTTTTATACTCCTGCAAAATGTAATCTAAAAGTTCTTTCTTGAAGGTAATTTTATTCTCTCGGTTATGATGCTTATTTGTAAATAATATGGAATACTCCATAAGAAGTTTAAGCCAAGCAAGTATTTATATCTTTCTACGTTTAGCTTCCAACAATAGAATAGATATTCTTTAATGATAGGAAGATATAAAAATACTGATTTTCTGCGAAACATTTATAAACCAATCATTATACTCCAGTATATAAGTATTAGAAGGAGATTAGCCCTTATTACTTAATATCACAATCACGTTCATCAAAAACCTTTATTATTAGGGGTTTATGGTTAATAACAGATTAGATTATTAATAGTAGAGAATAGAGACAACGAAAAGCAATAACAAGACTAATTTTTCTAAGAACTTGTAAATATAGCAGAAAAAACAACACTCAGAAAATTAAGAATTTTCTGATTTTTTAATTCCTGCTGGAGATTAAAAATGGCAAAAATAGCACCATCATCAATAAAATACATAATATATGCAAATTTCGAGGCAGAAGGAGCCATAGAAAAACCTGACGTAATCGGAGCTGTGTTTGGGCAAACCGAAGGTTTGCTTGGAGACGAGCTTGAAATGCGTGAATTGCAAAAACAAGGAAAAATAGGAAGAATAGAGGTAGAGCTAAACTTAGAAGACGGAAGAACAATTGGAGAAATCGAAATTCCTTCAGCTATGGATAAAAATGAGACTTCTCTTATCGCAGCAGCTATTGAGACTATTGAGAAAATAGGGCCAAGCGAGACTAAAATCAAAATAGAAAAAATAGATGATGTTAGAGGAAGCAAAAGAGATTTTATTATGGAAAGAGCTAAACAGCTTTTAGGTGGATTAAGTGCTTCTGGAAGTTCTGATATGAATCTTAAAGATATTGGAAGAGAGTTAGGTGAAAATTCAAGAGTTTCTATCAAAATGAAAACCTACGGAACTGAAAATCTTCCATGTGGAGATATTTCTGGAGACGAAGTAGTTGTTGTTGAAGGAAGAGCAGATGTTGTTAATATGATTAGACAGGGCGTTAATAATGTAATCTGCATGAATGGAATGAAACTACCTGAAACAATAAAAGAATTATCAAAAGAAAAAACCATAACACTTTTTGTTGATGGAGATAGAGGCGGAAAATTAATCGCTAAAAATGTTATTGAAAATGCTACTATAAAATATGTTGCCGTTGCTCCTGAAGGAAAAGAAGTTGAAGAGTTAACTGGAAAAGAAATTTTACAAGCACTTAGAAGAAGAGTTACAACAAAAGAATATATTGAAATGGAAAGCAGAGGCAGAAGATTCTCAAGAGAAGAACCGAGAGAATACAGAAATGAAAGAACCGAAAGCCGAGAAGAAGTTTCTGAAGCTCCTGCGAAAAAAGAAAGAAAAATTGAAAAGATGACTGAAAAGGAAAAGGAAATTGTAAAAAATGCTCTTGATGAATTAATTGGAACAAAAGCTGCAATTTTATACAACCGAAAAATGGAAGTTATCAGAAAAATCCCCTTAGGCAGACTTGGATTTTTCAAGCCTGAAGAAGAAGTTTATGTTTTAGCAATAAACGACACTGCTATTCCTGGAATAATTAGAGTAGCAGAAGAAATGGGTGCGCATAATCTTGCTGCAAAGAATTTTACTACTACGAATACTGCGATTAATTTAGTTTCGATTTAACTTTCTAATTAGACTTCTCGTAAATTCAATATATTAATAATGCCTTAATGTCAATTCGGGTTGTTATTAATTTTGTTCATCTCTCAATCGCTAATTATATAAATGCAATTTTCTTCTCAATAATAGGAAATATATTCAAAAACTCAGACTTCCCTTCGGGTTCGAAGTGAAGAGTTTTTGAAATTTTGGAAATTAAGAATTTCCAGACTTTTATTTTTCCCAAGGAAAAACAAAATGGGGCCAAAACAAAAGATTAAATTACTTATTGTAATTTTAAGTATATTATTTATTCTTCTTGTTGGAAGTCTCTATTTGTTTTATATTAATCTAAGAGTTTGTGAAAATGAAGAATGTTTTAATGCTGCGCTGGTAAAATGCTCAAAAGTTTCTTATATTAAAGACACAACTACTACTTTGATTCAATACACTATCAAGGGCGTATCTGAGAACAATTGCATTACTAATATCAAACTTCTGCAAGTAACAAAGGGCAGCCCTGAACTTTCAGTGCTCGAAGGAAAACAAATGGATTGCTATACGCCCCTTGGAGTTTTTACTTCTCCTGAAGGAGATATAACTCTTTGTCATGGGCTTCTAAAAGAAGAAATTCAGAATATGATTATAAAAAGAATGCATGCGCAGATAGTAGAAAATCTTGGAAAAATTAATGAAGGAATAACTAAAGTGTTATAAATGCGGGCTATAATTCTCTAAACTTGCTAGTTTTACAAAACAACTTCCTTATCAAAATCTTATAAGATTAATACTTAAAATTTTTCAAAATTATCGTAAATCTAAAATTATTTGAAAAATTTATATTAATAATTCTGCTGCAAATTCATTAGACCTCTGATTATTTTCTGGTCTTTTATTTAAATTCCCTATAATCTCTTAACCATATATTCACTTTCTTTTTTGTAGCCGAGTTTTCGATAATACGCTCTAACTCCCACTCCTGAAATAACTAAAATTTTTGAAACTTTGTTTAATTTTGAAATCTTTTCGGCTTCTGCCATAAGTTGTTTTCCTAAACCTCTATGCTGACTTATTTCATTTTTTGCTTTCGCACCTATAGCCAAACTTTGCCCATAAACATGAATTTCGCGAACTATTGCACCTAAGACACCTAACGGTTTCCCAAGAAAACTCTTAGTTTTCTGGGGCTCCAAAAATTCTCCAGATTTTTGCAGCTTGTGGTTCAACTTCCCTTGAGTAACTATCCTCAATCTTAATAGTCCAAATAAAATATTATCTTTGTTAATAATTTCTAAGAAATATTCCTTACCTTCTGCTGCTGAATATTCTGTAACTTTGAGTTTAAGATTTTGATTTATTTTTTTATTTGGAAGCTTATCGCGGATATTAAAACCAATTTCTCTAAAGCGAATTTCTTTTATTTTCAACTTTCTTTTAATTAATTCATCTTCAATATCTTTTCTTAAATCAATTCTTTCTGTTCCTGCAATAAGAAATTCAGGGGGGATTTCTCGCATAATCCTCATGACTCTGCAATAATTTGGAATTATTTGCATAATCTTTATTATAAGACTCTTTATTTTCTCTTCAGAATAGGGTTTGTATTTTTTTTCTTTGTAGAGTTTTTCAAGTTTAGCGCCCTTTATCACCTGGCAAGGATATATTTTAAGTTGATCTGGCTTGAAATTAGGGTTTGAGAATAATTCTCTGAACATAGCTAAATCTTTTTTTTCAGTGCTTCCTGGAAGACCGAGCATCATATGATAACCAATTTTAAACCCTGCATTACGGAGTAATTTTGTTGCATCTATTACTTCCTTAAGGGTATGACTTCTATTAACTTTTTTATAAATTTTATCGTCTAAACACTGAACGCCCAACTCTACACGAGTACAGCCGAACTTTAAGAGTTCGGCAATTCTCTCTTTATTATTCAAAATTGTATCTGGACGGCTTTCTATGCATAGCGCAACACAGCGGTGTTGCGCAGTTTCATTTATTGTTTTTGCTTGTTCGAGATTTTTGCTTTTTCGTTCATTTAAAGCGTCATAACAGGATTTCACAAAATTAATTTTATAATTTTCAGGATAATCTAAAAAATTTCCGCCCATAATAATTAATTCTATTTTATCAGTAGGATGATGCATTGCTTGGAATGCCTTTATTCGAGATTCTATCTGCTTAACGGGATTGTAAGCAAGCCGTTCTGCACGCAAAACTGGTGGAGATTTAGGAGTATAGCTTTGAGGAACATTTAAGCTGGGACAATATAAACACACTCCGTGTTTACATGGTTTTGGAATTGGCATTACAGCTATTGGCGTAACTCCTGCCAGTGTTTTTGTAGGCTTTCTTACTTCATCTTTTAGAGGTTGCTTCATAGAGGACAACCTATGGTTTTCTTCAGAACTTTCCCTTCCAAAATTTGTTTCATGTAAGAATGAGAAAAACCACATTTATAAATATAAACCGATTAAGAACATTATGACTAACACAATATCACAGCAGCAAGTTTGGAATAAAATAGCCAGTAAATGGCAAAGCTTTCGCGAAAGAGCCCCTGAAGAGGTTGTAGAGTTTCTTGAACATCAAAAAGGCAAGGTTTTAGATATGGGCTGCGGTGGTGGAAGAAATTTTATCAAAAATGCAAACATAATTTATTATGGTGTAGATTTTTCTGAAAAAATGTTAGGGTTCGCAGAAGCTAAAGCTAAAAAAATTGGCGTTAGGGCAATTTTATTAGAAGATAGTTTAGATAGACTGCATTTTTCGGATAATTTTTTTGACGCTGCAATATTTATCTCAACCTTACAATGCATTGAAACTTCGGAAAAAAGATTAAAGGCATTAAAAGAACTCCATAGAGTTTTAAAAAAAGGGGGTGAAGCCATGATAACTGTTTGGGATAAATCCCATCATGAAAGAATATCTAAAATAAAAGAAAAAGAATCTTATATAATCTGGAAATTGTTTGGTGATAAATATAAAAGATATTATTATTTTTACAAAAAAAGCGAATTAATCAATCTGCTTGAAGAAGTCGGCTTTAAAATAGTCAAAAGAAAAATTAAGAAAAGAGGCAGTCACTCTAAACGAAACATAATCCTCTATATTAGAAAATAAAAAGATGGCTTATTCTTTTCTGTGATTAACAAAGTTTATAAATTAAAGATTTCTATCCATAGCATCCATAAAAGGAGATGAAAATGAAAAAAAGTTTTAATGCCTTATTGTTTGTATCTATAGCAGTTCTTATTTTATTATCCTTAAACGTAGTTTATGCTGATGAAACTCATGTAATTGTAAAAGGCATTAAAGGATATGTCCTGAATATAACATTAAATGTTATAAATCCTAATTCAGATGCCCTTATAGTTTCCTTAGAAAATGACACTGTTGCTTCTACAGGGCTTGCAGATTTTTATTATAGTTCTGCTGCTCAAAAAGTCACCTATTATGTTGTGGCAAGAAGCAGTGGAAAGATAGTCGCAAGCAAAAACTCTTTAGCTATAGGCAATTTTTCTACTGGGCCGGGAGTTACTACAATTGATTTATTTCCAACTACTAAAACTACAACTACTTCCACCAGTACAACTATAACAGTTAATACTACGGCAAATTCTTCAGATACAAATGTTTCAGAAGATGCCTCTGATTCAGGAGATACAACAACAATAAATTTAGGAAATTCCTTCATCTCTGGGACTTGGACAAAAATCAAAGCAGGGTTATCTAATTCTTGGAAATGGATTGTTTATGGTTTTCTTGTCTTAGCGGCTATTGGTGGAATAGTTTATGCAGTATTTTGGTGGATGAGACGGCCTAAAAAAACTTATGAGTTTACAGCAACAAAAAAGGATAATCTTGTTATGCCCGGAGATAATGAAAGACAAATTTCGCGCAGTGGCAGAAAAATAGAAGATGAACTTGCAAGCGCAGAGCAAAAAATAAAAGAAGCTCAAGAAGAAATAGCAAGAATAAAAAGCAAAAAGAACAGGTTGAACGAAGCAAAACAGAAATACGAGCAGGCAAAAAAAGATTTAGAAAATGCTAAAGAAGAAATTGAAGGCGAGTATTAGCATTTAAGTAATAAAGATAAAATAGTTCTAAAGATAAAAATGATAATACGAGCAGAGTATTAGCATTTAAGAAAATAAAGATAAGAAAGCTAGAAATGATAATACGAGCAGAGTATTCAACTTTTTCATTTATATCCTTCAGTAGAATAATCTATTTAAAAGAAAATTAACAATATTTTTTATGGTTAAAATCGGCATAATCGGCGGAAGTGGATTAGATGATCCAAAAATGCTTCAAGACTTTCAGGAAACTGAAGTTGATACACCCTACGGACGACCTTCTTCAACAATAACTACTGGAACAATTGCGGGCATAGAAGTTTGTATTCTTGCTAGACACGGAAAAAAACATGAAATTGCTCCAACAAATGTGAATAATAGAGCGAATATATTTGCGCTTGGAAAATTAGGATGTACTCACATTATTGCAACAACAGCAGTAGGAAGCCTGCGTGAAGAAATTGATAGAGGAGATTTTGTAATTCTCGATCAATTTATTGATTTTACACGCCATCGTTCTATTACATTTCATGATGATTTTAAAATGGGAATCAAACATACGCCAATGGCAACACCTTTTTCAGAATTTCTTAGAAAAAAGATTATCTCATCTTGTAATAATCTGGGGATAAAACATCATCCAAAAGGAACAGTTATAACTATCGAGGGCCCGAGATTTTCAACAAAGGCTGAGTCTAAGATTTTTAGAATGTGGGGCGCGGATGTAATTAATATGTCTGTTGCGCCAGAAGCAGCACTCACTAATGAGGCAGGGTTACAATATTCTGCTATAGCAATGTCTACAGATTATGACTGCTGGAAAGAAGATGAAGCGCCAGTTACATGGGACGCTATTCTGGAGATTTTTAAAAATAATTCAGAAAAAATGAAAAGTCTTCTTGTTAAAGTTATAGAAAAAATTGCTAATGACGATGAAGAATTCATCAAAAGTAAAATAAGAACTATTCCAGATTTTCCTAAACCTGGAATTATGTTTCGTGATATAACAACTCTGCTCAAAGATGCAGAGGGTTTTCAAAGAACAATGAAAGTTCTTGAAGAAAGATACAAGAATGAAAAAATTGATTTAATTGCAGGTATAGAAAGCAGAGGCTTTGTTTTGGCTTCTGCATTAGCTTCACGATTAAACAAAGGAGTAATTCTTGTTAGAAAACCAGGAAAACTTCCTGGAGAAAAAGTCCGTGAAGAATATAATTTAGAATACGGAACTGACGCTATCGAAATTCACAAAGATGCCGTTCAGCCTGGACAAAATATTCTGCTTGTTGATGATTTAATTGCAACATCCGGAACTGCGGGAGCTGCTTGTAGTCTTATTACTAAACTTGGCGGTAAAATAATCGACACGGCATTTGTAGTTGAACTAGAAGATTTGGGTGGTAGAAAAAAATTAGAAGATAAAGGTTTTAGTGTTTTCAGTATTCTTAAGTTTTCTGGAGATTAAAGATTAGATTAATTCTCCGTTTAGAAGGCTTAGAAAACTCTAAGTTTTCAGTGGCCATTCTAAACTCCGTTTAGAAGGCTTTATAAACACACTTTTTGTCTCTAAAGTGTAAATATAAAATATTTAGAGCGTTTAACGCCTCTTTCTGAGTATATTTAAAGGACACTCAGAACAACTAATAAAAAATAATGAAGTGCCTTTGATATTAAATAAAATAAGAATAGATATTTCAAAAATCGGATAAAACCTTCGGTTTGACTTACAAGATTTTTGAAATACAGAAAATTAAGAATTTTCTGTCTGTTCGTTTTGTCTAAATTAAAGGAATCAAAACAAACAAAATGGATAAGTTTAGAAAACTAGGAATTAATCCTGAGATTTTAAAATCTTTGGAAGAACAAAAAATCCACGAGCCAACAGAGATACAGGAAAAAACAATTGAACTTGTACTCGCAGGCAAGGATATTATAGCCGGAGCTGCAACAGGAAGCGGAAAGACGCTTGCTTTTGGAACAGGAATTATTCAAAATTCTGATAAATGTGGAATGATTCAGGCTTTAGTTTTAGTTCCAACAAGAGAGTTAGCAGACCAAGTTGCTAAAAGTTTAAAATTATTTTCAAAATATAAGCACTTAAGCATTATTGAAATATTTGGCGGAGTTTCCATGGGACCTCAAGTAGATAATCTCCGAATAGCAGACGTTGTTGTTGCAACTCCCGGAAGAATGTTAGACCATATTGGAAGAGAAACTGTTAATTTGAATAATGTAAAGATGCTTATCCTTGATGAAGCAGATAGAATGCTTGATATGGGTTTTATAGAAGATGTTAAAAAAATAATCCGTGCCTGTCCTCAAAAAAGACAAACAATGCTATTCTCTGCAACAATATCTCATGAAATAAGAAGAATTTCGGATAAATACATGAACAGCCCTGTTGAGATTATGGCTGAAACACAAGTTGACCCTTCAAAACTTAAACAAGTTTTTTATGATGTTCCTGATAATATGAAATTCTCTTTATTAGTTCATTTATTGAGACAGGAAAAGAAAGGCTCAGTTATGGTTTTCTGCAATACTCAAAGAAATACTGATTTTGTAACTAAAAACCTGCAAAGTTTAGGAATAAATGCATTAGCTATTCATGGTGGATATTCACAAGATAAAAGAAGCAGAACAATGGAAAAATTCCATTCAAAAGATTTTGAAGTTTTAGTTTGCACTGATGTTGCTGCTCGAGGTTTAGATATTAAGGGAGTTTCACATGTTTACAATTATGATATTCCAAGAGAACCAAATCAATATATTCATAGAATTGGAAGAACTGCAAGAGCTGGAAGCGAAGGAATTGCAGTAAATATTCTTGCAAGCAGAGATTATGAAAATTTTAGCCAAGTAAAGAAACATAATGATGTTACAATTGAACGTCTTGAACTTCCTGAAATGCAAAGAGTTTCAATCGGATTTAAGGAGCATAGTTCGGGTGGAAGATTTGAAGATAGAGGAAGAGGCAGATTTGGAGGCAGTGGAAGAAGTAGATTTGGTGGTGGTAGAAGTGGAAGATTTGGTCATAGTAGAAATTCTGATAGTGGAGACAGAGAAGACAGAAGAGAAAGCCATGGAAGAAGTGGTGGAAGCAGATTCAGCAGAAGCGATAGAAGAGAATCTCGCGGAAGATTTCACGGAAGATATTAGTTCTTTTTAATTAGATTTCATTTATTTTTAATATGTTATTAATGCAACCAATTTCGGAATATAAGTTTCAAGTAGCTAAGCCTCGCTAAAGAAGCTGCAAGTTTTTGAGTTTATGACATTATTGATTTATCTTAGGATTATTCAAAGCACAAATTTTAATTTATATTCTAAAATATCTAAAACCTTTTTAAGTCATTTAACAGCTCTTTAAAATGCAAAAAGAGCTGTTAAAATTTATTGTAGAGAATAATCTATCGCCATTTAATAAAAGCAAAACTCAGATTTCTAATGGCTCGGATAGTATCTTTAAAACGCGGGATGCTAAGAGCATACATAATAAAGTTCTCTCGAAAATAAGCGAAAATTTCTTTTTTTCAGATACCAGCAATCTTCTTGATGCCTTTAATTTTACAAATAGCATTACAGAAATAAAGAAAAGACAAGAATTCTTTAATAATTTTAGAACAACGAAGATTAATAGTGAATTTCTTTCTGAAATTAAAACCGCCCAAGCGAGTTGGGCTCCAAAATACGAAATTTATGCTGTAACTGCCAATGAAAAAACATTTATTGAGCTTAAAAAACTTGGATGTCCTGTAAAATATATTACCTCTCCTGATGATGTTTCTGAACTCGAGAGTTGCGATATTATTCAAGCAATAGATTGCGATGATTTTGATAGTTATTTGGAACAGCTTAACCAAACAATTAATATACGAAATGTTGAAGATGTTTATCTTGAACGATATTTAGAAATTTTATCTGGTTGGAAGAAAAATCTCGAAATTCTTGATAAAAATATGGACGAAGGAGAAGTAAAAGAACTAGTTATTCAGTTGAGGAGTTTGCTTTCTTTAATAAGTGAGCAAGCTTCTGAAAAAATAACGCGAGAGAGAGTTGAAGAAGCTCTTGAAAACATTAATTCAAATGTTTCTGAAAAAATAAAAACAATAAGTATAAGCGGAAGCCAGCTTTTTGAGATGTTAAGCAAAAATAGCCTTTCAAAAGATATAATGAACATCATTGAAGAAGAAATAACAAAAACGGGCTTAACTGAAGAGATATTTCATAAAAGTATTCCAGTTACAATTGATGAACAAGAGCTTGCTAAGGTAGTAAAACTCCAGGACTCAAATGAATTTGTTTCAATGTCTGAAAAAATAAAAAGAAAAGCTGAAGAATTAAAGCAGGTTCCTGAAAAACTAAAAAAACTTGAAAATCTAATCCTCTTGCTTGATTTTTATGCAGGAATTTCTAAATTTATTAAAGAAGGGCATCTGTTTTCAGAACAATCTGAAGAATTTTTAATTGATGACTCTAAAAATTTGTTTTTAGACAATGCCCAGCCAATTTCGTTCTTATTAGATAAAAATCACAGATGTTCAATTCTAACAGGAGCAAATAGCGGAGGAAAAACAACTTTGCTTGAGCATATTATACAAACAATATCCTTATTTCAAATCGGTTTACCGATTAGCGGACAATCAAGAATGCCTTTATTTTCTGAAGTATACTATTTTGCTAAAAATAAGGGCTCAATTAGCAAAGGCGCGTTTGAAACTCTTCTTTCACAAATGGCTAAAATTAATCCTGGAAAACAAACATTAATCCTTGCTGATGAAATTGAAAGCGTTACGGAGCCGGGGGTTGCTGGAAAGGTTTTATGCGCTACTGCAGACTATTTTATTAAGAAAAATTGTTTTTTAGTTATTGCTACACATTTAGGATATGAAATACAGAAAAATCTCCCTCAATACGCAAGAATAGATGGAATAGAAGCGAAAGGTTTAGATGAAAACTATGAATTAATTGTAAGCCATAACCCTATTCTCGGAAAACTTGCTCATTCTACGCCGGAGTTAATCATAGAAAAAATGGCGCGTCTTAAAGAAAGTGAATATATTAGTTATATTTTTAATTGGATAAAGAAATAGGATTAAACTAAATCTACTAATCTTTTGGCTCGTTCTTGGGCGGGTTTTAATTCATCTCCAAACCAATCTCGGACTATCTTTGGCGATATTGCTGTTTTTAATTTTGATTTTGTAAAAAAGTTATATTCTGACATTTCCCTGTATAATTCTTCATTTTTCTCATCAATCTGTCTTGCAATTAAATCAAGAAGAATTCTTGAGGGTTTTGGTGATAGGGCATAGGCATCTTCTACAATAATTCCTTTATTTATTATTTCCTGCGCATATTGCATTAATTTTACAACTCTTTGATTTTGAGTTATATCCATATATTCATCATGCTCACCTGGAGTCATTTCTCTAATTTGAGCTCCAGCCTTACTTAAATCTGAAACAATTAAGCGGCATCTCTCACCTGTTCTTTTTGTTGGACATGAAACAATTGTAGCTCCTTTAAAAAAATCCTTGTAAAGTGGATGCATACCCATAACTTCACAGCTAGGAGAAGAATATTGAAGCATGCAATTAACAGGGAAAACCTTTACTCCTGTGAAATCCATTATCGCTTCAGAATATGGTGCAACTCTTTTTATTATCTCTTCAGTGGCTGAAATCGGAACCGAAACGATTGTGATATCTGCGATTTGAGCTGCTACTTCTAAACCTGGAGATGTAGTTCTTCCTGAAACAATAACTTCGTGACCTGCAGATTCGAAAATAGGCCGATGTGTGTTGCCCATTATTCCAGTTCCGCCTGCAAGATTAATTATCATTTTTATTTTCTCTCCTTCCAATGAGTATTTGGATAGCTTCCGAGAACTTTTACTGCATCTGGATATTTATCTTTTGGATCGAGGGAGAATCTTATAGCATCTAAGGCCATTTTAACTGCTCTATCTTTTACATGGCCATCTAATTCAACATAAAAATAATAACCTTCTCTGCCGTCTGGACGTGATTTAATATCTTCAAGGTTGATTTCAAAACCAGAAATAAATCCAAGAGTATTATAAAGAACTCCTGGCTTATCTTTTATTGGTGGGTGGACTGCTAATAAAGTTTTGTCATCTCCTGTAGATTCAGTATAATTTTGGCTTATAACTGCAAATCGAGTTCTATTATTTGGAACAATATCTTCTGCAATAATTTCAAGCCCAGATTTAATTAACGCATTTTTCGGAGCTATGGCTGCTGCTTCAAGTAATTTTTCTCTTGCAATTCTTTCTGCTGCTTCTGCCGTGCTTGATGTAGCTATTTCCATAGCATAAGGATAATTCTGGAACAGATAATCACTACATTGCTCGAGTGCCTGGTCTTTTGAAAAGATAGTCTTTATCATACCGTGGGGCTTTAATGCGCCAATGCAATGAACAATTTTAGTAGAATGCTCTTGCGTTATTTGCGTATGAGCACATTTTGTGAGCGCATCTAAAGATTGCCTAACTTCTCCATTATAAAAATTTTCAAGGGGAATAATCCCATATCTCGCTTCTCTTTTTTCTACAGAAAAAACAACACCACGAATAGGCTGAATTGCTACTAATTCTGAATTCGGAAATAAATCTTTTGCTGCTCGCTCAGTAAAGGTTCCAGCTGGGCCCAGATATGCTACTTTCATCAATTAAACTCGAAAAAATGATTAATAAATATTAATGAACTGCAGAATATACGTAGAATTCTTATTTCTTCTCGGGTTTTTTAACGCTCACGAAATCCATTAAACTCTTCTTTTCGAATTTTATAACATCTTTTGTGTTTGCATCCAGAGTTATATTTACTACTGTAAATCCTGCAGCCATGCAAGTAAGATGCCAGACTAATTTTTCATCCATTTTATGGAAAATCGCAATAATATCTTCAAGAGATTGAGTAATCTTATTTTTCTTGAGTTCTTTTTCTGATGTTTCTTTTAAATCTCCAATATCTAGCTTTATTTTTTTGATATCTTCTTCTTTTAATTGTTCAAAGGGTTTTGGGGCTGCAGGGTTTTTTATTATTTCTTCTTTCAACATTGTTATTTCTGCTTCTTTATCCTCTTCAGGAATTTTAAATGTAAAGATATCATTTTCATCTCTGAAATCAAGTGAGGATTCAAATATGCTCTGCTTAAGATTCATAATAATAAAGCCCGCACATAAAAATGCCTTTGGATTATCTTTTTTAAACTCCCCGAATACTTTTGATTTTTCAAGTTTTTCGAGAAGTTGTATAATCTTCATGTTATTTTCTCTCTTTTATTTCTTTCAATAAATCTGCTAAAAAAACATCTTTTTTCACGCCAAACTTAACCTTGCCATCATTTCTTACTGCAAGAGTTTTTGCTGCTTCTTCTTTATCGCCCAGCATTACGATGTATGGAATTTTCATTAATTCCGCATTCCTAACTTTTCCTTGAACTGGCGCAGAATCTATATCCAACTCAACCCGAATTCCTGCTTCTTTTAATTCTTCAAAGAGTTTCTCTGCTGCTTTTATGTTTTTATCGGTAAAACTCATAACCTTAACCTGAACAGGAGAAAGCCATGTCGGAAGACGGCCGTTCATAGATTCCAGCATTACTCCGATGAATCTTTCAAGACTTCCGTAAATAACTCGATGAAGCATAATTGGGCGTTTCATTTTCCCATCGCTATCAACATATTCTAATTCAAATCTTTCAGGCATAGCAAAATCAAGCTGTATTGTAGAACATTGCCAGGTTCTATTTAATGAGTCTTTAACATGGAAATCAATCTTAGGACCATAGAAAGCTCCATCGCCCTTGTTTATTTTATAACTAACTTTTAATTTCTTTAAAACTTTCTCTAATATTGATTCTGCCATATCCCAAACTTCGTCACTACCAATTCTTTTTTCTGGTCTTGTAGATAACTCGACATGATCAAATTTAAGATGAAAAGTATCATAAAATTTATTTATTAGTTTAACAATACCTATTATTTCTTCTTCAACCTGTTTTTCATTAGCGCAAAAAATATGCGCATCATCTTGTGTAAATTGAATGACTCTAAATAATCCAGCTAAAACTCCAGAAAGTTCTGTTCTATGAACAATTCCCATTTCTCCGACTCTTAATGGAAGGTCCTTATAGGATTTTGGGGTGTTTTTATAGATGAGCATTCCACCCGGACAATTCATTGGTTTAATAAGAAAATCTCTTCCTTCATACTTTGTTGAAAAATTGCTATCTTTATATTTTTCCCAGTGTCCCGATACTTTCCAAAGTTTAGCGTCCATTATCTGAGGGGTTCGGATTTCTTTATATCCTGCCTTTCTATGTTCTTCTCTCCAATAGTTTACAAGTTCATTGTAAATAATCAAACCCTTATCGTGCCAGAAAACCATTCCCGGAGCAACTTCACTAAAGGAATACAAATCTAAATTCATGCCGATTATTCTGTGATCATTTTCTGCGAGTTTTTCTCTATTTAACTTATTCTTAGAAATTTCGTGCAGAAGTTTCTTAGCATCATAGGGTTCATCTTTACTAATGCCCATGCTCTTGCTTACTTCAACTTTTCCACTAACTTGTTCTTGAGTTCCAATAGTTCTTGATAATTCAGAAAGAGGATGTCCTTTGCATTTTAGCTCGAATTCTTTATAGAATCCAAAAGGAGCACGATGAACTTCAATCTTTTTCTTTTTGAGCTCTTTTTCTGCTTCAACCATAAGATTTTTTGCAAAATCAGGTGAAGAAAGACTGGAAGATAGATGTGCATAAGGATAAAGAACGATATTTTTTGCTTTTGTTTTATCCTGCAAATCTAAAACATTTTTTATATATTCCTGAAGAATTTCTTTATTTGTTTCGTCTTGCTTTTCTATTGCTGTGAAAATTACAAGAGGTTCTTTTACTTCTACTTGTTTTTCTTCTGCTTTTTCAAGTGTTGCACCTTTCAGAGCAGGTTTAACTGGCTTGAATTTTATATAATCACAATGTAAGGATAATATCTTCAT
>JBBSYA010000040.1:0-6180 GCA_038045485.1 Nanobdellota archaeon
CAAATAAAGGATGGTTGAGTGCGAATATTTGCATTTTAGTAAATTCGCATAATAAGAAAAAATGAAAATATGAGGAAAGGAAACCTTGGTTTCCTTACATTTAAATGAGAAATGAAAGGAGGTAAAAGAGGACAAAAATGGCAAAAACAAAAAATATGCTTGGAAGCTGGGCTTTTTTAATAGGAGTCTTGCTTGCAGTAATTGTAGGAATTTTCAATGGCTTAGAAATTTACAGTCTTAACACAACTTTGGTTGTAGCTGTATTAATGGTTATTGGAATTATAATTGGCTTGTTCAATATAACTTCAGTAGAATCAATGCCCTTCCTTTTTTCAGGATTGGCTTTAATTATCGCAGGAGTTTTCGGAGCAGGTGTATTACAAAGCGTTCCTGTAGCAAGTTCAACACTTGTAGCAATGCTTGAAATATTTATTCCAGCAACAATCGTTGTTGCAATAAGGAATGTATTTAGCATGGCTAAAAACTAAAAACTAATTTTAACTTTTTATTACTTTTTATTTTTTATTTACTTTCAAAACCGCGAAAACATATTTGTTTTCGGGGCATTCCAAAATTTACATTTTGGATGTATACTTGTTTTGAAAGGCCAGAGAATTAATAATTCTCTGGATTTTTTTATTTTTATTTTTTCATTCTTCTTTTATAGAATAATTTTCTTTATATATTGGCAGATATTTCATTTGTTATGAAAATAAGTTCAGCAGGTTTAGAATTAGAAATTTATTTATCAAGTCTGGAAGTTATTCTATTAAAACATAAAGCCTTAGAAGGAGTTCTGCAATTTAGAGAAGTTAATTCAGACTCAAAAAAACCAATACCTCTTACGCTCAAGTATAAACCTGGAACTAGCGAGTCAGTTATAGTAACTTCTACTCCTGCAGAAACTTATTTTGGAGACGCAAAACAGATAGATATAGAACTTCAGGATTATCTTTATGCTTGTTTAGTTGAACAGAGGTCCTGTGGTGATAGATTTTCACATGACGGAAAAGTTTTAATTTATGCCCTATAGAAACATTTATAAGTGCTTATTTTTTATCTAGAATATCTTATTCTCACATTACTTCATTCGGTTTTGTGGGTTATAGTGATAAAAAAACAAAATGGCAATATTCGTAATAAAAGTTACAACAAATAAAGAAGAACGAGCATTAGAATTAATATCTGATAAGGCTCATAAAAAAAATCTTCAAGTTTTTTCAATCGTTCGCCCTCATGGATTAAGAGGATATATTTTCTTAGAAGCAGTCGATAGAGAAACTGCAGAAGAAGCATCATTCAATCTGCCCTATGTAAAAGGAATAATCGGAAAAACTCTCGAATATGTTGAAATCCAAAATATGCTTACTCCAAATCTTGAAGAAGTTAAAATCGAGAAGGGCGATATTGTCGAAATTATTGGTGAGCCATTCAAGAAAGAAAAAGCAAAAGTAACTCGTGTTGACAAGACAAAAGGCGAAGTTGTTGTTTCATTGCTTAACGCGGTTGTTCCAATTCCGGTTACAGTAAAGATAGATAATGTTCGAGTTATTAGGCACGAAGAAGAAGCAAAAACTGAAGTTAATGAAGTAAAGAAAGAATCTACTGGAGAACAAAAGAGTTTATTAATCCCTCAAAACGAGGAAAGTTATGAAAATATGTCCAGTGAAGGAGAAATAATATAAAATGATAATAAAATTACTTGTTGATGGCGGAGAAATGAAACCAGGTCCAATAGTAGGACAAAAACTTGGCCCAATTGGAATTAACATAGGTTCGGTTATATCTGAAGTTAATAAGGCAACAGCTGAATTCAAGGGAACAAAAGTTCCAGTTGCTCTTGATATTGATCCTAAAACAAAAAAATTCAAGGTTGAAGTTTCAAGTCCTCCAACTTCTGAACTTCTTAAAAAAGAATTAGGAATTGAAACAGCATCAGGAGATCATAAGAAAAACAAAGTAGGAAACATTTCTATAGAAACAGTAATTAAGGTAGCTAAAGTAAAGTTTGGAAACATGCTTGCTAAGGATTTCAAATCTGCAGTTAACTCTGTAATTGGAAGCTGCATAAGTTTAGGAATTCTTGTAGAAAATAAAGGCGGAAAAGAAACACAGGCAGATATTAAAAAAGGAATTTATGATTCAGAAATAAAGTCTCAAAAGACAGATACATCTACTGAAAAGAAAGCAAAGCTCAAGGCTCATTATGAAAATGTTTTGAAAGAACAAGAAAATATCAAAAAAGCAGAAGAAGCTGCAAAAGCAGCAGAAGAAGCTGCAAAACTTGCAGCAGCTCCAGTTGCAAAACCAGGAGAAGCTGCAAAACCAGGAGAAACTCCAGTAGCCGGAGCAGCAGCAAAACCAGGAGAAGCTGCAAAACCAGGAGCAGCTCCAGCAGCTGCAGCAGGAAAAGCCGCAGCACCAGCAAAAGCAGAAAAGAAAAAATAATTTTTTCTTTATTAGTCTAAAATTCTTAGAAAGATTTAAGTAATAATTTAACTTTATTTTATTAGGTGATTTTTGAGAATGATAAAAAGGGAAACAAATAAATTTAAAAGGGTGGAAAAATAAAAGACACTATAAGGGGCTGTAATATAACCTGATTAGTATCCGAGGTTTGGGACCTTGTAATTCGGGTTTAAATCCCGACAGCCCCATTTTTTTAAAATAGAGGTATAATCTTAAATGAATAAAAAAGATTTGCTCGTAAAAATTCATGGTTATGTTGCTTCTGATGGTGGAATTTATTTCAAAAAATGTAAGGATATTCACGGAAAGAAATTAAGGATAAGAAAAAGATTGAGAACTTATTTCTATAATACCGAAGAAGTATTGATTAAAGATTTTATCAAGGCTCTAAAAAAGCTTTATCCCAAAATAAAAAGTATAAAATATCGTCCAAAAAGATATGAGGTAAGAGTTGAAAATCATAGAATTTCTAAAGACATTCTGAAACTGGGAAAAATTGGTTCTAAGGTTTGGGAATTTCCAAGCGGATTAAATAAAAGACAGAAGATTATTTGGATAAGAGCATTTGTAGATGGAGAAGGCTCGGTTTGTAATTCAGATTATCATAGATATATTGTAATAGATTCTATTAATGGTTTGGGATTAAAGAAAGTAGCATTTAATCTTAAATCATTAGGCATAGAAAATCATTTTTATAAATTCAATTTTAAAGGGTATATCTTCTATAGAATAAAGATTTCAAGAAAAATAAATCTTATAAAATTCTATAATGTAATTGGTTTTAATCATCCTAAAAGAATGAGGCGTTTGAAAGAAGCTATAAATTCTTATAAGTATAACATTTAAAAACCCCCTTAAATAAGAAATAATATCTCAATAACAAAATGTCAAATAAATCACAGGGCTCAGCAGGAAGATTTGGAGTTAGATATGGCCAGAGCGCTAAGAAAAGAACTTCAGCCATAGAAGCCAAACAGAAAATGAAGCAGCATTGTATTTTCTGTAATGGACGAGCTAAAAGATTATCAAAAGGAATCTGGCTATGTAAAAAATGCGGAAAAAAGTTCGCAGGACATGCTTACTTCCTTGAATCAAAAACAGAACTTACTCAAGCACAGACAAATGAAGGAAAACCAGAATCTAAAGAAAAAGCAAAGATTTTAAAGAAAGAAAACTCAACAAATATCGTAGATAATGCTACAAAGACAAAAAAACCAAGAAAATCTAAAGCTAAATCAACAGAAAAAACTGAATAAAATTCAATAAACAAAATGGTAACATACAAATGCTTTCAATGCGGAAAAACAATCACAGATAAGACTATTGAAAAAAGATTACAATGTCCTCACTGCAATTCTAAGATTTTCTACAAGCCGAGAAAAGTTATAACAAAGGTGAAGGCTTTATAATTAAATACAATTTTTAATTTTAGTAAAAAATATAATATGGAAATGAATAAAGAAACCGAAGCACAAATAAGAGAATTGCAAATGCTTGAGCAAAATCTTCAGAATATTTTAATGCAGAAACAGGCTTTTCAATTAGAATTAAGCGAAACAGAAAATGCATTTGAAGAATTAACAAAAAATAGCGGCGAAGTTTTCAAAATTTCTGGAAATATTATGATTAAATCTTCAAAAGAAAATATTCTAAAAGATTTAAAGCAAAAAAAAGATTTAATTTCATTAAGATTAAAATCCTTAGATTCTCAAGAAAAAAGTATTTCTTCAACTTCTGAAAACCTTAGAAAAAAAGTTCTCGCAGGCATGAAAAAAGAATAAAATTTGTGCCAGCTTCAAACTTTTTTCAATAAATCTCAAACCAATTCTTACCTAAATAATTCTTGATTACTCTATCATCTGAAATTTAAACAAAATACGGATTAAATAATAAGATTACTACTTAAAATTTTTCACACCATATGATAATTAATAATTTCTGTGAAAAATTTGGTTTAATAATCGGTAATAAATATAGGCGATTGAAGATTGGTGAATTTATGTCGTCCTTTCTTAGAATCTATTAAATTTATGCAGTAGAAAAGAGTAATAGAATATATCCTTTTAGATAATAGAAATATTTATAAAGTAGATATTGTAAAAATCATTATGGTATTCGAATCAATCAAAGGGATGTTTAAAAAAGGTGGAGAAGACACTGATTACGTAGAAATAGACATTGGCAAAGAAGCTAAAAAAGCCAAAGTTTTAATCAAACCATTCGTTCTTAAAAAATTTGAAGATGTTAATGAAGTTCTAAACTA
Organism: Nanobdellota archaeon; assembly: GCA_038045485.1. Lineage (GTDB taxonomy): Archaea > Nanobdellota > Nanobdellia > Pacearchaeales > GW2011-AR1 > CAIPOI01. Next base: position 4,733 of record JBBSYA010000040.1, read on the forward strand.
CCTGAGAGAAGGCTACACAATAGCTATTATTGATATCAAGCCACTTAAGTCAAAAGATATAATCGAAGTAAAGCGAGCTATTGCTAAGTTAAAGAAAACAGCAGATGCTCTTGAAGGCAGCATTGCAGGATTCGGAGACGGAATAGTTATCGTAACTCCACAATTTGCAGAAATCGCAAAAGCTTCAGGCACATCAACAGATGTTAATGTGAATGTTAAAGAATCTGATAGATAATTTTAGTTCTTGAGAAGATTTTTAATTAATAATAGTTATTTTCTAGTGTGCTATATCTTTAAAAATAGGAGATATGTGAATAAAAAATGGCAGATGAAAGATTATTTAAAAGGATTTATAGTAGAGGTCATTTAGAAGTTGGCTTGATTGGAGGATGTAAACCTGTGGGACTTGCAACAAAAAATTTTGATTATATTGTATCTAAACTGAGAGATATTGGTTATTATGCCTTAAATGAGGTTGAACCAGTCATTAAAAATCAAGGAGAAATTGTTCAATTGTATTTAATATCTGGCGGAGTCGTTAAATTAAGAAATAGTACTTGTCCACCTCGTATTGATATGATTGAAATATTAACTGAATCTTCTCAGGGATTAGTTACCTTAACTGAACATTTACATCTCCCCTTCAATGAAGATGGAATTGGAAAGCGTATACCTTCAAGAAAATAATTATTCTTCTCTCCAAAACCTCTATAAACCTTAATTTTCTCGTTTTGTTATGAAAATACTCTACATCGAAGCAAAATCCAAGACAAAGCCAGAGGCATATAATATAGACAAGAGTTTTATTGAAAAACTTCCAAAGGAAGTTTTTCTTAGCTATACTATACAGAACAAGCCACAAGCTGAAGCTATGAAAAAAGCACTTGAACACTATAATATAGCTGTCGCAGGTTTTCAGCAGGTTTTAGGATGCACAAAGCTTCGTGTTAAAGAAGGAATAGCTATTATATTAATCGGACAAGGAAGATTCCACGCACTAAATCTTGCGCTTCAAAACAAACGCTCAATTATACAGTATAGTAATGGAAGTTCAACAATAGTTGGACAGAAAGAAATTGAGCAGTATCAAGAAAAAATGAAAAACTCATTAAATCTCTTTCTTCACTCCAAAGATATAGGCATAATTGTCTCAACAAAGCCAGGACAAGAACAATTTAAAAAATCTCAACAACTGAAAAAAATTATTGAGAAAAAATATCCAGAAAAACGCGCTATTTTATTCATTTCAAACAACATAAATGTGCATGAATTTGAAAATTTTAGTATTAATTTTTGGATTAACTCTGCCTGCCCGGGATTAATCAACGACTCTCCAAAATTACTAAATATCGACGATATTCTTGAATTTTTAGGCGTTAAAAATATATATTCTGGAAAATAGAAAGATTTATAAAGCGTCTTAATTATAGAGTTACAACACAAAATGA
>JBBSYA010000041.1:0-1339 GCA_038045485.1 Nanobdellota archaeon
ATAATAATCCTTTTAAAGTTCTTTTTAATTTATTTTTTATGGCAAAAGATAAAACTCAACCTTATGAAAAAATAAGAATAGAAAGATTTACAATTCCTTTTGAATGTTCAGGTATTGTTAAGAATGTTTGCGTGGATTATCAAGCTACCGAATGTTTAGAAGATAATAAATTTGTATTAAATACTGAACGCTGCAGAGTTTCATCTACAGTTCCAAATATGCATTTCTGGACACTCTCTTATTTTGGAGATAAAAGAACATTGCGGCATGAACATGACAGTCCAATCACTCCTATAAATCAAGAATGTTTGGCTACATTAAGAGACAAGCTTCCTGATTATGTTTGTAATCTGCTTCCTGAACTTGGATAGAGATTAATTGAACCTATACACAAAAATCTGCTCCATCATGCCCATATTTTCTTCGCTAAGCTTTTTTTTAACATAACCAAGCTTTTTGGCTTCCTTAAAAATTATTTTTGGTTTGCTTAAACTGCTAAATAAAAGAAAAATTGCAGCATTTTTTTCAAGATGCAATTTTGCCTGTTTTAGAAATCGAACTATAATCTCATAACCCCTCTTACCTGCGGTTGTATCTAACCCAGAATCATATTTATCTGCCGGAAGATAGGGTGCATTAAAAACTATTAAATTGAATTTCTTTCCCTTACCAATATTACTAAATAAATTTGTATGAATCGCATTTAATGCTTGTTCTTTTAATCCTTTTATTGCTTCCTCATCAATATCTGCGCAAAGAATATTTTTTCTTCTTATTCCTGATTTTATTGCAGCAAGAGCTTGAATTCCAGAGCCCGAACCCATATCAAGAATTTTAAAGTCAAATTTTTCTTTATTACTTAACTTAGCAAGATATATTTTAACCTGTTCTTCTAATAATAAAGAATCTTCGCTTGGAGGATATACCATTTTATTTTAATTGTTTAATTTAATTAACCTACAAAGGCTTTAAGAATCATTCTACCAAAAACTCCTAATAGAAGCAGTATCAAAAGAAGAACGCCGACACTAATAATGGAAACAATAAGCCATTTTGGAATTGGTTTCTTTGTTTTTTCTTTAGCTTGAGAATCCCAATCTGAATCTGGTTTTTGCTGAACATTTTCTGTTGGAAGTTTTTTAAATTCAGGCGTATTTTTATTATTAGTTTCTCCAACAACGCCAATATTACCTATTACTCCAAGATTAGTTTGACGAACCGCTTCCTGAACTTCTTGGACATTATAACCCGCAAGAATAAGACTTTGTGTAGCTTTTTCTATAGTCTGTCCTCGTGCTAAAGCATTCTTCAATCCAACCATTACTTCTTCTACGCTCAT
>JBBSYA010000041.1:1439-6230 GCA_038045485.1 Nanobdellota archaeon
CATCTTAGAACCTTATCTTTTGTCCATTCGACATCAGATGCACATTTTTATCAGTCTTATATCCTAACTCATTGCATAATTCAACCATTGGCGCAGTTTTATCTTTACCGCCATGAGCAGGAATAACATGTTCAGCATGCATCATATTAACAAAATCTCTTAAATCTTCTCTGCCAGCATGTCCTGAAACATGAACATTATTGAACAATCTAACTCCGCGTTTTTTTAATTTTTCTTCTAATGCCCTTCTATTTTCTATATTAATCGTTGTTGGAATTACTGAAGAAGAAAATATAACATGGTCATCATGATTTAGTGTAAAAGGCAATTGATTTCTCGAGATTCTTTCGAGAACACTTCCAGGTTCAGCCTGATGTCCTGTGCAAACAAGAACATATTTGCTTCTTTCTTTATTTACTATTTTAAGATATTTTTCAACTTGACTTTTAAAACTTGCCATTTTTATTTCTTTAGCAAAAGGACAAAGTTTTACATTTATTGCAGCAGTAACGTATTTACTTAAACTTCTTCCTACAAAAACAGGAATACGATTTAATCTTTTACTAAAATCTACGATACTCTTCAATCTTGCAATATGTGATGAGAATGTTGTTACAACGACTGCTGCTTTTTCATTCTGAGTAGTCAACATAGTATCCTCAAGTAATGCCCTTGCAACTTTTTCGCTCGCAGTTTTTCTTTCATCTCCAGAATAAAGAGAATCAACAATCATAACTTTAACTCCTTCTTTTGCTATTTCTCCAAGTAATTCATAATTAGGTTCTTTTCCTAAAATAGGATTATTATCAAATTTAAAATCGTTAGAATAAAGCACAACTCCTTCTTTAGTATGAAGCGCCAACATAGATGTTTGAATTGTTGAGTGGGTTATATTAACAAAATCTATTTTGTATTTTGTATTTTTTCCTTGAACAACAATATTTGAATTTGGATGAACCGTGATAAGCTCATTTCTAATTGGTTGTTTTCCATCCTCATATAATCTTTTTAAAACTTCCATACTGAATGGCGTTCCGATTACGGGGCATTTATATCTCTGAGCCATATATGGAATAGCACCGATATGATCAAGATGCGCATGAGAACAAATTATTGCCCTTACCTTTCCAGGAATATTGTTATCAAGAATATAATCATTTGGAAGTGCTCCAATTGAACGAAGAATTTTTTCATTATAGCCCTTTTCTTTTTCTTCTAATTCTACTATCGGTGGCAAAAATAATCCACAATCAAAAATAAACGCGTCTTCTCCAAGGTCTACTACAACCATATTTTTACCTACTTCATTAAATCCACCAATTGTATAAACATCCATGTTATTCTTAGTTTTTCTTTTCCTCTTCTTTATTAGTTCTATATCGCAAAATAGGTTTAAATAGGTTTTCAAGAAGCGATTCTTGCAAATTCTATTCCTTAGTTATGCATGCCTTAACAAAACCGTCAAATAAGGGCGCAGGATTCAATAGAGAACTCTTAAATTCTGGATGAGCTTGGGTGGCAACAAAAAATTTATGGTTTGTAAGCTCAATAAATTCTACAAGTTTTCTGTCTGGGCTCATTCCACTAAAAACCAATCCCGAATCAGTTAAAATTTTATGATAATCCGGATTAACTTCGTATCTATGCCGGTGTCTTTCAAACACCTCATTTTTTCCGTATAATTTTTGTGTAATAGTATTATCTTTTAACACAGCCTTATACGCCCCAAGCCTCATTGTCCCACCCTTTTCAGAAATTTGCTTCTGTTCAGCTAAAATATCAATTACTGGATATTTTGTTTCACTATCAACTTCAGTAGTATTTGCTCCATTAAGATTACAAACATTTCTTGCAAATTCTACTACTGCAAGTTGCATTCCATAGCATAAACCAAGAAAAGGGATATTATTCTTTCTGCAATATTCTATTGTTTTTATCTTTCCTTCAACACCGCTCGAGCCAAATCCTCCAGGAATGATTATTCCATTAAAATTGCCCAATATTTGCTGAGTATCGCTATTTTCTTTTTCAAGCTTCTTAGAGTCTAACCAAGTTAGATTTATTTTAACAGAATTCTTAGAAGCTGCATGTTTCAAAGACTCATTAATAGAAATATATGAATCTACAAGCTTGTAATCTCCAATATCCAGATATTTGCCAACGATTCCAATATTAATTTCACTCTTTGGTTTAAGTATGCATTCTATAGCCTTTTCCCACGCACTCCAATCTGCTTTCTTTTTTTCAGTTAGATTAAAAGATTTCAAAAGCTTATCTCCAAGATTATCTTTTTCTAAATCAAGAGGGATAACATAAAGCGTATTAGGTGTTCCTTCACCTGTAACATCAGGCATAGAGATAACGCTGCCTGAATCCATATTAGCATAAGTTTCTATTTTTTTCTTTCTTATACTATCGAGGGCATATTTACCTCTGCATAAAATAAAATCAGGCCTTATTCCATTTTCTTCAAGCAACTTAATAGAAAGTTGGGTTGGTTTTGTTTTCATTTCTTCTATATGACTTGGAACAGGCAAGTAGCTAACTAAGATATAAACCATATTTTCTTTTCCAAGCTCTTTTTCGAGACTTTTCATAGCAAACAAGAAAGGAACATTCTCATAATCTCCAACCGTTCCACCGATTTCTATAAGGGCAATATCAAAACCCTTACTTGCTTCTTTAACTCTTCTCTTTATCTCATCAGTTACATGAGGAATAAACTGAACTGTTTCTCCTAAAAAATCTCCTCTTCTTTCTTTTTCAATAAGGGTTCTATAAATCTGTCCAGTAGTGATATTATTCTGCTTAGAAATATTTTGCTCTAAGAATCTTTCATAATTTCCCAAATCTTGATCAATTTCTCCGCCATCTTCAGTAACCCAAACCTCTCCATGTTCAGTAGGCCTTAGAGTTCCGGCGTCGCAATTAATATATGGATCAATTTTTATTGCAGTAACAGAAAATCCTCTTTCTTTAAGAATTTTGCCGATAGATGCTGTAGCGACACCCTTTCCTACGCCAGAAATAACTCCACCCGTAACTACAACAAACTTTGTCATAAAATATAACCATAAAGAGTTCTTATAAACTTTTACCCTATTGAGTGTTATATTCTTATAAAAACTCAAGAAATTTCTATTAATTCATAGGTTGGTGCGTAAGCATTTTAAGCTATATTTTTTATCACAACTAAATTTAAAAGCTTCTTTTTATTATCTTGAATATGGGGTCAGTAGAGATAAATGAGGTAGAAAAAAAGGTATTGGCTAATTGTAGCTTTCTATGGAGCCAAAATGTAGCTAATCAATCGGTTAAGATTTTGGAAGTATGTAAAACAAAAGAAGATGTAGCTTCTTTTTTCAAGGAATGTGAAAATAATATAAGAAATTTATACGAAAGATGTAGAATAATTTGGAATGGTCATACTCAATCTTTTGGAGGAGATGAGTTTGGTTATATTGTTTATTTTTATTCGGATATACTTCTTCGCCCAATAAAAGTCTCTATGAAGATAGATACTTTTGAACAGGTCGTAATCATAGGAAATTTAGACATAGCTAATTCAAAGGAAGAGAAAAAATTGGCGAAAGATTTAAATATAACAAAACCTTTAAATACTCAAGAGGAGTGCAAAAAAAATGGTTAATTGTCCAAATTGTTCTAAAGCATTAATTCATAAAGAAGGAGCTAAAAAATTCTGTGCCCAAATAGGCAATCCAGAATTAGCTATAGTTGAAACTATGTCACCAGAATTTTGCGAATGTTGCAATGAATATTTTTTAACAACAGGTTCTTTAGTTGAGGCAATTATTCAAATAAAGAGCAAGATGAATAATCCCTCCCCCATAGCCAGTGGTGTTTATTGTTAATTTATATCGCCCATCTTAATCAGTTCTAACCCCCATTCAGGGTTTCAAATTTCAAAGAAGGTATAAATTCGAGTTTTACCATTTAATGCTCCTTACTTGTTTACAAAATTGTGTAATATCTCTGCAAAAACTCAATCACAAGATTTATAAATAAACTCCACCACAAAATAGTATACATTCTAGATATACAGATTAAATAATTCTTGTATACTAAAAAATAATAAAATGGAAGGCAAAATGGATGAAGAAATTAAGAAGAATATTTTAAAAACAGGGACAAGTATCCTTGGAATCGTTTGCAAAGACGGCCTAGTTATGGCTGCAGATAGACGAGTAACTGCTGGAAATCTTATTGTAAGCAAAAACTATAAAAAAGTTATGAAGCTAAATGATTATCTTGTTATTTCTTGGACTGGCAGTGTTGCTGATGCTCAAAGAATATCAAAAATAGTTCCTGCAGAATTAAGATTAAAAGAACTTCGCTCAAAACAACGCCCTTCTGTTAAAGAAGCCGCAAATATTGTTGCAAATATGGCTTACAATGGAATAAGACAACCCGCAATGATTCCTTTTATTGCTGGAACACTTGTTGCAGGATTTAATGAAGATGGAACAACAGAATTATACAGCATTGAACCGGCAGGAAGCATAATGAGAGTAGAAGATTACGATGCAAACTTTTCAAGCGGAATGCCTTTTATACTTGGTTTACTTGAAAGACAATATAAAAAAGATTTATCCTTAAAAGAAGGAGTAGAACTTGCAGTAGAAGCACTAAAATCCTCTACACAAAGAGATAATGCATCGGGAAATGGTATGGACGTTTTCACAATCAATAAAGACGGAATACATAAAGCTGTAGATAAAGAAATTTCATCAGAATTAAAGTAACAGCAAGTTAGATTATAGTTTTAAGAAA
>JBBSYA010000041.1:6330-9165 GCA_038045485.1 Nanobdellota archaeon
ATAAATAACTAATAAAAAATTAAAACCGCAAAATAAAAATAACATGACAGATATATTAAAAGATATAACAAAAGAATTGCCAAAAAGCGTTGTAAGTAGTGCAAACTTTGAAGGCGCAAATATTGTTCTCTATACCGATTCTCCAAATTTCTTTCAGGAAGGTGAAGGGCAAATTAAAGAAATTGTTAATAAAATTAAAAAAAGAATCGAGCTTCGAGCTGAAGATAAGCTTCTTGAATCAATAGAAAAAACAGAAAAAATAATTCGTGAAGTTATTCCTATTGAAGCAGAATTAACCAATATTCTTTTTGACCAGCCAAGAAGCATCGTAGTTATTGAAGCAAAAAAACCGGGATTAGTAATAGGAAAAGACGGAAGCCTTCTTAGAGAAATAAAACAAAGAACGTTTTGGATACCCCAAGTTCAACGTTCTCCTGCAATAGATAGCAAGATTACAGAAAATATTCGTGCTGTTCTCTATGAGAATAATACTCAGAGAAAAAAACTTCTTAATGATATTGGAAAGAAAATCTATCAGGAATGGAATCCTGAAAAAATAGAAGAATGGGTTAGAGTTACTTTTCTTGGAGCAGGTAGACAGGTTGGACGTTCATGTATCCTTCTCTCAACACCCCAAAGTAAAATTTTGCTTGATTGCGGAATAGATGCAGCAGCATCAAGAAACGAAGATAGATTCCCTTATCTGGATGTTCCTGAATTTAAAATAGAAGAAGTAGATGCAATAATTCTAAGCCACTCACACCTCGACCACTCTGGATTAATTCCTTACTTATTCAAGATGGGATATAGAGGTCCAATTTATATGACAATGCCAACACGAGATACTGCTGCACTTCTTGCATTAGATTTTATCGGAGTTGCATATAAACAAGCCTCAAAACCATTATTTTCTTCAACAGACATAAAAGAAATGGTAAAGCACACAATTTGCTTAAATTATAATGAAGTTACAGATATTGCTCCAGACATTAGAATAACCTTCTATAATGCAGGACATATTTTAGGAAGCGCAATGACTCATATTAATATTGGAAATGGATTGCATAATCTTCTTTATGCTGGCGACTTCAAATATGGAAAAACGCGATTGTTAAATCCAGCCAATGCTTTATTTCCAAGATTAGAAACAGCAATGATTGAATCTACTTACGGAAGCAAGGACGATGTTCTTCCGCCAAGAGAGGAAATAGAAAAACTTCTTATTGATAAAATAAAAGAAGTAATTGAAAGAAAAGGAAAAGTTTTAATTCCAGAATTAGGTTCAGGAAGGGCGCAGGAAACAATGATTATTCTTGATGAAGCAATGAAAAATGGTCTTCTTCCAAAAGTTCCAATTTATATTGATGGTATGATTTGGGATATTAATGCGATTCATACAGCTTATCCTGATTTTCTAAGCTCAAATTTAAGACAACAGATATTCAATGGAGAAAATCCATTTGTTTCTGATGTTTTCCAACGTGTAGGAAGCTCTCAAGAAAGAAAAGCGGTAGTTGAAGGCGGTCCTTGCGTTGTTCTTGCAACTTCGGGTATGTTAAATGGCGGAGCATCAGTAGAATATTTTAAAGAATTCGCAGGAAACAAGCATAATTGTATCTTATTCGTTTGTTATCAGGGTTCAGGCTCTCTTGGAAGACAAGTTCAAGAAGGATTAAAAGAAGTGCAAATGTCAACAGAAGGAAAAGAAGAAATGATTAAGGTAAATTTTGAAGTTGTTACACTTAAAGGATTCACAGCACACGCAGGACGAAACGAACTTTTAGGATTTGTTAATCGTTGCACACCGCGTCCAAAAAGAATTATCATAAATCATGGTGAAGCCAGTAAATGCTTAGATCTCGCGTCAACAATTTACAAACTCAATCATATAGAAACAAACACTCCAAGAAATTTGGAGACGTTGAGACTTAGATAGGTTATTTAATTTTAAGAATATTTATATATTGATTTATCCCCCTATGGGCATGAATAAAAGGGGCCTAGTTTGGATTATTGTAATAGTATTAATTGTAATAATAGTAACTATTATTGGAATCATGTATTTTTATTCTAATCCTAGCACAGTACCTGCAAGATGCGGAGATGGAATCTGCGATACTCGAGAAAAGGCCAATGGAATTTGTTTAAAAGATTGTAATGTTCAAAATTCAGAATTTCTATCCGGTTTCAAACTTGAAAATACTAATGACATAAGAGAGATTAGCCAGATAACTTTTCAACTAGCTCAAGAATTAAACCTAGATTATGTTCTTGTTCCGGTGAAATATCCAAGTGAGGGCAGTTTAAATTGGTCCGCAGGATTAGATTATAACTATATAGCTCAACTATCAACCCAATACAACATTGCAGTGCTTCCCGCGTTTTATACTCTGCATGCCGATGACACAAACTCGCAAAAATACGCAACTTTTGTAACAGCATTCTTAAAACAATTCAAAAATTTAATGAATATAAAATATTTAGAGTTTCAAAATGAGCCAGTTAAAGATTATAATGGTCAAAAAAGCGATAGATTCTTTGGAACTCCTACTCAGCTGAGAAATACAAACAATGCGGCCTATGAAGCAATAAAAGCAGATTCAAGTCTTTCAAATATCCAGGTTGGAACGGCAGGTTTTATTATGGCTGCAATAAACGAAGATGAAAATACTATTATGAATAATTATTATTCAGAATATTTCAATGGATTAAAATTCGATGTCCTAACTATTCATAATTATCCTAGAACTAGCAGTTATCTTCAAAGAAGTACTTCTACAACTAATTCGAAATATAATTTTCTTTCAGAATATGACATTCTTGAGAATTACAGAA
>JBBSYA010000042.1:0-4629 GCA_038045485.1 Nanobdellota archaeon
TTCTAAAAAATTACATGGGAAAATAATATCCACAATTCTCGCAAACTGAAGTTATCTGAGCGCTTGAACGAACTTTATAACCTGTGCAAAGGCAAGCTTCTCCAACAAGAAATCTTTCGCCACCTAGTCCTCGGGGGCATGGAGTCCTTGCTTCTATGCTGCCTTCTGCCCATGGATCTTGCCATAGTCTTGTCCAGATAGCATCTTTCACGACTTCTCTAGTTGATTTACTCATGTCCTTTAAGGTTTATTAGAAGTTTTTAACTATTTATATAATAAAGAATTATTTTCTTTGCGCGTATAACCTTTAAAACCCTTAGCAGCCCATGCCTGAAAACCATCATCTCTCAATGTTATCTCTCGAAATCCAGCTTCATCAAGTTTTCTTTGATTTTCTCTTGCAGCATAATTTGTCGCGCATCCGCCAATAAAAATCCTACTGAGAACTAATCCTGCCCCGATAAGCCTACTGGTTAGATTTTTCATTTTATCTCACCAGTATCAATTAAGGCTTCGGACTTTATATCTTTTTGCCATGGTTTATTTTTCCAGAAAGATAGATTAGGTATTTCAAAATAAACCTTTGCTTCCCAATTCTCACAGCCTTCTTCTGTTTCTTTCCAGCCATATTTTAATTCAAGGTAGACTTCAGATCTCTCCCCGAACTTATTAAAATATTTGCCTATATTCAAAGTTAGTTCTTCAATTCCTACTTTAGAATAAATATAATCTGCTTTTCCGAGTCCTTTTCCCAATAGGTCGGCTCGAAGTTTGGTTGAATTTTTTCCGTCATTTTCAGCAAGTATTTTTATTCTTACCCTCGTTTTCTCTTTAATTTTTAAATTAAGGGTTGTAGCTTTTTGGACTCTTTTGACTCCCGAATCAACTTTTTGAGCCCAGCTGTATTCTTCTTTAACAGCTTCCCAAGTCGCTTCTCCAAGTTGGGGTGCGTAAGGAACCTCTTCAAGACATTCATAATCTTTTGGAGGAGGATCCCACATGCCTTTTCGAATCATATAAAGGGGGTCTTTCTGCACTTCTCTTCCAAAACCATAAGAAACTTTTTCTATCAAATTGCTCCCACGCAATTTTTCAGTTTTTTCTTCAGGATATAGTGCTATAAAATTAATAATAGTTTTTTCAGGATTTTTAGTTAATTTCTCTGGTTCTTTTATTGTTCCTTTAAAAACTTCTTGATATAATCCCTCATCTTTTAATGTTGTCGCAGTAGGGCAGTTTTCAGCAGTTGAGTCAGGCGTTTGTTCTTCACCTCTTGAAGAATAATTCGCAGAAGAAAAAGCCAGACATCCGGCTAAAAGTAATTCTAAACCCCAACTAATTAACCCTCTTTTCATCTTATACCCTATCTCTAATTCATTTTTAAGGATTATCAATACTGAGAATATATAAAATTTATAAGGTAAAAATTCTCATTTTAATCATGACAAGAATGTGGTTGGTTAATCCTAAGAAATTATGCAGACAGCACTTGCTCGGAGAGCATAAAGAACTTCATCAGTTAGTTGGAAGTCTGCTAAAGGGAAAAAGCATCAAGGGACATATTGAAAAAGGACAAGTTGAAATTCATAAAATTCGCCAACGCCATAAAGAATTAGTTAAGGAAATGCTTTCCAGAGGTTACAAACATGAATCAAAATTAAAACCTTTCAAATCGTTTAAAGCAGGCAAAATAAATATTCTTGAAAATGAAAGAGAATTAGAAAGGCGCTGTAAAAATTGCAAATTTGGAAAGAAACAATAATTATTATTCTTTTCCCTTCAAGCAATAATATCCGCTTTTCAGAGATAATTCAGCATGAACAGGACATCCTCCGCAAATGCAGCCATTCATTTTTTTTATGCATTTGCTCTTCCCGAATAAACAAAACGCAGTTTTTTCCTTGCACTCCAAAAAACTAGGACAATCTTTGCACATACATTTTTTCTCAAGCGCCTTTAGATTTTTTTCAGCCATATTAGATTTATTCAGAAACAGGGATTATCTTATTTCTAAAACTTTTTTCAAGATTCATATTCATGGTTTCTATAACATTGCTAACAGCATTATGAACATCTTTTTTCAATTTTTCATCTCCCTTAAAGTAGGCATTATCTGTTTTAGCATTATATTCTCCGCCGTGTGTTCTATAAGCAAAACCAAAAGGAGCGTATACAAATCCCATCTGTTGGAAATATAGAAAAATATCCATTGCTGTCTTAACTGCACCATCTTCATGCCCGTTAATCAAAACGCCAAAAACCTTTCCAGTTGTAAGAGATTTTTTCTTAAGGAGAGGCATATTTTCTATACAAGTCAGCCTGTCAAGAAAATCCTTTAATCTTGCACTCATATTATTCCAATTTATTGGTGAGGCAATAATTACTGCTTTGCAATCAACAAGCATTTTATGCAAGGCAGGCATATCATCAAATTGATTTCTGCAAGGAAAAGTGCAAGCGTCATCTTTCATACTATAACAGCACCAGCAATGCCTTATGTTCAGCTCATTTAGATTAAACCTCTTGTACGAAACTTTTCTTTTCTTTAGAGTTTCTTCAGCTAATTCTGCAAGGACATTGCTATTATGCCCATGGTGAGAGCTCCCGTTTATTAATAGAACATCAAACTTTTTGCCATCATATTCAAGTTTAATTTTTTCAGACTTTTCTTTAAACTCTTTAGGGGAACTGCTACATTGAGGGCATTCATTAGGAGGAGAATTTCCTTCATGTATAAATCCGCAAACAGAACATTGCCAGGTTTTGATATTTGTTTTCATTTTATTAAAAAGGTATTCCAATAAGTATCATTGCGAAAATAACATGCAGAATTACAGAGAGGATAAATACATACCAATAATAGCAGTGATAGCTATAGAATTTTTGATACCATTTATACTCATACAACTTTAAGGTAAGCTTATGGGTTCCCATGCATCTGCAAGTAGACATAACTACAAGCAGAGAAATTATATTTGTTATGCCTAAAATAAATATCAATCGTGTCAGAAGAAGAGCAGATAATGCCATTTTAAGCTACAATAACCTTTCCTTTCATTGATGTGTGCGGTGCGCAATGATAATTGTAAGTTCCTGCAGTTGTGAATGTGTGAGAATAAGTTTCTCCTTGTCCAAATAAAGCAGAATCTAATTCAGTTCCACTATCAGAAGTAACTGTGTGTTTTGCAGGATCTTTATTTGTCCAGACAATAGTATCTCCTGCTTTAATATTAAGAGTTATAGGATTAAATGCAAAGCCCTTAAGTTCGATATCATAGGTTTGAGCAAAACTAGCTACCGGAGCAGTAGCCTCTGTTTTATTATTGCAAAATCCTATTTCATTATACCCGCCAGGAACTTCGTGATTGCAAACTAACCCTGAACAGCAATCTACATTATTGTTTTCTCCATTTGGTCCTTGAATTCCTCCGCCACATCGTTCATTAATTTCTGCGCAAGTTTCAGCTACTGACAAATTACTAGTTGAAGTTTTTGTCGTATTATAAAAATAAATTCCTGCAGCTATAATCAAAATTGCTGCAATAGCAAGACCAATTACAACCCCTTTTTTCATATTTTCCATAGAGCATTAGTATTAATAAATCTTTTTAAGAAACAGTCTACTTATTTTTTATTCTAACTTTCTCACCATTAGCGATTCTTCCACCCGTTTTTTTGCCGTCTACTTTTTCGCACTCACAACACTCAGAACATTTCCAGCAGTGACTGCACACAGGGCCATCTTTTTCGCAATTTGAACATACACCTATTTCCATAAAAATTATAGAACTCTGAACTATAAAAAGCTTTCAAATATAACCCCCTATTTTGTTAAAGCAAAATATAGAACAGTAAGCGCTTCGATGGCTATTCCTATATGATAATAGGTAATCCTTTCAATAGTCCATTTAAAAAACTGAATCTTTAAATCATCTGCTCCAGCAAATACAAGAAGTCCACCGGATAAAATTATTCCTAGTCCGATTCCGCCAATTATTGCAAAAAACATATCTATCTTTTTAAGCGTGCCTTTTTTCCTGCTTATTGCTTCTATAGAAAATATTAGAAAACTTATAAGACCAACAATAATCCCTAACCAGAACATTGAAGTAGAATTAACCAGCAGGTTCCCAAAAACATGGACTTTTAGTTCAGACCCATATGCACTAATCAGATTAGCGTTAACATCCAGCAAAAACATAGCAAAGATAAAAAATATAAGAGCAAGCAGTTCAGTTTTATCTGCGAATAGGGATTTTATTTTATTAATCTCCTGAGGCTTTTTCCGTCTTATGAATGCGGCAATTAAAGTAGTCAGAAGAATAATACCTAGAATAATAGTATAAACTATCCACCCTTTTTCCATAACTAAGAATATTTTTCCACTATAAAAATCTAACTAAAACCCGTCTTGCCTTTTTTCCTGCAGAATTTTCTTTTTTTGGTAACTTCTATTATGGTTGCGAATTCTGTAAGCGCGTGATTCCACCACAGACTTTTTAAGATTCTTCGCGAATTGCTATCCCCTGACTTGCTATCAAATCGTCTTAGAAGAGCAGCATATTCCTGAGTGTGCAAATGTTTTATTTCTCGAGAATATTCTGCAATGTCTCTAAGACCCATATCTCC
>JBBSYA010000042.1:4729-6139 GCA_038045485.1 Nanobdellota archaeon
TCAAAGCTTCTAAAATAACGGCTGCAATTTTTCATTTTTCTTTCAACCATTTCTTATTTAAAAGCAAGCCGGTTGTTAAGAATATATTTAAAGATAGATTATTTGCATTAAGTAAAAGAGATTAATATGGATGAAATAGAAAAAACCAAGAGACTTTTAGCAAACAAGGCAAAACTCGTTGTTATGCTCGCACCGAGCTTTGTATCCGAATTTAACTATCCCGATATAATTTTTTATCTTAAAAAAATCGGCTTCGATAAGGTTGTTGAATTAACATTTGGCGCAAAATTAGTTAATAAAGAATATCATAAAATTCTTGGATGTTCGAATTGTTTTTTAATTTCGAGCGTCTGTCCAGGAGTAGTATCTGTAATAAAGAGTAAATATCCAGAGTATGTTAAGAATATAATTCCAGTAGTTAGTCCGATGGTTGCAACAGCGCGTCTTTGCAGAAAAATATATCCCAAACATAAAATAATCTTCATTTCACCATGCAACTTCAAGAAATCAGAAGCCCTCGAACCAACTAATTCAAAATTTATTGATGTAGTTCTGGATTATCAGGATCTTCGTGAGTTATTTTCAAACTTAAAAATCAATCCCGATAAAAAGATAAATAAAAAGGAACATTTTGATAAATTTTATAATGATTATACTAAAATCTATCCCTTAGCAGGCGGATTATCTAAAACAGCGCATATAAATGGAATTTTAACTAAAGACGAAACAAAAATAATAGATGGAATAAGCAAGATTCAGAAATTTTTAAACACAAGAGAGAAAAAGGTTAAATTTCTTGATGGAAATTTTTGCATTGGCGGATGCATAGGCGGCCCCTGTCTTTCTAAAGGCAGTTTGAAATCAAAGAAAAAAAGACTTTTAGATTATATTGAACTGGCTAAACACGAAAGAATACTTCAGAAAGATAAAGGGATTCTTAACCGCGCCAAGGGCGTTCCTCTCTACACAAAAAATCCAGAAAATTAATAATTTTTCTGGCTGGTTAAAACAAATGTGTTTTAAACATAATAAAAAATAAAATTTAAAAATTAAAATGTAAGTTTATTTGCGAATTTTCCTATTATTGGAAGTTCTTTTTCTTTATCATTTGCAGCATTTATTATACCAATGATTAAGAAAATTAGAGGTATAATTTGCAGTATTCTGTAAACTCCAACTAATCCAAAAATCATTCCTCCGAACATCAATGGAACGAATAATATTGAGAAGATTATTCCCAATACGAGACTATAGAGTATTTCTGCAATAATTAAAACAAGTCCTTGCTTAGCATGAAATTTAGCAAAAGAGCTTTTTTTCATTTTCTCATCAGCAAAATACCAGATTATTCCAATAAGAAGATAGCTTAGAATTGCGCAAAGTTTTTCATTGTTTGCATCATTCTGTTGT
>JBBSYA010000043.1:0-3550 GCA_038045485.1 Nanobdellota archaeon
AAGATGACGTCGATAGAGTTGGTGTGTAAGATCCAAGAACACGAGGATTTCAGCACGCAACTACTAAAAGCCACAAACTTTAATTTAAATTTATTTTTAAATTATTATTAGTTCAGTCAATTTATTATTTGTTAGACTAAGTTCATTCATGTTCAATTCGCGAGAATTGGACAGCTAGAAAATTTATTTTCTAGAATTCTTCCTTCTGTCTTTATCTTTGATACATGAAAGATAAAAGAGTGTGCGAGCACTCAGACTTTTTCTGAGAAAATTTAAAATGACAAATAGAAATATAACGAGAGAAGATTTTCCATTTATCCCTATTATAAATACAGATAGATATTGTTCAAGAACAGAAAACGAACGTGAGGAGGAAGGGAGGAGTATAGCTTCAGATGCTTTACACGTTCTCCCTAGAGTATATTTGCTCGATGCATATAACATTGTAGTTATCGGGTCTGCGCTTGCAGGTTTATCTTCTTTACTTCGTTAATTCTTCCTTCTTTTTCAGTATAACAAATCTTAAATATAACGCAAGTCTCTTAGTTTTATGAATGAAGAGTTTCATATTACAGAAGAGGGCAGGCAAAAAGGTGATGAAGCAGAATTAAAATTTAAGGAATGGTTAGATAAACATAATATTCCTTATTTTTATATCAAACAAGATACAGAGTCTTTTTCTCCCGCACTTGCGCAAATTTTTTCTGGAAAAAGACCAGATTTTATGGTGTTAGTTCCTAATTTTGGTTTTATATTCGTCGACGTTAAAAATAGAAGTTTGAATAAAAATTATAAAACTTATCCATTAGATACTTATGAAACAAAACAATATTCTTCCTTGCAAAGAATTTTCAATATTCATATTTGGTATGTAATTTCAAATCAAGATTATGATTATAAAACTTGGTTGTGGATTCCTGTTTCTAAAGTTATGGAGTCTGGAAAAATTCCTCAATATAATTCTTCAAAATCGCGGGAAGATTTTTATGCTGTTCCTCTTCAAGAATTTATTCAGATTGCAGATGATGATTCTCTAGATAGATTATTCAGCAAAAGTTTTGGAGAATAATCATATTGCTTTTTGTTGAATTAAAAATCGTTTTATTCTTTCTGCCTCGTTTGGTTTTTTAAGTCTATATATTTTAGAAAGATGATGTTCTATTAGAACAGGACGATTATGATAATCATAGACATTTCCGACTTTGTTCATAAAACTGCCATCGTAAATATCAGGAAACATGTACATTAAACAAGGCTCGCCAAAAGTTACTATGACTTTTGGATTAAGATTTTCTATTTGGGTTTTTAATCGCGATTCACAACTTCTATAAGCTCCATCAGGAATTTTTTCTGTTTGAGGTATAAGACATTTTAATATATTTGTAAATTTAATGTCTTTTAATTTAATGCCGCAATGTTTCAATATCTGTCCGAGAGATCTTCCTGAATCAACTTCGAGTAAAGCCTGCTCATGTTCATTTCCGAATAAGGCTGGTTGTAGAACTCTTTCATCTCCGCGATTAGCTATAAATAATATTGCTCTTTCATAACTTCCAAAGCCCTCGCTAATCACTAACGGGGTATGTTTGTATTGGCAAGTTTCAGGGCATTCTTCTTTATCCATAATCTTGCTTATTTTATTAGTTTAAAAAGAAATATTTATTTGAATATAGATAATAGACGTAATCATAATCCCAAAGTGCATAATCCTGCTGTTCTTAATCTGAGAACGTCGTCGTAATTTACGCATTCTATTCCTCTTGTATGGTCGCATAAACAATACGCTTTTGAATTTAATCCTTTTTTTATTAATCTTTCTCTTAACTCTAAACTAAGTTCTTTTCTGTGATCTTCTTTATCACATTTATAGGTTAAGCGAGTGCCTGCCATTTTTCAATGTAACCTCTAATTATTTTTTTATCGTTATCTGTATATTTTTCTGCGGTATCATTTGCGCCAGCATTTTTGGCTTCTTGGTCTGCATTATCTTCTATTGAAGTAGAATGCCACATTATTGGAGTAGTTCTATCAAAATCTCTTATTTGTCTAATTGCTTCTATACCCCTTACTCCGCGATAATTATTATCCGTAATTATTAAATTATAAGGCATTTTTGTGTCGCATGCCTCTTTTGCTTTTTTTATTAAATCTGCTGAAGATGTCGCCTCATCAATTTGAACTCTTGCGTCCTCAAATGATTCTTTAATAAAAGCTATGCTTATGGGTTCATCGTCTCCGATTAATACTCTTGCTGTTAGTGCTGTGTTTGTCATTTTATTTTTTCTTTTTCTGTTCGGCTTTTGCTTTTTCAGCTTGAGAAGCTAAGTATGTTTGATAAGTAGTTTCATCTCTTCCTATTTTTTTGAAATCAGTCACATAATGTCCATTTGTGAATACTCTTTTGTAGCCGACTATATCTCCATTTTTGTTAGTAGTAATCCCACCATTACGATATTCTTTTAATTTTGATTCATCAATTATTGCTCCTTCTACTTTTTCAATATCTCTCCAAGCTCTTGTGGTTGTTGTAGTTGCTGGAATTTCTCGTTTAGGCATATGAACTTTATCGCATCCAGATAGCATAGCGACAAGAGTTCCTGCTAGAACTAATCTTTTAAATGAGTCCATTTATTGTGCTCCTACTTTTTGGTTTAATTTTGCTTCTTGTTCTTGCATGAATTTTGAGAAATTATTATAATCTTTAAACATTGCGTGGGTTGCTCCTGCTGATAGAGCTGCTATTATTTTTTTATCTCTTTGGCCTTCGTTTTCGTCTACATCTCCAGAATGCCAAAAGATAGGCGTAGTTTTATCAAAATCTCTTATTTGTCTAATTGCTTCAATGCCTTCTATTCCGGGACCATATTTATTGTCAGTTAGAATATAAGAATAAGGTTTATTTGTTTCAACTGCTCTTTTTGCTTTTTCCACCAGCTCTTCACCAGTACAAGCTTCATGAACTTCATCATGTCTTGCTAATCTTCTAATTGAAAGTCTTATAAATTCTTCATCGTCACCAATTAATATAATAAGGGGTTTTGTTTCCATGTTTAGTTATAGTGTGCGTGAGCCCATTTATTTCCTCTTTGGTAGACTATTTCTCCGCAGCTTCTTTCTCCATCTGCATATAATTTTCTTCCGTATAAATAGTTCATAATATTATTAAGTTTATTTGCAGTTGCAACATTTGTTGCATTAGGTAGTTTAGCTTTTAACGCATATTTATAGCTAACCGTTGTTCCTTCTTTTTGATATTCAGGAAGACGATTAAATATGAATTTCTTAGCTGCTTCGAGTGCTTTAAGAGTTTCAGGGTCTTTCATATTTTCTTCACCCTCAACTAAAGATAATTCTAAATTAGAATGTGTTCGAACATAATCGAGCTCTCTTTCTATCTTGGATTTTGGAGCGCTACAGTCAAAAAATGAGTAGGCTCTTCCATATTTCGGGGCTTCTTTTGTCATGATTATTATAGGTATAACTAGTATATAAAGGTTGTTATTTGTTACTCCTATTAAGATACAACAAAAGAAGGGTTTCCGAAACGCTT
>JBBSYA010000044.1:0-4457 GCA_038045485.1 Nanobdellota archaeon
ATGGCTAAGTTTGCACATATGGGCGATTGTCATCTTGGAAGCTGGCGACAGCCCGAGCTTCAAGAGCTTAATTTTAAAAGTTTTCAAACCGCAATTGATAAATGCATTATGGAAAAAGTAGATTTTGTTCTTATGGCAGGAGATCTTTTTGATAGTGCTTATCCGCCTATAGAAATACTGAAACAAACTTTTGCAGAATTTAGAAAGCTAAAAGATGCAGGAATAAAAGTTTTTATGATAGCTGGCTCACATGATTTTAGTGTTTCAGGAAAAACTTTTCTTGATGTTCTGGAAAAAGGAGGATTTTGTGAAATTTGTAAATATCGAGAAGAAGAAATGGGCGGAGAAAAGGTGATTCATCTTGATGCTCTTAAATACAAAAATTTTGAAATATTCGGTTATCCGGGTAAAAAGTCCGGAATGGAAGTAGAAGATATTAAAAAAATACTTCTTCCTAAAGAAACTAATAATTATAGAATACTTATGCTCCATACTTCTATTACAGAGGCAGTAGGAAATTTGCCTATAGAATCTGTTTCGCTAAAGAGACTTCCAAAGGCAGATTATTATGCTTTTGCACATCTACACATAAATTTTGATGAAAAAGTCGGCGAAAAAGGAAAAGAAAAACCTGCAATATATTCTGGCCCAATTTTTCCGAATAGTTTTCAAGAGTTAGAAGATTTATGCTATGGAAGATTTTACATTGTTCAGGTAGAGGGTTTTGTAGAAGCTAAAAAAATAATGCTTCCAATAAAAGAGGTTATATGTTTTAATATTGACATAGACAATGCGCTTACTGCTACTTCAAAGATTATTGCTGAATTTGATAAACATGAAATTAAAGATAAAATTGTTCTAATGAGATTATCTGGAACGATTAAACAAGGAACAAATGCAGATATTGATTATAAAAGAATAACTGATTATTTAGAACAAAGAGGCAGCTATAGTTTTCTTAAAAATACTAATAAACTCCAATCAAGCGAGGAAGAGATAGCAGATGTAAAGATAACTATTGGAGATATGAATAAAATTGAAGAGGTTATAATAAAGCAATATGAACTAGATAATCCAGATAAATTTAATGAGCTTGTTCTTCCACTAATGCATTCTCTTGATTTAGGAAAACAAGAAGATGAAAAGACCGTTATATTTGAAACCCGCCTCTTCGCAGATTTAAATAAAATTTTAGGATTGGAGATGAGATAAAATGCTTCTTAAACGATTAAAAATAAAAAATATTAGAAGTCATAAAGACACAGAAGTAAATTTCCCAGAGGGCTCGACCTTGCTTATGGGCGATATTGGAAGTGGGAAAACATCTATTCTTCTTGCAGTAGAATTTGCCTTGTTTGGATTACAACCAGGACAAAAGGGAAATTCTCTAATGAGAAGCAGTGAAACTGAAGCGAATGTTGTTCTCGAGTTTGAGGTTGATGAAAATAAAGTTATTATTGAAAGGAGCATTAAGAAAAGCGGAAAGTCAATGGCTCAGGCAGATATTTGTATATCGATAAATAACGAGCGTTTTGAAGGAAGCGTTACAGAGATAAAGAATAAAATTCTCGAACTTCTTAGCTATCCTCCGGAATTCGCAAAAAAAACTAATGATTTGTATAGATTTACAGTTTACACGCCCCAAGAAGAAATGAAGCAAATTATTCAGGAGTCTAATGATGTTCGTCTTAATACCTTACGCCATGTTTTTGGAATTGACAAATATAAAAGAATAGAAGAAAATACAAATATTCTAACTTCAAGAATGCGGCAAGAAATTCGCGTTAAAGAAGCTGAAATGGGAAATATTGAATTAAAAAATCAGCAGATAGAAGAAAAGAAAATTCTTCTAAATTCTCAAAAAAGTCTTATAATTGGCGTTGAAAAAGAAGTTCTGGATATTCAAAAAATAAAATCTGAAAAACAGGCAGAGATTGAGGAGCTAACTAAGAAGATGAACGAAAAAAATAGATTGGAAAATGAAAAAGATAAAAGTGAGCTTACTCTTAATAACAAGAAAGATTCATTGAACACCTATGATAGGGAAATAAAACTTCTTCAACAGCAAATTCAGGGTACAGAAAATATATCTTTCAATGAAAAAGATATAGAACTTACAAAAAATAGAATTAAAACCCAAGAACAGATGTTGAAAGAGCTAAATGAGGACTACATAAAAAAAATAACAATAATGCAAAGTAATGAATTAAAAATTAAAGATTTGAAGACCCTTAGTCAAAAGATATCTGCGATAGATAAATGCACAACTTGTCTTCAATTAGTTAATGATGAACATAAACATAATATTGTAGTTAAGGCAACGCAGGAACTTCGTTCGATAGAAGCAGAAACAATGATTCTTAAAAAAGATAGACAAGAAACAGGTGAAAAACTGGAAGCAACAAGAAAACTCGTTGACTCTTTAAGGCAATCTCTTTCTCAACTTGAAATTTTGAAGATAAAATTAGAAAGTATTAATGAGAAACAGATTAGAATAAATACCTTAGAAAAACAAAAGATAACTCTGTTCGCAGATATTGAAATGATAAAAAAGCATATCGAGGGTATTGAAGACTTGCTCGAGGAATTTAGTTCTTATGATATTCTTTATGAAAAGAAAAGTCGAGAGTTAAAGGAAATAGTAAGCAAGGAAAATAGTTTTATGATTAAAAAAGCAGAAATAAACGCAGAAATTCAATTTCTTAATAAACAGATAAAGATTCTTGAAGAAGAAGTAGAGAAGATAAAAGAATTAGCTAAAAAATTAAATTATATGAAAGAGCTTGAATTTTGGCTGAATAATAAATTTCTTCAATTTGTTCTTTTTACTGAAAAAAATGTTATGTTAAAACTTAGAGAGGATTTTTCAAAATTGTTTTCAAATTGGTTCTCTATTCTTGTTTCAGATACGATAACTGTTCGTTTGGATGAATCTTTTTCTCCAATTATTCAACAATTAGATTATGAAGTTGAATATGATAATCTTTCTGGTGGAGAAAGAACCGCAGTCGCTCTTGCCTATCGTTTAGCGCTAAATCAAACAATAAATTCTTTACTTAGTAAGATAAAAACTCGCGACTTAGTTATTCTTGATGAGCCTACTGATGGCTTTTCTGATTCTCAATTGGACAAAATGCGCGATGTTCTTAATCAACTTAATGTTCGCCAGCTCATTCTTGTTAGCCACGAACAAAAAATAGAAGGTTTTGTTAATAATATTATTAAGTTCAAGAAAGTTGAAGGCGTGACGGAGATTGAGAAGTAAAAGTTGCAGTTTCGTAAACTTTATGGATAAAAATTATTAACAATTCTATAAATTTTGGAAAAAGAAGTTTTAAGCAGAGGTAAGTTTTTTGTTTAGGGCATTATTATTATTATTATTACTATATTAGAAAGCGAGCAGGAGTAGCTTTCGAGTTTAGGTTGGTGATTATATCGTGTGTAGATTTATTAGGTGAAATAGAAATAAAATAAGTTTTACGCCCGTATATTCCCTAAAATAACATCTTTAAGTTTCTGAAGAATAGTATCTTTTTGATTTGATGTAAGTTCTTTATCTAATTTTGGATAAAATTTTATATTTTCAAGTTGCACATGCTCTTTCATAAGATCCATGAACTTCTTAATATTTCCCTCATAGTTGTCTTGTTTTCTGTCTAAATCTTCGGCGATATTACGCATTAGCTTTTCAAGTTCATCGTGTTGTTGCAGGATTGTTATAACTTCTTTGTATTTTTTACCCTCGTCATTAAGAATTATGATGGCTTTCTCTTCAGCTAAAACATGAGTTTGTTGCTTTTCCTTTAATTTTTTATAGTAATCTTCAGCATTATCTTTATTAGAATTTTTTTTAAAATCATTCATAAGAACAAAAATTTCTCCATGCTCCCTTAACATAAATTGTGCTATTGAACCCTCTTTTACCATTCTTATATGTGTTTTTTTTGACTTAAATAGTTTACTCTTTGCAAAATGTTTAATAAGCTCTTTTTTATTGTATCTCTATGAATATAAAGAGGAAAGAAGGTTTGACTGAGGTTAAGTTTGAACATAATAGGAGTTTATTTTGGACAATTATTGTGCTTCTTGCAATTTTGATTGTAATGCTTATTTATATTAGAATAAATCCAAGCGAAAAAAATCAGAGTGGGCTTGTTAATGCTTCTTTAACTTGTGTTACAGATGTTGATTGTGTTCCTGCTTCTTGCTGTCATCCTTCATCTTGCACAAATAATCTAAATGCTCCTAATTGTGAAGGAATAAGATGCAGTATGGAGTGTGTTGATGGCAGTTTGGATTGTGGGCAAGGAAGTTGCGCGTGCGTTAATAATAAATGCTCGGTTGTTTTAATTAATAATGGCGGTCAGAGAATATAAATCTGTTTTTTTACTATTCGGTTTAATCTTAATAATAACATTTTTATCAGTTTTTGCTTATGCTTCAGGAGAAATAAATAA
>JBBSYA010000045.1:0-12819 GCA_038045485.1 Nanobdellota archaeon
CTTGAAGCTACCTGCAAAGGCTTCAAATGCGTCTTTTTTAGGCATGTTTATTTGTCCTCCTTCTAATTTAGTTTCTTCTTTCGGGGTATTTCTTCTTTTCTAAAGAAGAAAGTCCTATGAAAAGGGACTCATTTTTCTAAGCTTTTCCACAATTTTTTTTAGCACATCAATAAAATAATCAATGTCTGTTTTAGTTGTGAATTTGCTTATACTTACCCTTATAGAACTATTAATCTCCAAATCATTTAAAGATATCGCTTTTAGAACATGACTTTTCTTCAGAGTATGCGAGGCACAAGCCGAGCCCGTGGATACATAAATTCCATAACCTTCAAGATGCTGTCCTAGGGCCTCTCCTTCAACATCTCTAAAACTAACATTAACATTATTGCATAATCTTTTGTTGCCAATACTTCCATTTAATCTTGTTCTTGGAATTTCAAGAAGTTTTTTTATTGTGTAATCTCGCAATTCTGCTATTTTTTTAACATCTTTCTCGTTTGATATTTTAACGGCTTCTGCAAATCCAACAATTCCAGGAACATTTTCTGTTCCACTTCTCATTCCTCTTTCATGCCCTCCGCCGTTGATGAATGGAGCAATCTTCACACCCTTTCTAATAAATAATGCTCCAACGCCTTTAGGTCCATGAATTTTATGTGAGTTTAAAGTTAGTAAATCAATATTTTGCTTTTCAACATCTATTTTTGTTTTACAATAGCTCTGGCAAGCATCAGCATGCAAATAAATTCCATGTTTTCGAGTTATTTTTCCAATTTCTTCAAGATTTTGGATAGTTCCTATTTCATTATTTCCGTGGATAATAGAAACAAGCAGAGTATCTTTTTCAATCGATTTTTCCAGTTGTTTTAAATCAATAAATCCCTCTTTATCAACATAAAGATAAGTTGTTTTAGCTCCAAGATGTTTAAGCATTTCACAAACTTCAGTTATACTTGGATGTTCTATCTTAGTTGTAATAATATGTTTCTTTCCTGAATTCATATTTACAAAAAATAATTCTTTTATTGCCCAATTATTTGATTCTGTTCCTCCAGAAGTAAAGAATATTTCTTCAGGCTTAGCATTAATTGATTTTGCAATCTCTGCTCGCGCTTTTTCAATAGCATCTCGTGCAATTTTTCCAACCCCATGTGAAGATGATGCATTTCCATATTTCTCTCCAAAGTAGGACAGCATAGCTTTCACTACTTTTTCATCAACTTTTGTTGTTGCAGCATTGTCGAGATATATTTCTTTCATATTTTTGAATCTTATTAGTTTATTTATTAGTAATTTGTGATAATCTTGGTTTAGAAGTAGCTACTCTTGCGGTGAGAAGCTTCTCTTACAAAGTTTAGTTTATTTTTAATATAGGCAGTCATATTGTATTTATTTTACTTTTTCTACTCTATTTGCAAACTTTTCGTATTTATTTTTATCCTTTGCTCTTTCTTTATCTATTTGTTCAAACTTTTTATACATTTCTTCTAAGGCTTTTTTAGTTATAGTCTCTTCAGTCATAGGATAAAGAACACTATCCTCTTTTGAGATATGCTCTTCCAAAAGACGGCAATATCCCAGAGCATTTTCAATTATTTTTTTAGGATTCTTTTCATTTATTCCCTGTTCCATATTTTTTACATATTCTCTTCCTATTTCATGTTCATGAAGCATTTGAGGCACAGGATTGCAAGAGTTGCAGGAGGCATCTTTTTCAAATTCCTTAAATAAAATATCCTCTTCTTTAGCATGATGCAGTTTGTCCGCATAATTTCTTATAAACTCAATGGCTTCTCTTAAAAAGGTAGCATTGATTTTTCCAGCCAGCATATTTTCCTCTTCATTTTTTATAGCTGCTATTACTTTGAGGATATATTCGTGTTCCTTAGATAGCATTTTTGATGTTTTTGATGTCATGTTGTTTTATTCTTTAGTTTTTGATTTTATTTATTCGCCAGATTTAGCACAATAGGCGCAGTTGCCCCCACAATAGTTTTGTGCGTGTTTATCTATAATTTCAAGAATAGGCAAGATGGTTTCTTTATTCAAACTATAGATTCTTTGTTTTCCTTTTTGTTTTACATTAACAATATGGCATAGTCTAAGGTCTGCAAGTGCATGACTTAGTTTGCTCTGTTCAATCCACATATTTTTTGTTATTTCAGTTACAGAAAGCCCTTTTTCGTTCTTCTTCAAAAGAGCAATTATCTCTACCTTGAGAGGACTAGCCATCTTACTAAAGAAAATATGATATGTTTTATTGTTCATATGAATTAGTATTCATATGAGTATTTAAAGGTTTCGAAATGCCCTAAAATAAAATTGCTTGTTTTTCTTTTGGACTTTCACTATCGTTTATCGTCTTTACTCGAAGAATAAATAGAGCAACAATAAATATGCCTAAAATCGTTGCAATAATAAAATATGGCGTGCCTGCACCAGGAGTTCCACTGCTGCCCCAACTTCCAAATTCAGCACAGCTTCCTAATAAAACTAAGAATAATGCTCCAGTAGCGATAACATTAAGGAATAATCCAAAGTAATACTCACGAGGACTCATCCACTTAATAAAAATTAGGGGGAAGAACAATATTAGTAAAAATGCCAAAGAACTCGTGCTTGAATAAGCCTGATAGGGGATAAGAATTGTGAGCCTCATAAATATCCCAAATAATGTAGGAGCTATGAATGAGCCGATTGCCAGCCCCAAAATTTTTTTGCTTTTTTCTTCCATATTACGCCAAACTTGTCTGTTTTTCTTCAGACTTACTAACATTATCTCCATTATTTAGTTTATTAATAAATTTTATAAAAAGAAATAAAACCAAAAAGCTTGCAAAAATAACGCCAATTAAGGGATTCATGGTAATAAGCCCTACTCCAAAACAACTTCCAAACCAAAGAAAGATTAGTCCAACTATAACCGTAATAATCATAAATATTTTTGCGCCAAGACTTCTATTTACTGTTGGATTATTTGCTATTTGTTGAGATTTATCTCTTTTAAAAATTTTGATAATTATAACTATGAAAACAATTGCTAATGGAATAATCATTATGGAATAATAGGTAAGAAATTGAATTGTTACACCGGCTGCCATAATGATTACGCAACCAGATAACAAAACCACAGGCAAAAGCAAAATAAATGAAACTATAATTAGGATTACTTTCCAAAAACCTATTTTGCTTTTTTCTTCCATTATCCTAAAACCTCTTGGTGTTCTTCAGATTTAGTCGATTCTCCAGAAAATTTAGAGACTTTTATTCCAATAAATGTTAAAAACCATATGGCAAAACCTATTGCAAATGGAGTTGAGGCCATCAATCCACCTAAACCAGCCCATCCATCGGTAGAGCCTATACTGCTGAGCATGGCTCCTGTCATGCAAGTTCCTAAAAAGATTATGCCTGCTCCAATAAAACTAAATACCCCGAGAAAAAAATATCTCCATCGGTGATATTTTATAACTAAAAATATTGAGCCAATTAAAATTGCAAGAATAAATATAGCCGATGTTATCATCGCAGAAAATATTTGAGAATTGACAAGGGAAATATCTGCTCTCGGACCCATTAATTCAGTAAGGATAATAGAAACCATATTAATTATTAAAAATAGAGGAAGTGTCAATACTACACCTGCCCAAAATGAACCTACTTTCGAACCTTCTCCCATTATCTTTTCACCTCTTGATGCTCATTCTGGAGTCTTTCTTTTTTGCTAATTTTAAGATAAATAAGAACCCAAATCATAATTGTTAGGGGCAGTATAATAAGGGCTAAGAAATTAAAAATACCTGCTTGTAATTCTTTTCCAGAACAGCTAGCACTCCAGGCCATTAATCCAAGGATTAACGAAATAATAGCCGCAATTGGCGCGATTAAAGAAGAGACTATTCCTGCCCACCAGTATCTTCCTTCGCATTTTATACTTAATATTATTGCAACTAAAAATACCACTCCATATAGGGGGATTAAATTATAAATTCTAGAATATACTGGAAATAGCAGTATAGAGATAAATCCAATACCACTCCATATTCCTGCGATATAACCTCTTATCTGTTTCGCACCCATCTTTATCTCCAAACTCTTTTATTCTTTAAATATCTAACGATATACCATCCACTAATAACTAAAATTACTGCTAAACAAATTATCTGAAAAAAAGTTAACCAAAGAATTCCGGGAACGGTGTCTCCTCTAATAAATTCCATGAAAAATCTAAATACAGCATACGCGAGTATATATGCAGGGAATAAAGTATAGGGCTTCATTTTGTCTCCTTCTTTACTAAGTTTTTTCC
Organism: Nanobdellota archaeon; assembly: GCA_038045485.1. GTDB lineage: Archaea > Nanobdellota > Nanobdellia > Pacearchaeales > GW2011-AR1 > CAIPOI01. The sequence goes on from JBBSYA010000045.1 coordinate 4,313, forward strand.
ACATAATTATAAAGGCAATAGAATGAAAAATTATCTCATAAATTTGCGTAGGATGCCTCAATGCTCCGAAAGAATATATTGCCCATGGGACATCTGTTATTTTTCCATAACAGCAGCCTAAGACATAACAACCAATTCTGCCTATAGCAACGCCTATAGCAAGTGCGGGAGCAAAAACATTTCCAGTGCTTATTTTTATTCCAAGACATCTTTTTGTAATCTCAACACCAAGAAACCCACCAATAATCGCGCCAACAATAGTTCTTCCTCCAATAATCAATAAAAGTTTGTCGGTTCCACTGGCAAGCAATATAGTATTCCAATTTAAAATCCATATTGGAATTTTTGCTCCAAGAATGCCCCCCAAGAAAGCGCCGATAATAAGAAAAAATAAGTCTTCGCTATTAATTTTAGAATTAATTTTAGCTTTCTTTGTTCCAAGATAATAAACATATGCGCCAATAATCGTTCCAAGAATAACGAAAAAATTTACCTCTTCAAATACCATGATTCGAAAAAGAAAGCAAGGTTTATAAATAATGCTTCATTCTCTAAGATATGGCTAAAAAAAGAAAGGTAAAAACACAAAAATTAGTAGCACAAACTTCTGAAGAGGATAAACTATTCAATTTCGTATTAGGAATAATTCTTTTCTTTGTTGTAGAAGCAGTTTTTATGCTTGGCGGACTTTATATTGAACAAAATCTTTTAGGAATTGCAGGAGCAACAGGAATACCCTCACTTTTAGGATTAGTTCTTTGGAGTATCTTTGCTTGCTCTTATAAGAAAAAAAGAGAATTATTTTTGGGTGGATTGGCTATCTCTGTTCTCGTTCCAATTATATTAATTATCGTAACGATGACAAGTTTTGTGGAATTCTTGCCGATAATTTATTATTCTATTGGGGCATTTGTAGTAATAGAACTATTAACTGTTTATTGGCTTATGAAAAAGAAATAATTTTTATTAGTTTTTGATTTCACAACTTCCGTCTTTACATTCTTGTTTTTTGAATAAAAGCTTTTTGAAGTTGCAAATAGGGCAATATTTCAAAAGATTATATAAATAAATTCCTGCGCAGAAGCCTAATCCCGAAATAGTTTTGAATATAGCTATTGCTAATATTAATCTGTAGCCTAAAATAGCCCTGCCCAAATAAACATCAAGGATTCCCCAAATGAGAACAGAAAATCCGAATATAAGCGAAAATCTTATTTCATTAATATCGTTCTGATAAACCTCAGAAGTAAATCTCATTTTTATCCACCTGCTTATTGGATTAGTGCAATATTTTACTTGTTCATAATTAGTAAACGTCATTATCAAGGGGAATATTGCAATTAATGCTCCAATTATGGCCAGTATTGGAATTTTAAGAAAAAAAGCCAGATAAAGAAACATAGCAGCACAAAGTTTATTGACAGCCATCAGTGTATTTCTTTCAAAATATTCGCGGAATTTCTTTAATTTTGGGAAAAGCATTCCTACCTCTTTTTGATAATCTTTATGATTTTTGAAACTCTTTCCAAGAATCTTTTCTTCTTGCTTAGCACGAACAATCATCATAGGAATAAAGATTAGCGCATTAAGAACTAAGGAAAGCCAGTTCAGATAAATTAATGAAACTCCGAAAAAAAGCCAAATTAATGAAGCATATAATGGATGTCTTACTATTGAATAAGCGCCAGTTACAACCAGCTTTTGCTTTTTCCAAACCCTTATTTGATTACTCCAATTATTAGAAAGACAGAATCTTCCGTATATATTAAAAATAGTTCCAGCTAAAGTTAATATCAAACCAATTATCATAAGAGTAAGTCTTAGCCAATAGATTTCAACTGAAAAATCACCTATATTTTTTCTAACAACAACAGTAAATAACAATGCGAACAAAAGCATTGTAAACGTATCAATCAGAGTTATTTTTTTCTTGCCCTCTTTCTGAAAAGAAAATTTAACAAATGAAATAAAAACCGCCAAGAGGATAGCTATTACACATAATCCGATTATCTTTCCAAAATAAAATTCAAGCGTGTTTAAATCTATCATCTTTATTTAATATTTTTTTCTCTATATAAAGTATTATATGCGCAGAATGGAACAAGAGTTTTGCTTGGCAATATAAAATGAATACAGCATTTCATTACTCTTTTTGTTTCAAAGGTATTAGCATCCATAAAGGGTTTTATTACAATTCTAAACATCTCATGATTTGCAAACTGGCTAAGCTTCTTTTTATTAAAAATAGCAGTTATTGGGGCGCAACAGGATAATCCACTTAAATCTTTGTAAGAATTAAAAGACATGCTGAATATTTTTCTACCTAATTGTTTAACCATATGTTGTGGATTAGTATACATCGTATTCTTAATGAAATCCATATTTTTATTAAAATCAACTAATCTTGTAAGCGGAATAACTCTTCCTTCTTTTCTAAGCAGATAAGTTAAACTGCAGCAATGCGGATGAGAGCAAGGTAATGGAATCATGTCCTTTTTCTCAAGAATTTTAGTTTTCTCAAGCTGTTCTATAATTTCAGTAGTAGTTATCTTTTCATCAGCTCGGGATTTACTTTTGCCAACACAGGTGAGTGATTGATAGCAAATTCCTCGGACATAACTTTTTCCAAGAGCGAATCTCAAAATATTAGGAATTTCATCTTCATTTACACCTTTTTTAATAGTCATAGCGAGTGTGATTGCGATTTTATTCTCCCTTAAGTTTTCTATTGCCTTTAGCTTGCTTTCAAGCAAATCCTGCTTTCTTAACTTAAGATATGTTGATTTTCTTAAGCCATCAAATTGCAGATAGACTTCAAAATTAGGAGTAAGTTTGCTGAGTTCTTTGCAGAAAGTTTCATCATTCGCAATTCTAATGCCGTTAGTATTAAGAATAACATGTTTAACATATTTTTTTGCAAGTTTTATCATATCTAATATTCGAGGATGTAATGTTGGCTCGCCACCTGAAATTTGTAGAACTTGTGGCTCGCCTTCGCATTTCTTATAATATTCCAAAAGTTCTTTGAATTTTTCAAGACTCATAAATTTAGGTTTTTTATTCTTGCTCGAGCATGCTGCAAAACAATCAGGACAATCAAGATTGCAACAATCAGTAATTTCGATTAATCCAAGGCAAGTGTGCTGTTCATGAGCATCACATAATCCACAATCATGTGGGCATCCTTTTGAAACTCTTTTTTCGATATGTTCTGGAATTTGTCCAGGTTTGTTGAATTTTAGGGAATTAATGTAATAATCTGCATCTGTGCTAAGAAGAATTTTAAATTTGCCATGGCTTTTGCATTCTTTAAGCATATACACATTTTTTCCTTCGACAACTATTTTGCCATCAATTAATTTCTTGCATTTAGGACATAGGCTTTGGGTTGTATCAAAGAAAATATAATTTTTATCCATATTATTTTCAGAATTTCAGGATTTATAAACTATGGGACTAAAACTCTCGGCTAGTTATCTTCATCCGTTTTTTCGCAGTCTTATTCTTTCCGAGAAGAACAATTCTCGAAGGCATATGCTTGTCAAGAACAATATAACCTGTAACTTTTGCAAGTTTTTTTGCAAAAGCTTCTATTTCTGCAAGTTTGGGCATAGTATCATAGCCCATTCTCGCTCGAGCAGAACCCAAGCTCATAAAACTTTTTACCTCAACATACATAACTCCGGCTTTTTTGATGAGGGCTGCAAATTCTTCAATATGTTTATCATCCATATTCATATTTCTAACAAGAGTCATTCTAAAAACCGTTCTTTTTCCTTTTTTTGTTATCCTATTAATAAAATCTAAAGTTTCATTATATTTTTTCCAGGCGTTTTTCATCGAGGATTTATGCCATTGAGTATATTCTTTTTCATTGCTCGAATTTAATGAAACATAAAGCTGTGTTGGAAGCTGATTTTTCTTTTCCATTTTTTTAAGCATTTCAGGATGCAGTCCGTTTGTAACAATAAAACTTGTTTTCCTTTGTTTTCTCAGCATTGCAATCATCTCTCCAATCTTTGGATAGAGTGTCGGCTCACCGATAAGTGAAATAGCAAAATGCATAGGCTCATGAGCTTCCTCGTATTTTTTCTTATCAAGTCGATTATGCCCACCAAACCCCGTAATAAGTTTATTTCTACCTTTTATGCATTCTTCAATAATTAATTTAGGTTCATCAATATTTTTAGAATTCATTTTATTTCCTTGCGTTGCTTCTACTGCTCTCCAACAGTGTAGACAAGAATTATCGCACCAAACGGCGCTCGGAGAAATCTCACAGCATCTCCAAGAAGGAATACCATAAAATTTATACTTATAACATTCGCCTTCTCCAATAAGAGAATGTTTTGTCCATCTGCATATTTGCACAGCAGAATGTTTTCCAGCAACACGATAGTGCTGTCTTTTTAAGAGTTCGAGATTTTTTTTGGTGATCATTTTGTTTTTAAGAGTATTCTTTTTCAAGTTGTTTAAGAAAGTCTTTCATAACGGGTAATCTGGATTCCCCAATTCTTCTTCCTTCAGGAGTTAGCATTTTATCTGACCAAGTTAACATTCCTTTTATAGCACCATAAAGACTATCCTGGAAACCATCGTTCTTAGATTTGAATCTTGAACGATTTGCAGAAGTATTAAAAGAAATTGCCCTTTGCAATCCAATTTCCCCAAGAGCATCAATGTTATCTGCATCTCTTAAAATTTTAGATTCAATGGAAAGTTCTGAATTCTCCCTTATTGGCTCACTTATATTTCCCACATGGTCCTCTATTGCTATTTGCACTCTTTTTATTTTAATTTTAGGAAAATAAATTTTTTCTAGGATTGGCCCTGCTAATTCTGCTCCAACAATATGATGGTCTTTTACCCAACCCTCTTCAAATGCAATATCATGCAATAAACATGCGGCAGTTAATACTTCAGAGTCTACTTCTTGATAATTTGCCGCAATTTCCTCAGCATTTCTAAGAACTCTTAACGCATGAGCATAATCGTGTCCACTCTTATCCTTTTTCAAGGCTTCTCGAATAATAGAATCTAACTTTTGAATATAATCCATAACAATATTAGAATTTTATGATTTTTAAATCCCACACTCGCTCGCCCTTCGGGCTCACTTTTCTCAAGAGAGGCTTCGCCGAGTGTTTGCACTTTTAGAAAATTCAGATAAAGACTCAAAAGTGCGGGCACGAGTAAATTTAATTAATAACAAAACTAATAATTAAAAAAAAATTCGAATCGGTGTTTAGGTATTATTAATAAGTTTCAAGTGAGCAATCAAGCAAGCGCAGATTTCGAGCAGAGTAATTATAAGCGAAGCCAAATTACGAGCCGAGCGTTAGCGAGGCGAGTATTAAACTAAAAATTAAGCTTTAACCTCTTCTTTTTTCTCTTAAGCCTTTTCCTTTTTAGCAAGAATCTCAACTTCCATATCTAAAATTTCCTTGAACTTATGCTTAAATGCGTTTAGAACAGGAACTAATTTCATATCTTCAAAAATAATTTTTTTCTTTCCGTCTTTTTCCTCTAACTCGAATTTAAATTCATGTCCGAATAAAAATCTCTGAATAGCTAAAACTCTTTCTTTATCATCAGTTATTATTTTTTTAATAGTAAATTCATATTCTACATCTTTTCCAGCAACAGGATTATTAAAATCAACCATAACTCTTCCACCAGAAACACTGACTACTTTTACTAAATTATTATCTAATGCAAGAGTCATTCCAGGTTGAGGATAGATTTTTTGCTCTGCGAATACTTTCATAGGAATCAATCGAACTAAACGAGGGTCTCTTTTTCCAAATGCTTTTTCAGGAGAAATTTTTATTGTGTATTTTTTTCCTTCTTCCTTTCCTTCAAGAGCCTCATCAAAACCTTTTACAACCATCCCTCTTCCAATACTTATAATAAAAGGTTTTGAATTCATTTCCAAGCCAATTTTCTTAGCTTCTGCAGGAATATTTGTATCGAAAATTTCATTATTTCCAAGGTTTCTTGCTAAAAACTCTATTTCAACGAAATCGTGTTTTTTTGTTGTCATGAATAAGGCTAACAAGTAAGGTTTATAAATCTACTTTTTTTAAGTTTGTTATGGCAATGAAATTGATTACAGCACACGAAGCAAGAACAGGTGCAACAATCTTAGTTGAAGGAAATGCATGTATTGTTAGAAGTAATGATGTTTCCAAAACAGGAAAACACGGCGCTTCTAAGTGCAGAATTGAAGCAATCGGAGTTCTCGATGGTAAAAAGAGAATAGTAGCTGTTCCTGGTTCAGAAAGATTTGATGTTCCTCTTATTGAAAAAAAGAAAGCCCAAGTTTTATCAATAACTCCTGCTGGCGATATGGCTAATATTATGGATTTAGAAACATTTGAAACAATGGATATGCCAATTATGGAAGAAGCAAAGGGCACATTTGCTCCTGAAGACCAAGTTGAATATATGATTGTTGATGAAAGAATTAAAGTAATTAAGAGGAAGTTATAATAAAACATGGCAAAAATTCCAGCAGCACAAGCAAGACTTTTCAAGAATATTTTTGTATGCCAGAATTGCAAGGCAAAAATAAGAACAGAACCAATCAGAGTTATTAACGGCAAAGTTAGATGCAGAAAATGCAAGAGCAATGCATTAAGACCTGTTAGAAAGAAATAAATTAGTTAGTTGAGGTGTTCGTAAAAGAACACTAGAGTTCTTAGGATAATAAAATGTACAACGATTTAGAATTTGTTTGCGGAGGAAATATGGGCAGAAGCCCTATCGAAGCAGCTGTTGCTAAAAGAGAGTTGTCAAGATTAGGATACTATGATGTTAATGTTGATTCAAGTGGAACTTCTGTAGATTTTCTGAAAACTGCTACTGATGAACAGATTCAGAATGCAGTGGAACCTTATATTCCAGCAATGATTGGTGCAGGAGTTATAACTCCTCAACAGGAAGATGATTTAAGAGCCGGCAGAACCGTAAGAGCAATAGTTATGCCAATCATAGATAAATTATCTGAGAGTGAATTAGATAGAGTTGGGGAGATATTATGGTTAAAAAAATTAGTTCATTATGGCGATGAAGAAAGATTAAGACATCCAAAACAAACAATAGTCAGACCTCATGCAGAACTAATTCTTGTAAATGGCAAAAGAAATTTGCAGGGGGTTCAGGCAATGTACTCACAAACAAACTATAAACCCTTAATAGAAAATATAGGCGAATTTGAGGACCCTTTTTTTATGTCTTTTAAGCAGCATTGGGAGCTCGCAGCTAAACTTGAAATAGCAACTTTTGGCGCTATAAAAAGATTTTATAACTAGACTTGCTGCCTATTAACATGAAATACGAGCCGATATTCAAATTGCCCCAGAACGACATATTTATGACCGATCTATTTCTTAGAGCATATAGTTCTTTTCAGCCAATTGTAACCATAATAAATGGAAAATGGGTATTTTACGTTTCCGAGCAGAAGTTAAAAGAACTTGCAGAAGAGGGTTTTTCTTTTGCATTGAAGCCAGGATTCTTTAAGGAATTTGAGAAAGAGGCTTTAGAAAAAGCTAAAGAAATGCAGAGTCTTTCAGAAGAAAATGTAAGTCTCATGGATAATATTGCATTTTCTAATTTTCTTGATAAAATTTTTAATGCAGGCAAAAATTTTATAGAGCACTATAGAAAAACCGAATTTGTTTACTTTTCTAAGGTGGAAAAAGAGCTTGAGGTCTATATGGGCAAAAAATTTAATTTTCAAAATCTTTTATCAGGTAAGGTTGATATTAGTTTATGGCCCGAAGAAAAGAAAAATTTAGCGAGTTATATTATCTCTATGCAGCACCTTAAATTTGATTTGAGAAAGATTATGAATGCCGTAATGATGGGAAATGATTCTATCCTTGCTCAAACTATTGGCAGGATGATGGAATTAACTAATCGGCAGGATTCAATTTGTATGACTCTTGAAGAAGTAAAAGATTGTTTGAGCGGCAAGAGCATTCCCGATGTTTCAGGCAGACATGTTTATTCTTATGTTTCACTCGAAAATGGAAAGATGAATTTAATCTCCGAAGGAAGTGCATATAAAAAAATAAGAGAACTCGAAAAAGAGATTCCAAAAAATGAAATCTTTGGAGTTCCTGCATATGGGGGTTTTGTTAGAGGCCGAGCCAAAATAATTCCCCTGTCATTTAATCCAGAGGAGCATTTTTATAAATTTGAGAAAGGAGATATTTTAGTTTCAGATACAACAGGCCCTGAAATGGTGGTATTGATGGAAAAAGCGGCTGCAATAGTAACTGATGAGGGCGGAATGATGAGTCACGCAGCAGTTGTTTCAAGAGAATTTGGAGTTCCCTGTATTGTTGGAACAAAATACGCAACAGAAATTTTTAAGGATGGCGATATGCTTGAAGTTAATGCTAATAATGGCCTTGTAAGGAGAATAGATTAATCTTTAATTCTTAACTCTACTAAACCGCATTAATGTTACTTTTGTATCTTTCTAAGGGTACTCTGTA
>JBBSYA010000046.1:0-2019 GCA_038045485.1 Nanobdellota archaeon
TATTTCTAAATAAATAAAGATAGTGAATTAAATGCAGGGATTAGCTCAGAAAATTGAGAATTTTCTGATACTTCAAAACAAGTATATTTTGAAGTGATTCGAACTCAAGGAGTTCTTATCTTGCTATCTTCGATAGCATAAATGCGGGGATTAGGATTCGAACCTAAGAAGCACTAAGCACCTGGTCCTAAGCCAGGTCCGTTTGACCGCTCCGGCATCCCCGCATGGATTTATGCAGAATTCTTCGTATAAAAATGTAACTGATTTAGAATTATTTCTTTTTCTTAGCTTTCTCTAACTTTTCTTTTTCTGTTCGAGCTTCTGCTTCTTTAATCTTCATTTTTTCTTCTAAATTCAATTTATCAAGAAGTTCTTTGTATCTATTTCTAATTGTAACCTCGGTAATTCCTGCAACATCTGCAACTTCTCTTTGGGTTTTCTTTTCATCGTTTAATAAAGCAGCAACATAAAGTGCGGCAGCAGCAATTCCAGCAGGACCTCTTCCACTTGTAAGTTCGCTTGTTTCAGCTTTTCCTAAAATTTTTATTGCTTCACTTTGAGTTTTTGGAGATAAATGCAAAACATTTGCGAATCTTGAAATATAATCTTTAGGCGAACTTGGAGTTGATTTAATTCCCATTTTTCTAATAATGAATCTGTAGGTTCTTCCAATTTCTTTTCTTTCTACATCACTCGCATTACTGATTTCATCTAAAGTTCTTGGAATATTATAGGAACGGCATGCAGAGTAAATGCAGGCAGCAATAACAGATTCCATGCTTCTTCCACGAACTAATCCTCGCTGTAAAACATAATTATAGATTCTTGCAGCTTCATCTCTTACTACGGGAGGTAAATTAAGGAAACTCGCAACTCTTCTTAATTCAGACATTGCTAATCTAAGATTTCTTTCAATAGAAGTTGAAACTCTTTCTTGCCATTTCTTTAATCTTAAGAATTTTCGAGTATCATCTGTTTTAAGTTTATAGATATCTGAAATTTCTCCAACATTTGTAGTCAATCCTTTATCGAATTTTTGGTCACTTAATGGTGCTCCGCCTCTGCCTTTCTTTTCTTCACCATCAAAACTACCCTGCATTTCTTGAGAAGTATCTACTATTTTTTCTTCAAGAACTAATCCACAATCATTGCAAATAACTTCACCTTTTTGATCGTCATAATAAATACTTGTGCTTCCACAATCTGGACATTTTTTTATAGCGCTCATTGTTAAGTTTTTTAGTTAGTAAGAGTTAAATTTATAAAGGAAATGAGCAGATTGGGTATATAAAGCTTTGCCTATTGTAAAATTTTATCGTCGGAAGAATTTAAAATTATCTACTCAATTAAAACAGCATTAACACTGCCTTCTTGGCCTGGTCTGTTTGTTACTCGAGCTTTTCCGAGTTCAGTATCGATAATAGCGCCCTTAACAAGAATATTTTGTCTTGCTAAGAATCGGTTAGATTTTGTTTCTACAACATTAGTTATCTTAGCTTTTTTTGTTTTGCCTTTTTTATCTGTAACATTAGCTATATTTGCAGAAAGAAGAACATTTTTTATATGTCCGCCTCGAGTTTTAAGAACTTTCATTTTCTTTTCACGAAGCTTTACTATTCTTGGGATTCCGGCTAATTCATATTTTTTAGACTTTCGATTAGCATGATATCTTCCTCCACTAATCTTTCTTCCTTTATTCATAAAAATTTGATTTAAAGTACGTTTAAATACCTTTTGATTGAAAGTTGTATTCTGGATAAAAGATATAGAAAATTAATAAATTTTCTATCTGTCTAATTCTCAAAATATATAGGAGAATTACCCATATCTTTAAAAACCAAGAGAATTATAGCAAATTATGGTTAACGGAATTGAAAGACCCTTGGATATGTTAAATCATTCTAAAGGTAAAGAAATTTTGGTGCAACTGAAGAACGACAAGCAAATTGTTGGAACTCTTGTTGCGTTTGACATACACATCAATATTGTGTTAGACAACGCTAAAGAACTTCAAAACAA
>JBBSYA010000047.1:0-10684 GCA_038045485.1 Nanobdellota archaeon
GGAAAATAGAAAGATTTATAAAGCGTCTTAATTATAGAGTTACAACACAAAATGAAAACACAAAAGTTATTTGCAGTTTTATTCAGTGCACTTCTATTAAGCTTAGCTTTAGTTAGCGCAGCAAATTTCTATCAACCTACAACTTCAGTTACTGAATCAGTTATTAATGGAACTGCATTAGCTACTTCAATAACTCTTGAAGGAACTTCATCAATAACACCAACAACTTCAGTTTCTAATCTTATTTTAACAACAAGCATACCTGCTTCAACTTATACTGGCTTATTTTTAGGAAAAGCTTATACTGGTTCAATTAATGTTTCTAACTCTTCTACAAGTCAAATAGTTCCAGTTCAGATTGTGAAAACTTTCTGTTCAAATGGTTCATCTACAAACACAACAAGATATCTTGAAATAACAAGTGTTAAGGATACATCTTCAGATGATGATTGGGAATGGAAACCAGCAGATACAGTAACTATAGCTGTTAAAGTTAAATTCGAAAATACAGCAGATTCTGACGACTCAATTGATGCAGTAGTTAAATTATCATTGTACGACTCTGTTGATAATACTTTTGTTGATATGGATAATGAAGACGATTTAGAAAAAGATATCAGCCTTGATGAAGGAAGCTCAACAACAGAAGATTTCACAATAGAAGTTCCAATTTCAGAATTAGAAGATTCTTCAGACAGATACAAACTTTATGTTAAAGTATATGAAGATGGAACTGAAAATTCAGTTTGCAAAGATAACTGGAATTCACAATATAATCAAAATGTTCAAATTCAAAAGAACAGCTACGATGTTATTCTTAAGGATTTAGAAATAAATTCAGCTTCAGTTCCTTGTGGACAAGAAGTTACAATAACAGGCACAGCAATCAATGTAGGAAGTAATGATGAAGATAAAGTTTATGTTAAAGCAACAAATGTTTTGTTAGGCGTAAATCTAACAACATCTACATTTGCTCTTGATGAAGGAGATTCAAACAAAGTATCATTCAGCTTCCTTATTCCAACAAATGCTGCAGAAAAAGCATACACAGTATATCTTGAAACACATTTCAAATACAGCGATTCTTCAGATACATTCAGAGAAGAATCAGATGCTTACGAAGTTGATTTAATTGTAGAAGGATGCGTTCCACCAGTAACTGCAACAGTAACTGCTGGATTCAGTGCTGAAACACCAAAAGCAGTAATCGGAAATCAGGTTATAATTGAAGCTACAATCAAGAATACAGGAACAGCAACAGCAGCATATACAATTGATGTTACAGGAAACACTGCTTGGTCTACACTTGCAGAAATTGACCCAAAAACATTCACATTAAATGCTGGCGAAGAAAAGAAAGTTAATGTTTACTTGAATATTAACTCTAATGCTGCTGAAGGCGATCAAACATTTACAATAAAAACAACTTCAGGAACATACACAACAGAAAAGACTGTTCAATTAGCTCTTGAAAAAGGACTTACAAGCCAAGCAATAATGAATAACCTTAAGCAATATTGGTATATTTACTTAATTGCTCTTATAATCTTAGTATTAGTAATTGCAATAATCGTTGCGATTGTTAGTTTATCTAAGAAAAATTAATTTTTGTTTTTAGTTTTATTTATATTTAATTTGTATTTAATCTTATTCTATTAAATTCGCCCCCCCTATTCTAATTAGGCTAACGCCCCCTATTCTATAAGCCAAATATTAATAATGTAATAACAAGCCGAATTGGGTTTAATGAATTATTAAGAAGTTTTAGGATTAAGATATTTAATTTGACTTTGTTTATTAATTCCATAACGAAACTAATAATCCAATAATAAACACTCAGGCTTGGCTGCTTGAACAAGATTTGCTTTACTTGAAACTTCTGCTCCAGAAATTGTTGTATTAATAAAATTAATCTATTGGCGAAGCTTCTCTAAACTCCCTATTTCTTATCCGTTTTCTCCATTTTTCTCGCAATCAACAGCCCCATAACATATCCAATTACACTGCCAAGAATAACATCTGAAAGATAGTGAACTCCGAAATATAGCCGCGTAAACGCTACTATTAACGCTACAGCAAGCCATAGATAGCGAAGATTCTTGAATCCTTTGTTGAGTATAGGAAGCAGTGCAAATATGGCTACACAATGACTGCTTGGAAAAGAATAGTCAATTAAATTAAATATTGGAAGATATTCTACAAAATTAAAGGGTCTTGGTCTCATGATTATGAATTTCAGGCTGTAAGAGACAAGTGTTGAAATAATTAAAGAAAAGCAAATCGGAAAAATGTAATTTTTCTTTTTCTTTAGAAGCGAGAAAATAACCATAACGCCCGCAAATGCAATAACAAAAGATGTTGGCTCAAAAAACATTAATACCGCAGTAATAGCCGGATTCTGCAGAGACATAAAGAATCCTGCAAGAGTTTTATCAAAGAATAACGAGACTATTCCTAAAATTATAGCTATGCTAATCAACATCGCCCTCTTTTTCATAGAGTTATATTAGGTTAATTATTTAAATAGATTTCCTATTGATTAATGATGGCAAGAAGTTCGAATAATCAATCTGTTTTCATATTTATTCGCTATCTTCTCCTTCTTCTAATCGCACTTTTTATGATGTTCTCTTCGGCATTCTACGATGTTTTTTTGAAACTTACAATCTATCCAGTAAATTTTCTCCTTAATTTTCTTTATAGCTCCGCGGTTTCAGCAGATACAATCTTTGTTCAAGGTTTTCAAATAGCTATAATTCCTGCTTGCGTCGCAGTATCTGCTTATTTTCTCTTGTTTATTCTTAATTTTACAACGCCTATGAAGATAAAAAACAGAATAAAACTGCTTATTTTCTCTTTCGCAGCTCTTTTATTAGTAAATGTCCTCAGAATTTTTATTCTTTCAGTCTTGTTTATAAAAGATTATGTTTATTTTGATATTATTCATAAGTTTTTTTGGTATTTTCTAAGCACGATTTTAGTCTTAATCATATGGTTTTCATCAACAGCAATCTTTAAAATAAGAGGAATACCTGTTTATACAGACTTTAAAACTTTAATTAAAAACATTAAAAACAAATGAACATTTTTCAGATATTAATAGATTTTTTCCTGCATATTGATGCAAATCTTGGTAGCATAATAATCTCGTATGGATTATGGACCTATCCAATATTATTTATTATTATTTTTGCAGAAACAGGTCTTGTTGTAACACCGATTCTCCCAGGAGATTCACTTATCTTTGCAGCAGGAGCCCTTGCTGGCCGGGGATATCTTGAAGTATTCCTTCTTTTTGTATTGCTTAGTGCAGCAGCGATAATTGGAGATACAGTCAACTATGCAATAGGTCATTATCTTGGTCCAAAGGTTTTCCAGGAAAGAAGCAGGTTCTTCAAGAGAGAATATCTTTTGCGTACAAAAGAATTTTATGAAAGGCATGGCGGAAAAACAATTATTCTCGCGAGATTTATGCCGATTATAAGGACTTTTGCACCATTTGTTGCAGGCATAGGCAAAATGGAATATGTTAGATTTTTGGGATTCAACATAATCGGCGGATTGCTCTGGGTTGCAGTTAATCTTTTCGCAGGTTATTTCTTTGGCGGTTTGCCTTTTGTTAAGGAGCATTTTTCATTGATAATTCTTGCAATAGTTTTAATTTCAATAAGTCCTTTAGTAACTGAGTATATTCGCTACAAAATTAATAAAAATAAAAGGGCAAATCTTTAAATTTATCTTAAAAAAGCTTCTCACCGATTAGTTATTTTAGATTATTAATAACCTTGGAAAATTTATTTTAATAAGGGTTCTTCAAAATAAGTTGTGGGGGTAATTATGTCTAATAGCTTATTAAGAAATATAGAAATAAAAGTCTTAAATTCTATCCATATACTGCTCTAACATCGTCAGCTCAAATTTTTCAACAGCTGGAAGAATATCGCAATCTTTATACTGAATATCATAACAACTAAGCATCCTTTTGGTTATTTTAGTCTCATTTCCAGAATGAATGTAAATAACTGTGTTAAGGGGATTTGTATTGCAGTTGACATAAGGAGTATTTGTGCTGTTCTTATAAGTAATATCATCAACTGCAGCCTTATAATCTACGCCGATAGTAGCCAGGAAAATTCCAAGGTCTGCTCCAGCAAGAATAGTGTCTTCACAGGAGTTAAGATTACCATAACTAATATAGGTTAAATCTGCATCTAATATTTTAATAGTCCCATTATACATATTTATGCCTTCTAATGCCTGAGGCTTATTTCTAAAATCAACCTGTCTATATTCAAGGATATTGCCGTAGTAATCTTCTACAGGAATTTTAGCAGTATAAAGAACAATATCTCCGCTGTTTCTTTTGTTAAATTCTACGCCATTATATTCAAAGTGATTAGCAGTTCTTATAATTAGAAGCGCAGCAATAACTATAACTGCTACGACAATAATCGTTCCAAAAACTATTGAATTTTCCTTGAAAAAATTCGTTTTAAGATTTGTTTTTTCTTCACTTTTTTCTTTTTGAACTCTCTTCTTTGCCATTACTTAAATTAGGAAATTGGGTTTATAAATATTGTTGGTAAATAGTGTCTATAAAAGATAATAATCCTTATAAACAAAATTACTTCTTTAAAGATAATGGCTGAAATAAGTTTGTGCATTATCACTAAAAATAATGAATCTACGATTAGAGACTGTTTAAACAGCGTAAAATATTTAGTTAGTGAGATTGTTCTTGTAGATACAGGTTCAGCAGACAATACAAAAGCCATAGCTGCCGAGTTTACCGATAGGATATATGATTTTGAATGGACTAATAATTTTAGCGAAGCTAAAAATTATGCTTTACAAAAGGCTACTAAAGAATGGATATTAGTTTTGGACGCAGATGAAAAATTATCTGATAAGGATTTTGATAGTATAAAAAAACTAACTGCCCTTAAAGATTATATGGGCTTTTCATTTATACAGCGAAACTATACTAATGAAATTGGCTCTCCTAACTGGACTTCTTCTTTCGAAGATTCTTATGCTGAAAGCAAAGTTGCAAATGGATATAGTCCAACAAGAATGATAAGGCTATTCAAAAATAACTCTCAAATACGATTTGCAGGAGTAGTTCACGATAGTGTAGAGAAATCCTTGACAAAAATTGGAAAATTTGCAGAAACAGATATTCCAATACATCATTTCGGATTGCTAAATCGTGGAAAGGATAGAGTTGAATTCTATCTTGAATTGGAGAAAAATAATTATCATGGTGGCTTTTTTCAGGATTATCAAATCGGTGCTCAATTAAACACTCTAAACAAATTAGATGAGGCAGAAGAATACATTAAAAAATCGATTAACGATAATCCCTCTTTTGCTCAATCTTGGTTAGAACTTGGAATAATCTATCTAAAAAAGAATAAGCTTTCAGAAGCAAAAGAAAGTATGCAAAAAGCAGAATCTCTTCAACTAAATTCAATGACTTTTAATTATTTAGGCATAATCTTCGGTAAAGAGGGAGAATTTGATAAATCCATAGAGTATTTTAGGAAAGCGATAGCTCTTATCCCTAAAAACGCAGATTTTCATTTTAATCTCGGCTTAACTTATCATCAAATGGATAACCGGAAAGAAGCATTTTTAGAATTTAAAAGAGCAATAGAATTGAATCCCAAATATGGGGAAATGATTAAACTGGAATGAGGTGGTTTAATCTTATATGACTTTATCCAGTATAATTAATACCCTTAATCACTGAAAGAAATCTGCAACATTTATGTTGCGGTTGTTTTACTGCGTATTTCTTTCGGAGAATCCGAAAAACAAGCGTATTCAAACCACACCTTTTAAGGTGTGGTGCGCTTTGTTTTTCTGATTTTTTTATTTTTATGAATTCAAATCCTCCGCAGAACAAGTCTTACTAGAGATGAGCAATCCTAATTGGTTTTAATGAATTAATAATAATTTTTAGTATATTTGCACAGCAGAAATTTAAAAAAAGTTATCTCACACCAAGTATTTTAAAAATAAAAGCATCAGCGGCTCTTAATTCATCACCAGAAGTATATTTTATATAAATACATTTTTCATTTTCATTAATTGCAGTTTTTTCTGCTTTCTGGAATATGATAACATTATCAGTGGAACAATTTTTAATAGGTAAATTTTCTGTGCAATTAATTGTCAAGCAGGAAGTCTGATATTTTAATAAAAAGCCGCCTATATTCTGGATAATTTCAGAATTTCCAGCAGTTTCAATATCCTCCAGATTATCTGCCCCGAAATAAAGAGCAAGATTAGAATACGCCTGCAAATTTTTTGTCAGAACTACAGATATATTTAATGTTTCTTCAGGATTATATTTTGTTTCAAAATTATATTCACTTATGCTAAAAGTCCAGGTTCCATAATCTGTTTCTGAAAAGTCTAAACCATTAAAACTAACTTTTTCTCCTGTAGTTCCTGTTCCAGAATCGTCCTGTTCAAAACTTAAAAAAGCATAACTAAGAGAGCTAAGGAGCATTATCAATCCTAAAACAATAACAATTATCTTTTTATTCCTTTTATCTTTAGCTTCGATTTCTTCAGCGCTCATTATTTTTCTAATCATGTTATTTTTGCTTGCAAAAAGAACATTCTGGAAATTAAGAATTTCCAGAATTTCAAAAAGCTTGTAAGTCAAAGCGAAGCTTTTAGTTGCTTTTTGAATGTTATTTTGCTATTTTATATTATTTGTTTCAATATATAAACTTAATTAAAACTTACACGTTTCTTATATTCCGGATTTAATTCAATAGCCCTCTCAAAATAAGAACGAGCTTTATTCTCCTTTCCAGATTTAAGATGCGCTAATCCAAGGTTAAAATTTGCATCAGCAGATTCTTTATTTAATTCAATAGCCCTCTCAAATTTTTTTATAGCCCGATTTATTTCCTTTTTTTCAGAGTAGATTATTCCAAGATTGTTATAGACTTCAGAGGTTTGTTTAATTCCTGAAGCTTTTAATAATAATTTTTCAGCTTCATCTAATTTTGCCTGTTTTAAATATAGACTTCCAAGACTAAACAGAGAGAGAAAATATTCTCCATTAAGTTCGATAGATTTTTTAAGATATTCTTCTGCGAGGGTTAAATCCTTTTTTCCAAGATATTCGCACGCAATTTGATAGTATGTAAAAAACTTTTCTTTGTTGTTAGGTTGTTCAGCAAATTGTGTTAAAAATCCAATATATTTCTCAGCCTTTCCAAGCCCCTTTCTGTTTAATTCCCCATAGTGGTGAATCGGTATATTTGTCAGGCAGGTTTTGCCTATTGCCTTAACACTATCGTCAACTATGTCATGAGGTATGCCTGCTGACTTTATTCTCTTGTCGTTAATAAAAAGTCTTAATGCAGGGACTTCATACCAGCCATTTGCGACTTTGCTTTCAGGATAGCCATCATTTTTTGAAGATATCCATCTCGCTATTCCAACATCATTATTATATTGTCTTTGTATAAGATAGTATCCTGCATATTCTTTGCTTTCTGTAAGAATTTTTACATTTTTAAAATCTATTTCAGATATTCTTTCATCAGGCGCTAATATAAGAACCCAATCTTTTGAAGCATTTTCTAATGCAAGATTCATAGCACCATCAATCCATTGACCTTCTTTTTGCTCAAAATTAAGAACCTTGCATCCAAATTGTTTAGCTATTTCAATAGTTTTATCCGAAGAACCAGTATCTGCTATAATAATTTCATCAGCCAAACCCCTGACACTCTCAAGAAAAGAAGCCATGTTTTTCTCTTCATTCTTGACATATATGCACAAACTTATTGTTGCTGCCATAAGAAAACTGAATTCTATCCAATATAAAAGCTTAATTGAGATGAAGTTTAGGTTTTTAAGTTAGGTTGTGTTAAGAATAATTAATAACCTTCTGAATCCCTAAGCGACTTTGCTACTCGAAACTTTTATCCAGAATTAGTGCATTATTAATATCGTCAAATATTGGGTTTACGAAACTAAAAACTAAGAGCTTCCTGGCTGAGTAAGAGGATTTTAGTAACCCCGATAACATAAAAAATACTCTTACGAGTAGAAGCGAAAAAAAAGAAAAAAAAAGAAAAATAAAAAATTTGTTTGTTTAAGCAGTGCTTAATGGGTAAACAGCCTTTGAGTCTACTTCTGTAGATTCAGCGCCTTCTTTTACTTTAGCAACAGCATTTGTTGTATCAGCAGCATCGTATCCAGCTACTAACATAGCAATCTTAGCATCGTTATATGGGCTCTTAACCGTTTCGATTAAGTATTTACCTGCTCCGGCATTTGTTAATGCAGCGAAAGCATCTCCACATACAGCGTCTGTAGCGCCTGTTAATATCATGGCAGCAGCTTGGTTGATACATGATCCACCAATAACTATCAAGTTTTTAGATGATACAGAAGATACTTCTGTGTCCTTTACAACTTTAACAGTTTCTTTAGTAGATGCAGTAACAGCTTCAGATGTTAATTTGATATCAAGATACATTTGAGATGCAGGTATTGCAATTGTAGCAACTCCGTTCTCATTTGTTCTATCTTCTTTTGTAACATAAGCACCATATTGGTCAACAGCTACTTTTTTATAAGTATCTGAGCCTAATGTTTGGTATCCCGAATCTGATCCATTGATGACAGGGTCACCAACAGAAATTTCAAGTGTTCCAGTTGTAGTCATAGGAATACATATGTATTCTCCATAACTTCCATCATTCCATTTCTTAGGTTCCATGTATAATATAGATGGTCCTTTTGTAGAATTGAAAACACAAGCAGATGTTCCGCCGATTCCTGTTATAGGTGTGCCTGCAGAAGTAGTTGCATTACCATTAACGGTATTGTTCCATACAATTCCATTTCCAGGAGCAAAAACTATAGAAGCATTATCAAATCTAGTTCCTGTTGTAGACAAAGTTGTTTGTCCATCAGGATAGATGATATTTGTTCCGTTTAAGACTGATGTTTGAGTCATTAACGCAATCCATCCGCCATCTTTAAGCTTTATTCTTGGGAATAGGGCTTTTGTGCCAGCAGAATTCCATGTTATGTTAACAGTAGGTGTAGCAGCTCCATCGTTAGCAACAATTGTATAACCATTTCCTCCGAAGAAGTTTACACCTGTTTTAGTGTATCCTCTATCAGTAGTTCCATTAACTAATGTTACCTTCTGGCTTTCACCAGTGATAGCATCGCTAAATGTAACTGTTCCAGATGTGGCAGTATCAAATGAGATATCATCAACATTTAATATTGTTCCAGCATCTCCTTGATTTACAATAATCCAATCATTTATCTTTGCAGATTCTCCTTCAAGAACATGGATATATCCCTTGTTTGAAGAAAGTGTTTGGTGTGCTAAGAAGGGTTGAATTGTAGCCGAGTTTGTATCGTTATCAACTGCATAAGTAAGCTTTTGTTCTCCTTTCTCGCCTGCTCTTGCAGATGTGAATGTAACATAAGCATACTGATTATTATCAGTGCTTACAACAACCTTAGTTCTTGCAGAATCTGTTAATGAAGGGTTTGCAGATACAAGTTGTACCTTTAATCCTCCGAAAACCGGATCTGTGAATGAATCACCAATACTTATTTGATCTAATTGGGATTTCTTCATAGCGACTGATACTGTGAATGAAGACAATGTATCTCCAGATGCAGTTACTGTCGCCTTTGTTCCAGCAGTAGATGTCTGATCAGCTCCTACTTTAACAGTTTGACTTGTTTGAAGTAAAAGTGTATTTGCTCCAACAATAAGTTCAGCATCTCTTACATCTCCAGCGAAAGCTGGGTGTGTAATATCCTTTACATAGACATTTAAGTCTCCTGCATAGGCATAGCTTGAACCTTTTGTTACTGTTTTAGCAACTCCATCAACTACAAGTTTAGCACTTGTTGTTGAACTTGTAGATGTCAATTCAATAACATGCTCTTTTGAAGCAATTGTTACTGTTTTTGTTTCTCCACCTGTAAGCTTTACAGTTTCACCTGCACCATAAAGGTACAATGTTGTTCCTGTTGAGCTTGCTCCAATTACATAATCAACTCCAAGAACCTTAATCTTTTGTCCCTGTACGTTTGTAGCGTCAGTGGTATTAATGTTCTTATTGAAAGATAATGTATAATTGTAAAGTGGTGCTGTAGCATCTGTTCCAACATTAAGATATAATGCAGGATCATTTAAGTCTCCTCCACTTGTTCCTAATTGGCTAACTGTACTTCCTAATACTATACTTTGAGTATAAGCATATTCAGTTCCAGTTAAAGATACTACTTTTCCATCAGCAAGTACAGTTGGCATTTCACTAGAGGATAAAGAAGTTTTAGCAGCGTTGATTGCATCTCCGTAGTATATTTTTCTAGCAGAGCTGTCAATTCCAGCTTGATCTCCTGTTCCACTTAATGAAGCGCTTGTAGCAGCTGTTATTTTAGCATCTAAGCTTGATCCAAGGTCTGTAGCTGCAACTGTATCAGTTGCTGAAACTCCTTCTCCTGAACCTACAACTATAGCAGCATCTCCAACTCCATTATTTACGAATGGTGCAGGGTATGCAGCAGCTGCGAAAGCAATTGTGCTTCCGAGCATAGCTGTTGTAGCTATTACTGATGCTATTTTTTTAAAATTAAATTTCATTTTTTAAACCTCCTTTCAATTGTCGTTAGT
>JBBSYA010000048.1:0-24156 GCA_038045485.1 Nanobdellota archaeon
ATTACAGAGTACCCTTAGAAAGATACAAAAGTAACATTAATGCGGTTTAGTAGACCTAGAAATTTTATGGAAGAAAACAATGAGAATGAAAGAGAAGAAGCTAAGAAGAAACTTGCAGAAAAACTAAAGAATATGCGAATTCATTCTATGCAACAGAGCCAAAGAGCACTTAGGGTTTTCCAGAGAAAACCAAGATATAGGTTTACGAGAGGCGGGAAAACGAAGAGGGCTTAAATTTTCTAGTTTGACTGGTGCTTATAAAATCATTATAATAATTCACTAAACCTAAAACTCACCTCTGCTTAAAACTTCTGCTCCGAATTTGTTACACTAATAAATCGTTTAGATAATAATATTCACGAAACTAAAATCTATTCAACACCCAATTTACTCCAGCCGAGATTAAAATGTTTTTGGAGCATTGAAGCATCCGGCGTTTTTCCAGCTAAAATTTGCCCATATACTTCAAGAATCTCTTCAAGAGAAGCATCTTTAGTGGATTCTGTGTCAAGATAAATCTGATTTATGCCTCTTTTGATTAAAGGGCGTATTTTATTGAATAATCCTAGTTCTTTTCCGTTAATTATCTCTGCTCCATTAAAAATGAGCTTCTGAAAAAAGATAAAACCTTTTTCGTCCTGCATTTTGTTTTCAGCAAGATTATGCGCAAGAGTCATTAATCTTATTTTTCCGTGAACAAAAACAATAAAATCTTTGTTTTTGAATTCTTCAAGCTGACTCAAAGAGAGTTCAGGGGACATTATTGGTTTTGTATTGAGAGATTGATAGTAATTAAGCTGAATATCATTGAAGCAATTAGAATTGTAATCAAGAATGATTGGAAGATTAAATTTCATATTAATAATACCCATATTGCCTGCAATCAAACCATCTGGAGTAATTTGCTTTATTCTTTCAGTTATTTTATCTAAATCTGAATCAAACATTATTCTTGGAGTAACTGCATAAAGTGGTTTTGTGAGTTTAGCTTTTATCTTTTCAAAATCTTTGTCAAACATGTCTAAACAAATAATATCTGCATATTTGTCTGCAACTAATGCATCTTTTTCATTATAAATACGAACTATCATATGCTTTTTTTCGGATTCTTTTGATTTTATTTGTGGGAGTTTGTTTGAACCTTTTCTTTTAAGAATTCCAACATTTCTAATTGGAACTTCATAGATATTTTTCCGTATGCTTGAAGTTCCTGAAGCCTGTTTTGGATTAAAAACAAATTTATCTGCAAATTTTCCCTCTGTAAACTCTCTTGAAAATGCGTTTTCTAATTCTTTCTTCATTTCAGAGGTTACATTAAACTTACCCGAATAAAATGAATCTATTGCATTTCTATAGATATTCGCAGTTGTATAAGCATAGAAAGGAGAACGCATTCTTCCTTCTATTTTAAGAGATTCTATATTCATATTTAATAATTCTGGAAGTCTATCTATGAGACATAACTCTTTTGTAGATAACATAAACGAATTGTTGTAGAGTTTTCTGCAGGGTTGAGCGCATTTACCGCGATTTCCGCTTCTTCCACCTAAAAGACTTGAAAACAAACAACTTCCAGAAACGCAGGCGCATAAAGCTCCATGAATAAAAACTTCGAGTTCTTTCTTGAAGTTTTTTCTTATAGATTCTATGTTTTTCTTGTTTAATTCTCTGGCTAAATTTATTCTATCTATGGAAGAAAATAGATTTGCGTGTTCAGAGTTCATTACACCTGCTTGTGTAGACATGTGAATATGAAGTCCGGGAAAATTTGAACGAATTATTGAAATAAAGCTGGGGTCTTGAATAATTACTGCATCTATACCACATTCATAAGCATATTTTATCATATCTATAAATTCTTGAACTTCTGAATTTTTTATTAGTGTATTTGCTGTAAGATAGAGTTTAACATTGTTAGACTTGCATATTGCTACTGCTTCTTTTAGATAATCTTCATCAAAATTCTTAGCAAACTCGCGAGCATTAAATTTACTCATGCCGAGATAAACTGCATCTGCTCCACCGGCTACTGCTGCCTTTAGCTTAGGAAGCGAACCTGCCGGACATAATAGTTCTATTTTGTGGTTATTTACCATGGAGAATATAATTTTAGATGGTTTTTATAGGTTTCAGCTGAAACCTATGTGGTTTCTAGATTTGCTCGCATAGACACAACTGAATAGTTAAGTGTCTAAGCGATACAGAAAATAGCTATTTTCTGTCTAGTAAACTGCTACTATCCCTTCGGGTTCGGGGTGAAAGCAGTTTACTATGTAGCCCGCGTGTAGCCCTAAATATTGCAAAAGTATATAAATGTAGACACCCAACTTCTAATATGAAGAGATTGGAAATATCAAAACATAAGATTTATAAATATCAGAGATATTATAATACTAACATACACCCCGGTAATCTGAAAAGGTTGCCGGATGATTGCTTTTTTTATTCTTCTGCGAATCATAAAATGGAGAAACTATAATGGAAAAAACAATAGTTCTAATTGATGCAGGATTCTTATCAAAACTTAGTAAATATTTCGGCGGTGGAAAGTACTTAAAATATGATTTAATTAAATTTTCTAAGGGTTTGGCTGAAAAGCAAAAACTTTCTTGTGAGCAGATTTATTACTATACTGCACCACCATTTCAAGGTAATAGTCCAACTAAAGAAGAAATTGAAAGATTTAGAAAATATGAGAATTTTAAAGCTAAATTATCAAAAGATAAAATAATTTCTATAAGAGAGGGTAGATGCCAAAGATTAAAAATTGATGGAAAGATAAATTATGGTCAAAAAGGTGTTGATGCTTTAGCAATTATAGATTTAATGTCCGTTCCTTTAGAGCATAAAGAAGTTAAAAAAATAATACTTATTGCAAATGATAGTGATTTTGTGCCAGTTGTTCAAAAACTAAAAGAATTTAAGCTTGATGTTCTTCTTTATACTTATTACTCTAAAAATAGGGAAAGTTCTTTTTCAAGAAGCAATGAATTATTAAAAACTGCCTCAAGATATACCCAATTAACTAAAGAGGACTTTGATAAGTTTCCATTAATCAAAGAAAAGGAGAACTCTTAAAATGTATCTCGAACAAAGAAAAACAAAAACTGGCGTGAAATATTATCTTGCACACTCTTTCCGCGAAGGCGGAAAAGTGCATAAAAGCAGAGTATATTTGGGCTCGAATATTGAGAAAGCTGTTCTTGATCAAAGGATGACTAAGGCAACAGAACTTTTGCATCAACAGCTGAATAGTTTTAAAATAATAAGAAGTCCGCTAAAATATAAGTTTACAAAGCGCGAAGCAGACTTAGTTCAAAAGTTAAAGCGACATGCAAGACTTAAGGTTATACATCTAACTGAACAAGATTGGGAAAGATTTACTGAACTTTTTACCTATAATACTAATGCTATAGAAGGCTCAACTATAACTCAAAATGAGGTTTTAGATATTATGAGTCAAAATAAATGGCCACAAGCAAAACCAAAAGAAGATATTTCTGAAACTTACGGCGTAGTTAATGCAATAAAATATATTAGAAAAACAAAAGAGCATATTTCTCTTGATTTAATGTTGCAATTACATAATATAATTTTTGCTAATTCTAAAACTTATGCTGGAGCATTTAGAAAAAGAGGGACAGAAGTTGGAATTAAAGATGGCTTTGGCACTATTGTCCATCTTGGCGCTCCTTCTGGAAGAGTTATAGCATTACTTGCTGAATTAGTCAAATGGTATAACCAAAATAAAAAGAAACTTCCGCCAGTTGTCCTTGCTGCAGTAATTCATAATCAATTTGAATATATTCATCCATTTGAAGACGGAAATGGTAGAGTTGGGCGATTATTAATGAATAATATTCTAATTAAAAATCATATGCCGCCAGTAAATATTCAGATGGATAACAGAAGAGAGTACTATGAGACGCTTAGAATCTTCCAACATTCTGGAGATATTAAGCCAACAATAGATATTATCCTAAAAGAGTATAAGAGAATGGAAAAAGAGCTACGAAAAACTGGAAAGATTAGCAAGACTAAGAAAAAAACGGCGACTAAAACTAAGGCTAAAAAAAGTAAAAGCAAGAAAACGACGAAAAAGAAGCTTTAAGGTTTTTAATTTAAACTTCGTTCATTAGATAATTATTAATAATTCTCTCTTCTTGAAATGACTTGGCTGCTTGCAAATTAGCGCTCATATTTACAAACCAACTTTTGCTTCTGAATTTACAGATTACTAAAATTTTAAGTAATAATGTTTGCGAAACTTGAATTCGGGTGTCTACATTTTACTATTTTGTAGTCACCTTTTGCTCTTTCTTCTCCACTCGGCTCGAGGAACAAGGTGTCTACTTTTTCGTTTTTTGTCTCGACTTTCTTTAGGTGTTTGTTCTTTTCTAACATCCCTATAATCTACCAACTCTAAGATTCTTTTTTGCTCTTTCTTCTCAGCAAAAGTATATGGAACATAAATTGGCTTTTTTGTTGCAGGATTTAATCCAGTATAATACATACATGTTGAAACAGTCATGGGTGTAGGCGTAAATATCTGAACTGATTCTGCGTTCTTTAAATGCTTTATTTTTTCAGCGAGCTCTTTAGCCTCTTTCATAGTTGAGCCAGGATGCCCCGTCATAAAATAAAAAGATAATTCTCCGCATCCAACTTTATTAAACTCTTTAATGAACTTATCTAAGTTTCCACCATTTTTATTCATTAATTTTAAAACTTCTTCATTAACATGTTCTGGCGCAATTTTAAGTTTTCCTGAGATGTGATGTTTAGCTATTTCTCTGATGTATTCAGGAGTTGCTAAATCATATTTTATACCTGAACGAATAAAGATTTTTTTAATTCCAGGAATTTCACGTGCTTTTTTCAGTAAATTCACAAGTCTTTTATGACTTAGTTCTATATTTTTATCTAAATCAATACCATACATATTTGCAGAAGGCCCACCAAAATCATCAACTATGCCCCTGAAATCCTTATTATTCTTTAAATTTTCAATTTCTCGCAGTATTGATTCTTCTGAACGTGAAATAATCTTATCACCCATAGTTAATCTTAAAGAACAAAAATTACAATTTCCAATACAACCCCTATGTGTAACAATAGAAAATTCAAAGCCCTTCATATATGGAACTTTTCTTATATCTCTTGAAAAATTCAATTCATAATATTCGTCTAAATTTTCACTAGTATATTCTGGAGATTTATATTGCAAAACATAGAATGTATCTGTTTTTTGAGCAAGATTTTTCCAATTTGAAAATAAATTTTGCATATCGCAAAACTTCTCTTTATTTGTTGATACTTCTTCATGAGAAGGCAAAAGAATAAAATCTTTTGGAAGTTCTCGTGTTCTTATGCAAGTTCCTTCTATCCCTTCAAGAGATTCTTCATCGCTTAATCTTTCTGCTATTTCAAGAATCTGCTTTTCTGCACTTCCATAAACAAGAATATCCGCACGAGTATCAAACATGATAGATTTTCTTAGTGAATTTTGCCAGTAGTCATAATGAGTAAACCTTCTAAGAGTTGCTTCTACTCCGCCAAGAACAATAGGAGTCTCTTTGAATTTTTGTCTTATCCAATTAGAATAAACAATAACTGCTCTATCGGGAATCATTTTTTCATAGCCCAATAATTCATCATCCTCTCTTGGACGATTAAGCGCAGTATAATTTCGGACCATAGAATCTATTGCTCCAGAAGTTACACCAAAGAAAAGTTTTGGTTTACCAAATTTCATTACATCATCTGCCTTTTGAGGCATTTCTATAACTGCAACGCTATATCCATTTTTTTCAAGCAATCTTCGCAGTATGGCTGTTCCACAGAAGGGATGGTCAAAATATTTCTCTCCTAGGACAAAAATAATATCATATTGGTAGTGATCTTCCATAGAATAATGAAGAAAAATCTGGTTTTAAAGTTATGTTTTGAGATTATAGTTTGTCGTAAATATTTTTTCTATGACCTACTTCAAGAACTAAAATTACTAATTTATCATTAAGTATATCTAATATAACCCTATAATCTCCTACCCTCAAGCGATAATAAGGACTTCCTACGAGTCTAAGAACAAAATGTTGAGGTCTTATTCTTATTCGTTCCAATGCATTTCCTATTCTATCGAGAATTTCTTTAGGAAGTTTGCCCAGTTGTTTCTTGGCCTTATCAGAAACTATTATTTCGTACATTTATCCTTAACTCCTTGACAATATCTTCCCATCTATGCACTCTTCCAGCCTTAACATCTGCTTCAGATTCAGCTATATTTTTTTTAGTTTCTTCGGAGAGTTCCATTCTATCTTCAATAATATCCCAAATAGTATCTTCATAACTTTCTTTAGCATTCATTTTCATAATTTGAAGTTTTTTTAATAAATCTTCACTTATTTGTATTGTTGTTACCATATTCTATATGTAGTATATAACTAGCTATAGTATTTAAATCTTTCGATGATACTTCATTAATTTTAAAAACCATCATCACTCTTCTATTTTATGGTAAAAAAGAGCATAGTAATCTTTATAACAGCACTTTTGATTGTTTTATTTGTAGGAGCAATTGTATACGGAATGGTAAAAAAATCTGAAAAAACACAAGTTTTATTTGAAACTAATTATGGAAATATAACTATCGAACTTTATAGCGATATGCCTATTACAACTGGAAACTTTAAATCTCTTGTAGAAAAAGGAACTTACAACGGAGTCATTTTTCACAGAATAATTCCTAATTTCATGATACAGGGCGGAGATCCAACAGGAACTGGTTATGGCGACCCTTCTATTCCTAATATAAAAGACGAATTCACACATGCTGGCGGAAATAAAAACAATAGGGGCACAATTGCAATGGCAAATACTGCTCAGCCCAATACTGGAAGCTCGCAATTTTTCATTAATCTGGTAGATAATAATTTCTTAGACACTAAGCATCCTGCTTTTGGAGTTGTTGTTGAAGGAATGGATATTGTTGATAAAATCGCTGCTGTTGATACAAACGCGAATGATAAGCCGTTGAAGGATGTTAAGATAATATCTGCAAAAGTTTTATAATTCTGATAAAATTTATATAGTAGTTACATCTTAGTTTAATATGGGAAGATTAATACCTCAAGCATTATATTCAAATTCAAGAGGAGTTTTGACTTCTGGTCTTTGTGATATTACTGATTATGAAGGAATTTGGAAGAGAGCCGCCGAAAGAATAGATATTATTGACCCTGATGGAAGAGAAACTTATTCAGTATTAAGACAATTGCAGTTAGAAGCTGGTCAAATAAAAAGTAGATAATTTAGTTCTTAGAAATATTATTAAACTCTGAACACTTCTATATTTTATGGCTGAAAGTGAAACGGGTGAACCAAGAAGACTCCCATTAAGGATGGAATACAGACATACCCGATTAGTTGATTTTAATTATATTTTAGCACATCAAACAACATCGCTTGAAGTTCGTTCAACAGGATTGGGTGAATATGGATTGTATGTTCATAAACCTCTAAGAAATCAGGGAAGATTTGGTTCTGGAAGAGCTGTTTAATTCTTAAAGCCAGAATATCTCTTTCTATGAATAGTCAAATATCTTCTTAGAAAATAACGAACAAAATTAGATTCATCTTTTAAGAATGCCTTATTGTAAGATTTTCTCTTTTTGTAATCAATTATGAGCATAGGATATCCTTCATGCCAAAGCAGATAATTCATAAGTAATCTGCCGATTCTACCATTGCCATCTGCAAAAGGATGAATCTTTTCAAAACGATAGTGAGTTATGGCTGCAAATTCAACAACGTTTATATCTTTTGGTTTATTGTTAACATAATCAAATAATCCTTTCATTAAGGAATCTACATCCTGCCAATCAGGAGCTAAATGTTCACCAACTCGCACAAGATGATTTCTAAATCTGCCAGCGATATCCTCTTTGGAAGCTCCAAAAATTTGTTTATGCCAAGTTAATAATAATTCTTTTGTTATTTTTTCTTTTTTGTTAAGCATCTCTAAAAAAACTTTTGCATGATTTTCTGTTTCTTTAACATCCCTTAATGGTTTATTTGGAGAAATTTTATCTTCGACAATCTCCTTGGTTTCTTCCAGAGTTATTTTAGAACCCTCTATTGCATTAGTATTATATGTAAAAGCTACTGCAATTTGTTCTAATACTTTTTCCTTATAGCTTGGAGGGAATGTTTCCCATTCTTTTTGAAAATTATTTCTTATTTTTTCAAGCTTTTTATTAAGTTCGGAAGTACTCTCTTTGGATAGCTCCTCTTTCATCTTCTCCAGCTCCTTTTCGTTAGGCAAAGTTTTTCCGAGATATTTTTCTCGTGTTATTACTTCACCATTTTCTCTAAATGAATGCTGAAGCGAAAAGAATTCTGCATTGCCTTTTTTTCTTTTAATAATCCTCATAGTAATGGGTACATTACAAAGTATATAAATATTGCTATTTTGGAATAATTGTAATGGTAATTAGTCCTTAAAATATTTTAACTTTGTGATATCTTCTGCAGAAATGTTCATTACGGGCTTGCTGTTTTGCTCTTGCTTCAACTCTTGTTTTTGTGCTTTTTCGATTTGCTCTTGCTTTAGCTGTTCTTTTATGAGCTTTTTGAAATCAGGCATTTTTTCTGTTGCATAGCTGAGGCACCAAGGTTTCATATCTTTGTGAATCTTAATGAATTCTTTAATCTGAACAGGATTCTTTTTTGCTGCTTCTCTTAGCATCCAACCTGTTCCTTTCTGAACATAAATATCTTCGTCATAACAAAGTTTTTCTGCAAGCAGGATTGTAAGCTGAATTTTTCCTTTTTTGATATTCTGGCACTGGCTTATAATTGAAATTCTTCTTATCCAAGGGTTTTTTGATTCTGAAAATTTTTTTATTTCTGAATTTAAATGAGTGTTAGCTGCAAGAATTACTCCGAGCGTATGCGAAGAAGATTCGTCAACATGGTCCCATGTCTTGAATTTAGCTAATCTCTCTGGTTTTGTTAGAAAGTCCCAAAACTCGAGATTAAATTGTTTTTTGTGATTTGTAAGAAGAAAAAGAGCCAAGCACATTTCTTCGTGGTTTCCTGAATTCCAGAGTTCATCAAAAAGCTTGAAGGTTTCTTGTACAGAAAGATTATTGTAATGTTTTGCTATTTTTCTTAGTTGAGGAACACGCAAGCCATAAAATTCATAGGGTGATTTTAGATAGCGCTTGTAATTTTCTGCTAATGTAGGATTTCTTAAGGAATGCAGTTCTCCTCTTATTTGATCTAATACCGGCATAACTGAATATCGTGAATATAGTTTAAAAATGTTTTAGATACCTTAAGTTAGACTTTGTTTATTAAACTAATAATTTAATAATGCAACCTCTCGGAAGCAGAAGTTTCAAGTAGCAAAGTCGAATTGGGTTTTGTGAATTATTAATAATGCCTATGATGAATAAGCGAGCAAGAGGAGCTTATTCGAGTTTAGGAAGTTATTATTAAGGTTAAGAATTAAGCTGGGGAAAGAGCAGCAGCTTCAAGAAGTCCTGGACTTGTCTGTCTTGTTCCTTGATTTGTTCTTGTACTATTTCTTACTGCTTCATATCTGCTTATTTCTGCCTGGATGTAGGGATTTTTTGTAGCTCTCAAAAATCCGAGAACTTTTTCAGCAGTTCCATTATAATTATCCAAAACGCTTAAACCAAGATAACCTGGACTAAAATCAAAATCACTATCATATGCTAATTGGTGGAGTCTTTGAGCTATTACTCGAATATCTGCTCTTGCTTTTTCATCTTTAGTAAACATATCGCAAAAAGTTTGTTCCCATTCTGTTTTGCTTGCAGGTATTTCCATGAATAATAGAACAATTTTTCTTATTTATGCCTTATCAATTGTGAATATATGCTGCCCTATCTTCAATAGTGAGAATATGGAGAAAAGCTTTAAATATAGTGAAATATACTATTTCATAATTATAGGTGTTAAGGAATACAATATGAAACACAAAATAATGGATGCAGGAAGGAAGAGAAACACCGCAGGTGGTTTCTGGGTTGCTGGATGTCAAGACCAAGAAAATTTACTAATTTTCTGGGCCCCGAAAAACATTGTTTTTCGCGGGATCTGCTGGAGGTCTTTGTTATGAAAAGAAAAATCATAAAGCAGGGGCATAACACACTGACAATAACGTTGCCAGCTGAATGGACAAAAAGATTCAATTTAGAATCAGGTAAGGAAATTGACTTGGATGAAAGGGACAACGGACTTTTTATTTCTACAGAAAAAAACGGCAAGCATAAAGCAACCGAGTTTGATATTACTGGCTTAGATCTTCCAACAATCTGGAAATATTTTATGGCAGTATATCGTGAAGGTTATGATGAAATTCGTGTAAAGTTCAGTCCAGATATGGTTCTTGAAAACCCTTACAAATTTTTTAATCAGCACAAACTTGACATTCAATATAAGAAAACTCCTGAAAAAAAGAGAATGTCAGAAGTTTTACAAAGTTTTGTTTCAAGATTTATTGGACTTGAAATAGTTGAACACGGAAAAGATTATGTTTTAATTAAAGAAATGGGCGAATCTACCAGCAAAGAGTTTGATAGCTCTCTTAGAAGAGTTTTTCTGCTTATACAACAGATGTTTGAAGAAGTTCTTGAAGCTATAGAAAAAGGTGATACAAAAATTCTTGCACATACTCATGATGTCGATATAAATTTGGATAAATTCCATGATTATTGCATTAGAATACTAAACCGAGTTGGAAATAAAGAGCCAAGAAAAGTTTCTCTTCTTTTTGCTACTCTTTACTTACTCGAGCTTGTCGGTGATGAATTCAAGAATATTTCACATCATATGTTATATGACTTTGACAGTAGCGTGGATTTCAAATATATTAAAGAAGTCGCAGAGTCTATCAGCGAACAGTTTAATTTATACTATGATATGTTCTATAAATTCGACAAGGAGAAATTAATCAGAATGTCAGAATTAGACAAGAAAAGATACTTCAGCGTTAGTGATATGTACAAGAAAGCCAAAAATGGAGAAATTAAGGAAATCTTCCATCATCTTAGGGTTA
Source organism: Nanobdellota archaeon (assembly GCA_038045485.1). Lineage (GTDB taxonomy): Archaea > Nanobdellota > Nanobdellia > Pacearchaeales > GW2011-AR1 > CAIPOI01. The sequence continues at coordinate 11,087 of JBBSYA010000048.1, forward strand.
TTGCAAAAGATATTAATGCACTTATAGAATTAAGAGTAGAAATGGAGTTCTAAGATTTTATTCCTTACAAGTTAAGTATTTAAATTGGTTAATAATTATCTATTTAAAATGAAAATTATAATCCCTAACCCTAAAAACTTAGAAAAATTAAAAGTTCAAATAAGAAAAGCAGGTTACCAAAACTTGCACGTATTATCTGATTTTGATAGGACCCTAACTTATGGCGCAATTGATGGTGTTAAAACTCCTTCTATTATTTCTATGATTAGAGATGGAAATCATTTAACTAAAGACTATGCTCAAAGAGCTCACGCCCTGTTTGATAAATATCATCCAATTGAAGTAGACTCAAAAATCCCCTTACTCAAGAAAAAAGAAGCAATGCAAGAATGGTGGGAAACGCATAACAAATTATTAATCGAATCAGGATTATCTATATCAGATTTAGAGGATATTGTTAAAAATGGTCACGTTAAATTTAGAGAAGGAGTTCCAGAATTTTTAGATTTTCTTCATGAACATAATATCCCGTTAATCATTCTTTCTGCAAGCGGTTGTGGAGATGCGATACAATTATTCTTCCAAAAAATTGGAAAGGATTATTCAAATATTCTTTATGTAACTAATAAGTTTAATTGGGATAAAAATGGACAAGCACTATCTGCAAAAAGTCCCATTATTCATTCCATGAATAAAGATGAAACAATTTTGAAAAAGATTCCTGAAGTTTATAAAATCATTAAATCAAGAAAAAATGTTCTCTTATTGGGCGATGGCTTAGGAGACTTAGGCATGATTGAAGGTTTTAATTACAGCACTCTTCTTAAGGTTGGCTTCTTAAATTTTGATTATGATAAGGATGTTGAGAGTTTCAAAAAACAATTTGATATTATTTTAGAAGGAGATGGAGATTTTAATTATGTTAATAGTTTAATTAAAGAATTATGGTAGTTTCTAGTGCCCTGTTAATAGTTTATAAAAGCTCTAAGATTTTTAATGCTTTCGGAAACCAGGAGTTTACCGAAAGCTTTTTAAATGCACTTTTGATTTAATTTATAACCGCTTAGTTGTAATTATGCAAAATGCTTTGCAATATAATATTACACGATAAAACTAAGTTAAACTGATTGCCTTAAACAAAAATGCCTAATACTTTCCATATTCTACAGCCAAAACATACTATTCTTAAACAAAAAGAAGCTGAAAAAGTTCTTGAAGAGTATAATATTTCTCTTACACAATTACCAAAAATCAAAATTACTGACGCAGCTTTGCCTGAAGGAGCAAATGTTGGTGATATAGTTAAGATTGAAAGAAAAGAAGAAGACGGAACTACTGTTTACTACAGAGTTGTCGTATTATAATCAAAATATCGATAAAATAAAAACAAAGGAGTAAAAAAGCAGACTAATCCTTCGGATTGGGCAAACAAGCTTTTTTACATTCAGAAAATCAAGGATTTTCTGACTCTTCAAAACAAGTATATTTTGAAGAAAAACAAAAACAAAATGAAACTAGAAACAAACGAAAAATATTTACTTGTTAAAAAGTATCTTGAACAGCACTCACTTGTAGAATCTAATATCACTTCTTTCAATAATTTTATAGAAAAAAGAATGCCTGAAATAGTTGAAGAAATCTCTGAAGGACTTCCAAAAGAAGAAGACATTGAAGTTAAGCTTGGAAAAGTCCGTGTTGGAAAGCCATTAATTCACGAAGCTGATGGCTCTCCTAATCATATCACGCCTGCTGAAGCAAGACTTAGAAATTTAACTTATTCTGCTCCTGTTTTCATAGAAATAACAATAAAACAAGGAAGCCAGATTGAAAGTCAAGAAGTTGAAGTTGGATACATTCCAGTTATCATAAAAAGCAATGCTTGCAATATCGCTGGAAAAACACAGGAAGAATTACAAAAATTATTTATTGATCCTCTTGATACTGGCGGATATTTTATCATTAACGGAAATGAAAGAGTTATGGTAATGACTGAAGATTTAGCTGAAAACCAGCCATTTATTGAAAGATCAAAAGGAAAGTTAATGCTTAGATTGTTCTCAAGAAGAGGAAGCTATAGAATTCCTATTGCAGTAACAGATACTAATGAAGGAATCATTGAACTTTCTTTCTCGAGATTCAAAAATATTCCTGCAATTGTAATTTTGAAAGCTCTTGGATTAACTAAAGAATCGGATATTTCATCTTACATTGGAAAAGATAATGACAGCTTAATCGTTAATCTTTATGAATATGCTAATTTGCAGACTCCCGAAGATGCAATGATGATGATTGCTGAAAAAACTTCACTTCAAGGAACTAAGAAAGAAATTCTTGACAGAGTAAAACAAAGAATTGATTCTTATCTTCTTCCGCATATTGGATTAACAAAGAATGAAAGAGAAGAAAAAGCAGTAACTCTCTGCAAATTAATAAAACAATTCTATATTGCAAAAGAAAATCCAAAAAGTTTAACTGATAAAGACCATTATGCAAATAAAAGAGTTAGACTTTCAGGAGACTTACTTGCTGATTTATTCAGAGTTAACTTAAATATTTTAGTTAGAGATATTCAACATTCTCTTCAAAAAATTCAAAAGAGAAAGAAATTTTATTCACTTAAGACTATTGCTAAATCTACATTATTCACTCACAGAATTGAGTCTGCTATTGCTACAGGTAACTGGATTGGAGAAAGAACAGGAGTTACTCAAAATATGGATAAGACTAACTATCTCGCAATACTTTCACAACTTCAGAGGGTTGCCTCTACGCTTCCTGGAGAACAGGAAAACTTTTTAGCAAGAACATTACATCCTACACACTATGGAAGATTCTGCCCAATTGAAACACCTGAAGGAACAGAAATTGGACTTAGAAAAAATCTTGCTATTCTTGCTAAAGTTTCAACACGACTTGAATTAGATGAAAAGAAATTTATGGATATGCTTAAGCAACTTGGATTAAAAAGAGAAACTGGAAGCAAAGGCAGTGATGTTTTCTTTAACGGAAGATTCGTAGGAAATGTTGGGAATCATGAAACATTCACAAAAGAATTGAGAGCAAGAAGAAGAATCGCAGAGCTTCCTATTCAGATGAGCATCAGATATGACAGACAATTAGATACAATATTAATCTCTACTGAAATCGGAAGAGTTCTTAGACCGCTTATAATTGTTGAAAACGGAGAGAGTTTAGTTAAAGAAGATACACTTGATGAAGTAAAGAATAATAAAATTAACTGGAATGATTTAATAGCTCAGGGAATGATTGAATATATCGACGCTGCTGAAGAAGAAAATTGCTTGGTTGCTCTTAGAAAATCTGACATTTCTGCAAACCATACTCATCTTGAAGTTGATATTATGGATTTGTTTGGAACAGTTACTTCGCTTGTACCTTTCCCTAACTATGACCAGTCAGCAAGACTTATGAGGGGAAGCAAAACACAGAAACAATCACTTGGATTATATGCTGCAAATTTCTTATGCAGAGTTGATACAGATGTATCTTTATTGCACTATCCACAAAAACCAATTGTAAGAACTTTTGTTTATGATACTCTTAATGTTTATCCATCAGGACAAAATGTTGTTGTTGCGATTATGACTCATGAAGGATTTAACATGGAAGATGCGTTGATTCTAAATAAAGCATCTGTTGATAGAGGATTAGCTCGTTCTACTTATTTCCGACCATACACAAGTGTTGAATTAAAATATGCTGGTGGATTAAGAGATCAGATTGAAATTCCAGAAAAAGGAACAGCAGGCTATAGAACAGAAGAATCTTATAGATATCTTGAAGCAGATGGAATTGTTTATCCTGAAGCAAATATGAATTCAGGAGAAGTTGTAATTGGAAAAACTTCGCCACCTAAATTCCTTTCAGAGTCAAGAGAAATTTCAGTAAAAGCAAGAAAAGAAGGTTCAAGTGTTATTCGACAAGAGGAAAGAGGAACAGTTGATGCTATTTTCTTAACAGAAAACAGAGATGGAAATAAAATTGTTCAAGTTAGAACAAGAGACCAAAGAATACCTGAACCTGGAGATAAATTTGCAACAGCTCACGGACAGAAAGGAGTTATCGGCATGCTTGTTCAGGATAATGATATGCCTTTCACATCAAGAGGGGTTAAGCCTGATGTTATATTCAATCCACACGGTATTCCTGGACGTATGACTGTTGGTTACCTAATGGAATTGTTATGTGGAAAAATCGGAAGTTTAGCTGGAAGAATTATGGATGGAACTGGATTCCAAAATACAAAAATAGAAGACTTAGAAGAACAATTGAAATCACTTGGATTAAGATTTGACGGAAAAGAAACAGTTTATAACGGAATAACTGGAAAAATGATGGAAGTTAAAATTTATATCGGAACAATGTATTACCAGAAATTAAAATACATGGTTTCTAACAAGATGCACGCAAGAGCTTCTGGAAAAGTTACTTTATTAACAAGACAACCTATTGAAGGAAGAGCAAAAGGTGGAGCATTAAGACTTGGAGAAATGGAGCAGGAAGCATTAGTTGCTCATGGAGCATCTTTATTACTTAAAGAAAGATATGACTCTGATAAGGTTGTTATACACATTTGCACTAAGTGTGGATACATTGCTGTTGAAGACAATATTCACAAGAAAATATATTGCCCACTTTGCGGAAGCAATGAGAATGAGCCTGTTGAAATGTCATACGCATTCAAGCTTCTTGTTGATGAAATACAAGGATTACATTTAGCAACTAAATTCGAATTAAAAAATAAATACGAACAATAATGACAATACGAGTAAAAAAACAAGTTAGTGGATTATTTTTTAGCTTGCTTAATCCTGAACAGATAAAAGCAATAGCATCAGCAAGAATAGTTACACCTGAACTTTATGATATTGATGGTTATCCTGTTGATGGCGGATTAATGGACCTTAGACTTGGAGCAATTGACCCAGGAGTAAGATGCAGAACTTGTGGTGGAAGATTAAAAGAATGTTTAGGACACCCTGGAATAATTGAACTTTCTCGTCCGGTTATTCATATCAAATATATTCAAATAATGGAAATGTGTTTGAGAGCATTCTGTCAATCATGTTCAAAATTTATGTTATCCGAAGAAAAAATAAAAGAATATCCATTAAAAGAAAGAATAAAAAAAGCTAAAGATGCAAAGAAATGCCCATATTGCAATGCTGTTCAAGATAAAATAAAACTTGAAAAGCCTATGACTTTCAAAAAAGGAAAGAAAAGAATTTTCCCAGATGAATTAAGAGAAATGCTTGTTTCAATACCTAATGAAGATTTAAAAAATGTCGGCGTAAATCCAGAAGTTTTCAGACCAGAATGGGGAATTTTGACTGTTCTTTTAGTTCCTCCTGTAACTGTTCGTCCATCTATCACTCTTGAATCTGGCGAAAGAAGTGAAGATGATTTAACTCATAAACTTGGAGATATTATACGAGCTGACCAAAGATTAAGAGAAAACTTGAATGCAGGAGCTCCTGAAGTTATTATCGATGATTTATGGGATTTGCTTCAATATCACATAACAACTTTCTATGATAATAATATTTCTGGAATTCCTCCAGCAAGACATAGAAGCGGACATCCACTTAAAACAATAACTGAAAGAATCAAGGGAAAAGAAGGAAGAATCAGACACAATCTTGCGGGTAAAAGAGTTAATTTTTCTTCGAGAACAGTTATTTCTCCAGATCCAAACTTAAAGATAAACGAAGTTGGAATTCCTAAGGAAATAGCAATGACTCTTACTGTAAATGAAAGTGTAACTACATTAAATCTTGAATTTTTAAAGAAATTAGTTAAAAGCGCACAATATCCTGGCGCAAACTATGTTATCAGACCAGACGGAAAAAGAAAAAAAATAACTCCTGATTTGAAAGAAGAAATAATTGAAGAACTGGCTCCTGGCTATATTGTTGAAAGACATCTTAGAGACGGAGATGTTGTTTTATTCAACAGACACCCTTCACTTCACAAAGCAAGCCTTATGTCTCACAGAGTAAAAGTAATGCCTAACAAAACCTTTAGATTACATCCTGCTGTTGCATTCCCATACAATGCAGATTTTGATGGAGATGAAATGAACATCCACGTTCCTCAAACAGAAGAAGCAAGAGCAGAAGCTGAAATATTGCTTGATGCTGCGCAAAATTTAATTTCTCCTAAGAATAATACAAATTTAATTGGATGCATAGCAGATGCAACAACTGGAAATTATTTACTTAATCTTAATCAATTAAGCAAAGCAGATGCTTCTCAAATGCTTTATGAATCTGGAATCGAGACTTCATTAACAAAGAAAACTCTTGAAGGAAGAGAGGTATTTTCTGAAACACTTCCAAAAATAGATTTCACACTTAAATCAAAATCTTCTGATGAACCTTTTGTTATTAAAAAAGGAGAATTAATCTCCGGAATTCTTAATGATAAAATATTTGGAGTAGAAAATGGCGCGATAATCACTGATTTAGATGCACAAATTGGAAGAGTAAAAACTCTTGAAACAATAAGAAAAGTTTTTGCATTAGGAACAAAATATCTTTCAAAACACGGATTTACTATTTCGATAAATGACTTAAAGGTTAATAAAAAAGTAAATGATGCTACTACAAAAATAATTACAGAATCTGAAGATAAGACTAATGAATTAATCAAAGCCTATCACGAAGGAACCCTTGAAATTATTCCTGGAAAAACAAAAGAAGAATCAAGAGAAATCAAGATTATCCAAATACTTAATGATGTTAGAACAAAAATAGGACAAATTGTCAAGCAAGAATTCCCAAAAGAAAATCCTATTAATTCGATGATTATTTCTGGAAGCGGTGGAAATATCCTTAATATAACTCAGATGGCATGTTGTGTAGGTCAGCAGTCTTTATGGGGAAGAAGAATTGATATAGGTTATACAAACAGAACACTTTCATTCTTCAAAGAATATGACTTATCTCCAATGTCAAAAGGATTTATTGAATCTCCGTTTATGAAGGGATTAAAACCTTACGAATTCTTCTTTGGAGCAGTTACTGGAAGAGATTCGATGATGGATACTGCTCTTAGAACTCCTAAATCTGGTTATTTATACAGAAGACTTGCAAATTCTCTTCAGGATATGAAAGTTGCTTATGATGGAACAGTAAGAGATGGAAGCGAGAATGTTGTTCAGTTCAAATATGGCGATGATGGAATTGATGTTTCTAATCTTCATAAAAATCAACAGATTCCTGCTGGAGAAGCTATCGGAATATTAACTGCACAATCTATTGGAGAGCCTTCAACACAGATGGTTCTTAACGTATTCCACTCAGCTGGAGTTGCAGAGATGCAGGTTACGCAAGGATTGCCAAGACTTATCGAAATTATCGATGCAAGAAAGACACCTTCTACACCTACAATGGAGATTTATTTAGATAAAGAGCATAATGAAGAAAAACACGCAAGAGTTTTAGCTGAAAAGATAAAAGAAACAAAATTTGGAGAGATTATCAGCCAGATTAAAATTGATTTTGGAAACAAAAAAATTGAAGCGGTAATCGGTCCAGATTCTCTTAAGATGATACATATTGGATTGGCTGAATTATCTGACAGATTGAAAGAAGAAGGATATGCGAATAAAATTAAAGATAATACTTTAGTATTCTCTGATCCGAAGTCAACATTCAGACAATTATATAAGCTTAAAGAAAAATTGAAAAGCATAAAAATTTCTGGAATTGAGGGAATAAGCCAAATACTTGTAGTTAAAAGAGAGAATCACTATGTTATCCTTACTGCTGGAAGCAATCTTGAAGAAATATTATTCTTAAAGGGCGTTGATAGAACAAAAACATCAACAAACGATCTTCATGAAATAAATAAGGTTCTTGGAGTTGAAGCTGCTCGAGCCTCAGTAGTTAATGAGATTAGAAAAACAATAGAAGCACAGGGTTTAGACATTAATATTAGACATCTAAAACTTATTGCAGATGCTATGTGTTTTATTGGCGCAGTTCAGGGAAGCACAAGAATGGGTATGATTGGACAAAAATCTTCGGTTTTAGCAAGAGCTTCTTTCGAAACTCCTATCAAGCATTTTGTAAATGCTACACTAAAGGCAACAAAAGATGAATTAGCCTCGGTTATTGAAAATATTATTCTAAATCAGCCAATACCTGTTGGAACAGGATTACCTGGATTGCTTGTAAAAGTTACTGGAAGATTAGCTGAATTAGAAAAACCAGCAAAGAAAAAGAAAGAAAGTAAAGAAGGAAAAGAATAATAAGACGATTTTTAAAATAGCTATGATAAATTTATTAATTAAACTGGCGCTATGTGGTGAGAAGTTTAGACTTAGTAAGAGAAGCGTGGCTTATTCGAATTTGTTGAATTATTAAACTATTAATTTAAATAAACTGGAAGCAAAATAAAAATACTCAGATGACAAATAAAACATTCGATATGCAATTTATACGTTATATGAATTTATTCTCGAGAGTAACAAGAATAGACCCTAAGCATTGTTTTGCATATAATAATGGATTATTGTTTGTGGTTCCTGCTGGAGCTGTTCAAATGGCAATTGGAAGAGATAATTCTAATTTAAAGAAATTAAGCAATATTCTCGGAAAAAGAATAAGAATTGTTGCTCAACCTTCAGGAGTTAAAGAAATGGCAAAGTTTATTGCAGTTATTGTTGCTCCAATAAAATTTGAAAGAGCAGAAGTTGTTGAGAATCCAGAAACAAAAGATAAAGAGATTGTTATAACAACTTCAGATAGAGAAGCCAAGGCAATGTTAATCGGAAGAGGAAGAATTCGTGAAACTGAACTTAAAGATATTCTTGAACAATATTTTGGCGTGAAGAATTTAAGAATTATGTAGTTATTCTATTTTGCACTTCGTTTATATCTATTTTTTGAGTTTGATTAATTATTATTTGGTTTATAAGAAATAAGCAAAGCCTCTTTTAAAACATCCAAGAAAACCTTTATAAATAACCTTTTCCTATAAACAACATGCAAAAAGAGGATATTAAAACATACACTATAGTTGTATTAGCAGTTCTTTTAATTGTAGCAGGAGTAATGGCGTTTAACAATCAAGGCAAGGAACAAATTACAGTTAATCCTGATGCAACTACGGATTGCTCAACAGTTACTTCGAGTTACTTGAAGGATGCTTGTTATTTTGAATTAGCTGTTAAGAATAGTGCTTCAAATACTTGCGGAAGTGTAATGAATATTGAACAAAAGGACTTATGTTACATGGAAGTTGCTGTTGCAACAGACACAAAGCCTACTTGTGATTTAATTGCAGATAAGTTTTATACAAGACCGAGATGCTATGGAAAAATAGCAGCTTTAACAACAGGACAAATTTAATTCTTAATTTTTATTTAAATTTCATCTATAGATATTTATTATTAATGCAATAAATTTTAGAAGGCAGAAGTTAAGCGAAAAATGTTGAACCGAGAGTTTGCATTTCCAAAAAATTCCTAAGAATTTTAGGGTCTAGGAAATTATTAATTTCCTCGATTCTCCGAAAGAAATACGCAGTAATGCAACCGCAACATAAATGTTGCGGATTCCGCGAAAATCATAGATTTTCGGGGCCATAAAAATCCTTCGGATTTTTCGGTCTTTCAGTGATTAAACAACTTTCTTAGAAAAACTCCAGAGAATCTTATAAAGATCAGTATATTCTTTAGCAATAACATCGTTTTCTATTACTATAGTATAGACTGGATGAAGCCAAAGAGTAATATAAACTCTACCCTCACAAACTATCTGGGTTATTTGTGAGGTTTTTGATTGTTGATTTATTGGCAAAAGTCTTGCTTCTGTAAATTTTAAACCACAAATGTGCTTAAATTCTTCATTAGGAGACTTATAAAAGAACATCTTAAGTCCGGTATGTTTTTTTATTCTTTCGAGATGAAAAGAGTGCATTAATTTGTCATGAAGAACATTAATTAGATTTTCATTCTCGGCTAATCCATAAATCCAAATATCTGATTTTTGTTCTAAGAGACCAAATAAAATACTTTTTACTGCGTTTATTCCTTCAAGAGTATAAACCTTTGGCGTTTGTCCGGATACATAAGTTGTTTTTATGTAATTCATGGCTATCTTTAGGCTTTCTAACTTATCTTTTTCTTCATTGACGATTAAATCTGTTGAAAGAGCAGCAAAAACTTGCTTTCCTTCCTTACTTGTTAAATAAACTAAATTTCTTTCCTTAAGTTTTGTTAGAGTATCATATACATTTGCCCTATGCATCTTAGTTCTTTTTGATACTTCTGTTGCAGTAGACTCTTTATTTTTAAGAAGGTCCAAATAAACCATAGTTTGCATTTTAGGTATGCCTATTGATTCAAATGCTTCGTAGATGTTTTCGTCCATAAATATAGAAGAAAATTGAGTATATATCCTCTTTGGTTGGAGTGTTTTACTATATAGTATAGCTGGTTGATTTGTAAGTCGGAGCAAGAAAGCTTTTTAAATGCACTTTTGTATTCATTTCTATGGGTTTACTAAGCGCCACAAAGATGAAGAATGTAAGAAAGAAATTTAGATGGAATAATAAAAAATATAAAAAACAAAAACTTGGATTATTCGCTAAATCAGATCCACTTGGTGGAAAAAGCCAGGCAAAAGGATTAGTAGTTTCTAAAGTGCAAAAAGAAGCAAGACAGCCAAATTCAGCTATGAGAAAGTGCTGCAGAGTTCAACTTATAAAAAATAATAAGACAGTTACTGCATTTATTCCTGGAAATCTTGCGCAGAAATTTGTTGATGAGCACGATGAAGTTATAATTGAAAGAATTGGTGGAAGAATGAACAGAGCTAAGGGAGATATTCCCGGAGTTCGTTTTGCTGTTATAAAAGTAAATGACCAGCCTCTTGCATTGCTTTGGAAGGGCAAGATAGAGAAAGGAAGAAGATAATGACAGAAGATTTAGCATTTAAATTAATTAGCTCAAAAGTTATAAGAGGAATTAAAGTTGTTAATGATTATTCTGCTTCAACTTCAGAAGCGAGGGTTAGATTATTTGATAATAAAGGAGCTATGGTTCATGAAGAAATTGCTCTTGGGGTTAGTGAAAATTACGCAAGGGGGGCTGCAGCTTAAAATGAAACTTTTCGATTTATATGATTGCGATAATGTTGTTGTAAATGATCCTGGACTTAAGAGAGTTATTAATTTGACTCCAAGAATTATGCTGAAATCGCATGGACGTTCAAAAGGAAAATTTTCTAAAACAAAAGTAAATCTTGTTGAAAGACTTGCTAATCTTCTTGGAGTTCCTGGACATAGAAACAAGAAACATAAAATTATGACTTCTCAAGCTTCTGGAAAATATTCAAAAAATATGAAAGTTGTTCTTAATGCTTTCAAAAAAATAGAAGAAAAAACGAAACAAAATCCGGTTCAGGTTTTAGTTTTAGCTGTTGAAAAATCTTCACCGAGAGAAGAAGTTACAACAATAGAATATGGTGGAGCAAAATACCCTCAAGCTGTTGATTGTTCACCTTCAAGAAGAGTTTCACTTACATTAAGATTAATTGTTCACGGAGCTTACGATAAATCTTTCGGAAAGAAAACAAAAATTGAAGATGCTTTAGCAAATGAAATTATTCTTGCAAGCCAAGAATCTGCTGATTCTGCTGCTGTTTCAAAAAAGAACGAAATGGAAAAACAGGCAAATTCTGCTCGATAATCTCGCAGAATTTACATTATTCTTCACGATAATTCTTAGTAATAACATTTAAAAAGCATTTTTCTATCTAACTTTGTAGAGAAAAATAATAGACTCAAAAATTAGACTAAAGACTTCGTCTTAACCTTACAAAATTTTTGAGACTCAGAAAATCCCTGATTTTCTGATTGTTAATTTTCTTCGAAAATCAACATGGCTAAAAAGGAAACAAATCTTGAAAAGATACAGCGATTGTGCACTGCACAAAAGAATATTAGAAACATCGCTACTTCTGCGCATATTCACCACGGAAAAACTGCTCTGACAGATAATCTTCTTGCAGCTTCGGGTTATATGGCTTCGAAAAATGCAGGAGACTTAGAAGAAGGTATGGCAACATGGCTTCACTCTGATGAACAAGAAAGATTGATGACTGTAGACTCTGCAAATGTTTCGATGGTTCATGAATTTGGTGGAGAAGAATATCTTATTAATTTAATTGATACACCCGGACACGTTGATTTTGGTGGTAATGTTACAAGAGCTATGAGAGCTATTGATGGAACAATTGTTTTAATTTGTGCTTCTGAGGGAATCATGCCTCAAACAGAAACAGTTATCAAACAAGCAGTTAGAGAAAGAGTAAAACCTGTTCTTTTTATCAATAAAGTTGATAGACTTATTAAAGAATTAAAATTAACACCTGAAGCAATGCAGCAAAGACTTGTTAAGATTATTAATGATTTTAATATTTTACTTTCACAAATTGCTGAGCCTGAATTCAGAAAAGCATGGCAAGTTGATGTTAATGATGGAAGTGTTGCATTTGGAAGTGCAAGAGATAATTGGGCATTATCGGTTCCTTTCATGAAGAAAAAAGGAATCACATTCAAAGATGTTCTTAATATTTACTCTATGGAAGAAGTTCAGAGAAAAGAATGGTGCTGGAAAAATGCTCCACTCTTTGAAGTTCTTCTGGATATGACAATCAAACACTTACCAAGTCCACTTGACGCTCAAAAATATAGAATTCCAAAAATATGGCATGGAGATATTGAAACAGAATTCGGGAAAAATCTTTTAAGCTGTAATCCAAAAGGAAAGGTTGGATTTGTTATCACAAGAATTGTTATAGACCCGAGAAGTGGAAAAGAAGTTTGTGCGGGAAGATTATTCTCTGGAACTATTAAAAATGGAATGGAAGTTTATCTTAACTTAGCAAAAGCAAAACAAAGAGTTCAGCAGGTTTTAATCTATAATGGAGTTAAACCAGAACAAATGGAAGAACTGCCATGTGGAAATGTTTTAGCTATTGCTGGAATTAATGCTGCTCCTGGAGAAACAGTTACAGAATCACCAGAAACTCCATTTG
>JBBSYA010000049.1:0-20055 GCA_038045485.1 Nanobdellota archaeon
CCCACCGGGATTCGAACCCGGGTTTATTCCTTGAGAAGGAATCGTCCTTGGCCTCTAGACTATGGGGGCATATCTAATCAAAATTTAGAATGTTTTTAAATGTTTATTGTAAGACAAATCATCCTATCTCCTGTAATTACAAAATACTTAAATAGTCGCCTCTTATAGAAAAAGTATGGTAGTTGATAACGTATTATGTCCAAAGTGTAAAAATACTTTTCAAATAAGAGAAAAAGATGGAACAATTCATATTTGCTATGATTGTCTTATTGCAGGAAAAATGGATCAACACGATAAAAAGATTCGTGATGCAAAAGATTTCGGCATAAAGATGTAAATTTTCTTAAGTTTCGTAGACATTATTTAAATAAAAATTCTTATTAATGTCATAATTTCGGAAGCAGAAGTTTTGAACGAGCAAGTTCACGAGTTTAATTAAGAGGAAAAGTTCTGAAGACACAGAAAATCAACGTATTTTCTGAGCCCCAAAAATTCTTAATTTTTATGGAAAACCTAAGGTTTGTCCTCTTCGAGTGGGTTTGTGAGTAGATGTAAGTTGATGATTTGTTACATTATTAATTTTGGTTTGATAATGCGAAGCCTAACTGAAACATCTTCGCTATATTTATAAATGTGTAAAACCCTATTGAATTATGAAAGAGGGTGAGGTAATTAAAGACATTAAGCAGGCTAATATAAGTTTGATTCTTAACTCTTATGAAGATATTTTTTCGAGTTTTGACCCTCGAGATTATTCTGAAAAAGCTTTATCTGATGATTTTTTAATAGAATGCAATCATGCTGCTCTTGAAAAAGATGAAGGCATAGAACTTATTTTATCTATGCCTAAGATGAAAAGGAATTTTAATGATGAACTTAAAATAAAAAAAAGATTGAAAGAGCATTTTAAAAAACATTTTGCTCAAAAACAGAAAGAAAGAAAATCTATAAAAAAAGATGGAATTGTCTGGATTATTATTGGAACTATTCTTCTTTTTACAGAAACTTTTATTAGAACCTATAGCCCTAATTTTATTTTAAATATGATAAGTTTGATTATGGAGCCAGCAAGTTGGTTTAGTTTTTGGGAAGGCTTGGCTAAAATCTTTATTCATGCTAAGAATGATATTCCTGATTATGATTTTTATAAAAAGATGGCTAATGTTATCGTAACATTTGTTGGATACTGATATGAAAATACGAAACATAAAACATCTGTATCAGTCTAAAAACGGATGGCTGCGCATAGTTGAGGCTTTTATTTCGGTTCTTTTAGTTATGGGTGTTGTTCTTATAATTATTGAAAGAAATCAGCCAGAAATTTCAGCAGCTGACGAAATTGGTAAATTGCAAAAATATGTTCTTGATTATGTTACAACTGATGAAATTTTAAGAAGCCAAGTTATTGGCGGATATCTTGGAGGGGTTAATGATAAATTAAAGGTAATTATTCCTGTAAATTTTAATTATAGTATTCGAGTTTGTAATTATAACGAGATTTGTTCGCTTAGTAATGGCTCTATGTCGTTTGTTATTTCAGACACAGAAGTTTATTCTGATGAGGCTCTTATTTTTGCAAATCTTACTTATTATAATCCTCTTGATGCAAAAAAGCTAAAGCTTTTTTTCTGGGAAGGTAATTATCCAAATGGAATTACGCCGCAGGATTATTATTCGAATAAACCGGTTGCTTCAACTGAATGTATACCTAATTGCGCAGGAAAAGTTTGTGGTGGTAGCAATGGATGTAGTGGAATATGTTTGACAGGAACATGTAGTGGCACTGATGTTTGTACGAATGGGGCTTGTGTAGCTCCTGTAGCTGGGACTGCTGTGTTGAGTGTGACATTCAATCAAGGTGGGGCTTATACTTGGGTAAATCCTGCTACAGGAATAACTAACAAAAGAATTGATTGGGATATTACTATTAGAGAAACTGCTGGTGTTGAATGGTTGATTGATAATGGTACTGAATGTTGGAAGGTTCCTCCGCCAGATTATTCTGGAAAGACTTGTAGAACAAGTATTTTTACAGATGGTCGAAAAGCTACGATTAATCAACCTTATGTTAAGAATTCTTATGCTTATACTACGACTACAGGAAATACTTATAATTTAACATATTATGGACATGATACTAATGGGCATTATATTTCAACTAATACATATACTATTAATTTTCCTTAGAGAATTATTTTTAATGAGTTAAAGTATTTTAATTAAGAATTAACAAAAAAATTTCTAAAAATTATAATCCGCCGCTTCCACCATCACTTGGAGGTTGAGGAGCTGGTGCAGGTTGATCATTTCCACTTGAACCTGAGTCTGAACTTCCTGAACCTGAGCTACCGGTATTTGCTGGTTGTTCTGCTGGCTGTGAACTTCCGCCACTGCCTCCGCCTGACATGGTTAATGTGATTAATCCGCCTTCAACAATAGTTGTTACAATGCACTTAATGGGTTTTTCTCTAAAATAGGGGAATAATTTTCCTTTTCCATCAGCACTATCTTTAGCACGTCTGTATGGGATGAGATTATCTGTTAAGCCCTTCCAGAATCCTCTTTCGTATTTTGGACCAATTGTAATTGTAGCAACAGCTCCAATATTTCCTGCGCTGTCTGTAACTGCTTTGATTTCTAAAGGCGAACTTTTTACTTCTTTTGGAGTTTCTAAGGCTATTTCAAAAGGTTGAGAAGCTAATTCGTAAGTTTTTCTAATTTGAGCTTTTGAATCATAAGTTGAAACAGAATTTTCATCGCCGGCTTTTGTAGTCATAGGTAAATATGCGGTTAATACAGCTAAACTTACTAATGCAGCTTTTTCCAAATTTGAATAATTTTTTCTTATCATTTTGTTATTTTATATAGTAGGGTTAGTATTTAAGCTTTTATTTAATTTTAGGAAGAGTTTTACCAAGATAATCAGTTGTTTGAAAATAGTGTCTCCAGGATGCTTGATTATTCATTTCTTTTTGCTCTTCTAATTCTTTGTTTCTAATATCATTCTGCTCCTGCTGAATTTGAGTTTGCTGTCTTTGAATTGCAAGTTCTTCTTTTTTTAAGGCATAGCCAATGTCTATTTCTTTTTCAGGATGGTCTCGTGGTCTTTCAAATATAATTTGTCTAGAATATCCATTAACTGGAAGTGTTAATACCGGAGCAGTTTTTGTTTGTGCTCCGCTCGGCCATACTGCTCTAAATCCGTTTACGGTTATATTGCCCTTAGTTCTTGCTTCAGCATTAATCGGATATTCGACTGATAGAGGTGTTTGTCCTTTGTATGCCCCAGTACCGAGTTCATATATTGAGGCATAACCTGGATCTGATTTCATATCCATAGGTAATCTTGTTTGCACCCATGGTTGTTGCGATACACACCCAGCACAAGTAACTAAAACTAAACCTGCTAGAGAATTTCTTATTGCAGTTTTTAATGTCTGTTTCATTTTCTAATTTTTATAGGGTATAATAGTATTTAAATCTTTTGGTTTTGTTGTTCTTATTTAGGAGTAACAGACTTATCAATCCATAATTATTCTTGCATCAATAACTTTGGCTTGGGTTTTTGAAATTGTTAGGGGGTTAATGTCTAATTCGATTATGTTTGAATGCTTTTTAACTAATTCCTGAATTTTATCTATATTTTTTTCTATTTGTTCTATGGAGATATCTTTTTCTTCTAGAGTTTTATAGAACTTTGTTTCTTTAATCATGTTTTTTAATTCTTTTTTGCTTGCTGGAAGAACTCTAAAGGACACATCTTTTTCTTTTTCTACATTTATTCCGCCATGTCCGAATAGAATTACATGTCCGAATTCAGGAGTTTTTTTAATTCCGATTATTGCTTCTTCGCCAGAAAACATTTCTTGCACTATTGCTTCTTCAAATCCATCTATTTTTGAAAGTTTATCAAACGCTTCTTGCGCAGCCATGGAGTTTTCTATATTCAAAATAACTCCGCCGACTTGAGCTTTGTGCGCTACTTTAGCTGAGCCTAATTTCATTGCCCAGGGAAAGTCGATTGTTTTTGTTAGAGCTTTAACTTGGTCACTATCAGTTATAGCCGCCCGTTTTATTACTTTAAATCCTGCTTTTTCAAGAAAATCTTCAGCCTCTTTTTCTGTTAATGTCTTCTGCATAAAACTATTAGTAACAAAACCTATTTATACCTTGCTCTTCTTTTATTCTTATAAAAATGGTGTTAGATATAAAAGAATTTTTTAATCCTAAAACAATTGCAGTAATAGGAGCTTCAGATCATGAGCAAAAGGTTGGTGGAATATTATCCAAAAAGATATTAGATTCTAAAGCAAAGTTGGTGCCTATAAATCCAAATCATGAGGAGATTTTTGATATAAAATGCTATAAAAATATTTTAGATTATCCAAAAGATATTGACTTGGCTATAATTGCTGTTCCTTCTTTATTTGTTGTTGGAGCAATGAATGAATGCGCGAAAAAGAAAGTTAAAAATGTGATTATTATTAGTGCGGGTTTTTCAGAAATTGGAAATATAAAGGGCGAACAAGAGATTATGGAAATTGCAAAAAAGAATGATATAAGATTTATAGGTCCCAATTGTTTTGGTATATGCAATCCTTATAAAAATCTTGATATAACCTTTTCAGCAACTACGCCTGAAAAAGGAAATATTGCTTTTATTAGTCAGAGTGGAGCATTATGGAGTTATATTTCTGATTTTTGCGCAGATAAGAAGATTGGTTTTTCAGGATTTGCAAGTCTCGGAAATATGGGCGATTTAGGATTTAGTGATTTTATTGAGTATTTTTCAAAAGATAAAAATACTAAAAATATCATTCTTTATGTTGAAAAATTAAAAGATGGTAAAAAATTTATAAATGCCTGCAAAAAATGTAAGAAGCCGATTTATGCTATTAAGGCAGGAAGCACAGATATGGGTCGCAAGGCTGCATTTAGTCATACTGCCAGTTTAGCTTCAGATTATGAAATTTACAAGGGTGCATTTAAACAAGCAGGAGTTATTTTATGTGATTCTTTAATTAATGCATTAGAAAAGATAACTGAAAAGAAGTTGATAATTCAAAAAGAAAATTCTGTTAAGATTGGAAAGAAGGTATTTATTTTAACTAATGCAGGGGGGGCTGGCGCTTTACTTTCGGATTATCTCTCTAAGAAAGGATTTGAAGTCACTAAACAGCCCTTAGATATACTTGGGACTGCAACAGGAAGTGATTACTTTAATGCCCTTGAAAAAATTAAAAATGAAACCTTTTATGATTCTATTTTAGTTATTCTCACCCCTCAGAGTATGAGTGAGATTAGAAAAACAGCAGAGGCGATTGTTACATTTAAGGATTTTACAAGAAAAAATATTGTTGCTCTATTTTTAGGCGGAGAAGCTGTGCGTGATGCTCGGCATATTTTTGAAGAAGGCAATGTAGATTATTTTAATACGTTAGAAGAAGCGAGAGAAGTGCTGAGTTTTTAGATAATTTTGCTTCTTTTTCAGAAAAAGAAGATTATTTTTTATTTCCCACAATCCTCACATCTTGAGGGTCTACAATAAAAATTCTTCCATGGGGTTTACCATCCCAATTAGAATGATAGAGCCAGTCATCATAAGCACTTATATGAAACTCTTGGCCGCCATAAAATCCTAATCTTCCCATTGGACTAGAGCCAGTTAGTTCTCTATTTCTTTCTTTACTCCATTTTCCTAGCCTTGTTGGAAGTCCGGTTTCTTTAGAGATATCCTTAGGAGAGTAATATCCCCCATCAACAAGGCTTTGTTGATTATCATAAATAGTAGCTTCTCTTTTTAGTCTTACTTTAAGAGCCATTAAGTTACCAAAGCTTTTGGTTAAATAGAGTTCTAATTCCGTTAAGGGAATTAATACTGGCGATTTTATTCCTAGAAATCTTTCTTTTAATTTTGCGGGTAAATCTCTCGCCAAAGCACTATAAGCATGTTCTGATAAACAATAGTTTGGACGATGTAGTCCTTCATCATTTATTGTAATGCCCAAGTCAATTTGTGGATTTTCTCCAAAATCAAATTTCATATTTATTGCTCTTTGTATGTCTGTAAGATTTCCAACTCTTTCTCTTCTACCATTTTTTTGTAAAACTTCATTAACAGCAATCACGGCAGGTATGCTTGTTCCAATAACCTCTCCTGCCTCATAGACAAGCACATTCTTTAAGTCGTCATTATTGTGATATTTATCTCTAACTAACTTCTGATATTCATCATATATTTCTCTTCCAAATCCCCCTCTAAGATAACCTCCAGTAGGAGTAACGACCCTTACTAAAGGTGTTCCATAAAATGCTTTTTTTATTGTCATTTTCTATTTATCGTCGTGTTTTTACTTTATTAGAGTAATAACAGAGCGTTACTTAAAGCTTTGCTGAAAATTACTTTCGACACTTAGTAAGATTTATATATTAGCTAATCTATTCTTAAATTATGGAAATAATAGAAGCACTTAGAAAGTTTGGTCTAGCAGAGAAAGAAGCGAAAGTTTATTTGTCTCTGCTTGGATTGGGCGAAGCTTTAGCAAGCGAAGTTGGAGTAAAAACTAATATCCCCCGACAGCTCATTTATGATTTATTTAAAAGATTAATCGAATTAGGGCTTGTTTCATTTGTAATTAAAGATAATAAAAAATATTTTAGAGCAGCTTCACCAGAACAATTAACTTCAATTTTAAAAGAAAAGCAAGAAGCAGTAAAAGATATTATGCCTGAATTAAAAAAGATAGAGGCATTTGAAGAACATAAAAAGCCAAAAATAGAGGTTTATGAAGGAGTTGAAGGATTAAAGACAATTCTTAATGATATACTTAGAACAGAAAAAAAAGAAATGTTGGTTTATGGAAGTTCGAAATCTTCATTTGAAGTTATGCCTCTTTTTATGGAGAATTGGCATAATAGAAGAATAGAGCAAAAACTAAAAGTTAAAATAATTTATAACGAAACAGAAGAGACAAAAAAGAGAATAAAGGAATTTAAGCAAACTCTAAAGTTTATGGAAGTAAAATTCCTTTCGACAACAGCATCAGCTCCAACTTCTAATATTATCTATGGAAATAAGATTGCTATGATTGTTTTGTTAAAAAATGAGCCATACGCAACTTTAATTGAGAGCAAGGAGTTGAGAGAAGGATATAAGGCATATTTTGAAGCGATTTGGAAAATCGCCAAGTCTTAGTTTTGTCCCCCAACGAATCGAGTTGGATTTATTAAATTACTAATCATGTGGTAGACATCAAATAGTTTATAAATATCTAAATCTCATTATGATTATGAATAAAAAAGGGTTGATTGGAAAGATAATTCTTGCAGTTATCCTATTAGTTATTTTATTTGTTGGAATTACAATTTGGCAGGTATATGGTTTAGTAAAAACTGCAACAACAGATGGATTAGTAATAACTACAAATATTGGAGCTATAACTGCGAAAGGTTCAATGTTAAATAAAACAGATTGTGATAAACTTCCGGAAATTGAAGCCAGCGTTAATAAATTAAAGGCAAAATTACAAAGTTCTTGCATGAATCCTCTTATTAAAATTGCTGTGGATAAAATGCAACAGATTGCAATTAAATGCAAGGATATTCCTACACTTGAGACTCAGGTAACTCAAGGATTAGGGCAAATAAAACTTTTATGTTCAAATTTCGGTGTAGTAAACTTAACTCAAACAGAGATTCCCTCAGAACTTCTGAACTTTACTAATGCTACTCAATAGTTTTTTATACGTTAGTTTTCTTATAAGCTTATGATTAAATTAGGAAATCTTGAACTCAAGAATCGTATTTTTCTTGCGCCAATGCATCAGATCAATGATGTTGCATTTCGTATGCTTTGTAAGGGAGCGGGGGCAGGATTAACTTACACGGGATTGATAAATCCACAAACTCGCGAGAAGCTTTATTTTCAAGATAAACCCGCACTTCAATTTGCCTGCAATTCTGATAAGGGAATAAAAGAATTTATCAAAAAATATGATAAAAATATTTCTCTCTATGATTTTAATCTTGGTTGTCCGAGTCCGCATGCAAAACAGAGCAAATTAGGTTATTTTATGATTGGAGATTATAAAAAGATAGACGAAATACTTAAAACAATCCGCAAAAATACAAAAAAACCTTTGACTCTAAAGATTCGTAAAATGCCCGATGAGCAAACTGCTAAAATCTTAAAAATTGCAGAAAAATATTGTGATGCTATTTCTATTCATCCAAGAACTCAACCGCAGGGTTATTCTGGAATTCCTGATTTAGAATTTGCTAGAAAGATAAAGAAAAAAACAAAATTACCAGTAATTTATTCTGGAAATGTAAACAATAAAGAACAGGCAGAACAAATGCTTAAGGAATTTGATTTTATTATGATTGGCCGTTCTGCAATTGGGAATCCTTCTATTTTCTCGGACATTTTAGCTAAAAATACAAAGAAAAGAATAAATTTTCATGACTGGTTAAAACTTGCTAAAAAGATAATAAAACCACTTTATTTTAATCAAATAAAGTTTCAAGCACTCAATTTCACAAGAGATTTTGAGGGTTCAGCAAAAGTAAGAAACGAACTTTCGCTTGCTAAGAATGAGAAGGAAGTTCTAAGGATTTTAAGAGGGGCTTCGCTTATTACTGATAACTGATAATTCTATAAATTTCTAATAAGACTTTGTTGCTCTTAACTTCTGCTTCCGAATTATGCATTAATATCAATTTTTATTAACTAGATAGCACAATAAACCTTAAAAATAGCGTAAAGGGTTTGTTATTATGGGGTGGAGTTTATTTAATGAAAAAGGAGATATCTTGCCTTCGAAGGTTTTTACTAATGGAAAAAATCAGGAGACTGTTGTTGACGAAGTTGTTTCTGAAATAAAAAAAGGAACAAAAATTATTTTTATTCATGGTGTGTGTGGATCCGGCAAAAGCGCGATTGCTCTGAATATTGCTCGGGAATTGGGAAGGGCAAGTATTGTTGTACCGATAAAAAATCTTCAGAGGCAATATGAACAAGATTATGGAAATAAAAAATATGTTCTTAAAAAAGACGGAAAAAAATTAAAGATTTCTATGATTACTGGAAGAAGAAATCATATTTGTCCTTATTTAAAGGATAATCAAAAAGATATTATGCTTAGCAGAATTAGAGAAAAGGACGCAAATCTTTCAGATATTTTTTCTGGTGCTAATTCGAGTTCTAGCTTCAGAAAAAAAAATGTAGAGGATGATGATTCTTGTGATAATTATCTTATTCCCTGTAAGATTGAGATAAAGAGCAAGAATTTGGCTACTCTTAAAAAATATTATAATGAAAATCCAGATAGAAAAGATAATTCTGAATTAGATTTAGGAGTTGCTAAAAGATTTGCAGTTGCGCCAGCTTGTCCTTATTGGAATCCTATATTGCCTACTGAAATGAAGGTAAAAAATGAATGGCTGAAAAAAAATTATAAGTCTGTTGGTGGCGGGCATACTATTTATGTTAGAAAAGATGGCTGTCCTTATTACAGACAATTTGAAGCATATGCAGACTCTGATGTAATTATTTTTAATGGAGACCAATATATTTTAGAAACTGCACTTGGAAGAAAACCGCTTACAGATGTGGAAATAATTGATGAATGCGATGAATTCTTAGATAATTTTGCTTTAGAGGGCTCGATAAATTTAACCAGATTAAGAAATGAGTTGTCGGGAATTATGTGCAGTGATGATGGTCAGAGAAAACTTGTTGATGGACTTAATGAAGAGCTTATAGAAATTCTTGATGAATCTAAAAGCAAGATTGATGAAAAGGATAATGTGTTGGAATTAAATAAAACTAAAGTCAGTAACTTGATTAAAGCGCTTGTTAAGAGTGATGTTTTTGAGATTATGAACGATGAAAGTTATCTTGAACATTGTGTTGAAGATGCAAGAAAGTTTTTTGATGTTATGGATGAAAGTTTTGTTAATTTTTATAAAGATAAAAATAGAGGCGATACCTTTGCTAAGCTTGTTACAATAAATTTGGATAAACTTCTTTCCTCACTTATTGAGAAGAATAAGGCATTTGTTTTCATGTCTGGAACTTTGCATAGTTCGCGAGTTCTTGAAGAAATTTTTGGTTTGAAAGATTTTAAGATTATTGAAGCAGAGACTTTTAATCTTGGAACTATTAAAAAATTGAAAACAGGATTAGAGCAGGATATGAAATTTGATAATTTTGAAAGAAAAGTTGTTAGTCGTGAGCAATATCTTAAGGCATTGGATAAGTGTGTTGAAATCGCTAAGATTCCTATTTTAGTTCATGTTAGTGCGTTTAGTGATATGCCGAGTTCTAATGAAATTGAGCAATTTGGGTTGAAAAATCTTATTTCAGGTTCTGAATTAATGGAACAGCAGAATTCTGATAGAGAAGGAAGAATAGTTAATGATTTTAAGGCAGGAAGAATAAAAATCTTATTTACAACGCGATGCAATCGTGGAATAGATTTTCCTTTTGAAACTTGTAATAGTGTTGTAATAACCAAGTTTCCTTATCCGAATACTCAAAGTTTGTTTTGGAAAATTTTGAAGAAGAACAAACCAGAAATCTTCTGGGATTTTTATAGGGATAAGGCGCATAGAGAATTATTGCAGAAAGTTTATCGTAGCGTGCGTGCTGCTGATGATTTTGTTTTCCTGCTTTCTCCAGATATAAGAGTAATCAATAGTAGTGTTGTGTAGAAATCTTTAAATATATCTTAAGGTTGAGGATACTATGATAGGTTGGATATTATTAATTTTGGTTGCAGCAGCATTAATTGTAGTTTTTAAGATGAATATTGGCGAAATGAAACATAAGATATACCTCTTTTTTGTTTTACTTTTTTTCGTCGTATTTATATTTACATTTATGAAAGTTGTTAATGCAAATTCTGTTGATTTAACCTCTGCCTCAGGCATATTTTCAAGTGTTAAGCTTTATTTTTCTTGGTTGGGGCATGCTTTTAGCAATGTTCAGGTTCTTACTGGAAATGTGGTTAGAATGAATTGGTTTGGGAATATGACTGGATAATTTTATAAACCGGTTTTCTCTTTGAGTTTCATCTGCCCAGATAGCTCAGCCGGTAAGAGCGCAGCATTGGTAATAACAAACCCTTTTAGAAAAAGGGTTTCTTAGAGTTCCTAAAACTAAGGGAGCACCAAAAATGCTGAGGTCCCGAGTTCAATCCTCGGTCTGGGCTTAGGTTACATAAGAATTTATAAATCAATTAATCGGCAAGTTTATATGGCTGATTATATTTGTTTAGATTGTGGAGATATTTTTGAAAATAAAACAGAGGCCATGCTTCATCATATGCATACTAAACACGAAAACTATGAACTAACTGGAACTGGATTAAAAATGAAAGTAAAAAGTTAAAATAAAAAAATGAACGAAGAAACACAAAAAATCTGCAAAGAGCATACTGATTTGAAGAAAATTAAGAAAGAGTATGAAATTTTTCGGGCAAAGTACAATTTTCCTGAATTCTCATTTATGAATGAAAATTTTGAAATAGAGAATATTGATGCTGAAGGAACAGAGCTCTTTATTAAAAGAATTAGAAAACACATGACTGAAAAAATATTTTATGTTCTTAGAAGCTTGGAAGTTTTTCTAAATGCACAAAATGCGCCATTATTTATGTTTGATATAATAAAATCTATGACTGCTGTTGAAAAAGAGCATATTCGCGAGTTGTACAAACGTTTAGCACAATATGAGATAGAAGCTTTTGGCTTAGAAGCAAAATACGACGAGAAAAAAGAAGCTGAATTTATTGTTAAATTTTGCAAAGATTGGAAGGAAGCTTCAGTAGATTTAGTTCAAATTTATGGCTTTATGAAAGACGGCTATAAAAAACAAGGCAAAAAAGAGAATAAAAGTTATTTAGGCTAAAATTTTTTAGTTGTTCTGTCTCGCTTCTTCTCAAAGTTCCACTCGTTTTATTATGGATTCAGCTCGTGAAACTTTTCGGCTCGGCTTTTTTTAAGTAAGGCTTCGCTAATTGTCTTTTAAATAAAAAACTAATAATTAAACAAAATTCTAATTGAAGTTTAGGCATTTTTAAAAATTTTCAAGTAAGCAATCGAGCAGGAGGAGATTGCAGGGTATAGAATTACAATAACTTTTCTATATTTATCTCTAAAAGTGCAAGAGGCATTTTTATGCTAAGGCTGCTTAATGTTTGAGGCTTGATTTCTCCAAAATAACCGAGAAGTTCTTTTCCAAGCATTACTTTTGCACATCTGCCTTGAATAAAATAATCATTATCCTCTGCTGTCTCGATTATTATTTCTTTGTGTTTTCCAAGCATACGTACAATGTATTCAAGAGTTTGTTTTATTTCAGTAAATCCAGCGTTTGGAGAGCATATGGCTACGCATAATCTTTCTTGTTCATTAATTCCTGTTTCAGACTTACCTGTTTTATCTTTTTCAAAGATTCTTCCTAATTCGAAGACGCGTTGAGGATATTCTGCATCTAAATTATTTTTTAGAGTATTAAGCATTATACAGATTAAATTTGGGCGAAGGATTTTCCATTCACTTTTACTATCTGCTACTTCTATTGTATCTTTTTCGCGAATATTTACATTTTCTGCTTCCTCTTTTGTTAATAGATGATAATTAGATATTTCAAGCATGTTTAATCCAGCAAGAATTTCTGATAATCTTTTCTTTAGGATTTCTATTTTTGATATTTCACCAGTTGTTGCAATACTTGGAAGTTCTGGCTTGAGATTTTCATAACCATAGGCTATCGCAATATCTTCAATTATATCTACTTCATGCATAATATCTGTTCTCCATGCTGGAACTTCTACTATTTTATCCTTAGAATTATAGTTATAGCCCATTTTTTCAAGGAGCTTGCTAATTTCGTTTTCTTTTAGTTCTATTCCTATTAGCTTGTTTGCGTTTTCTAAATTTAGTTTTATCTTTTCGGGTTCAAAGCTTAGGGATTCTTTTTTAGTTCCATAAACAATTTCGACTTGGTAGGCTTCTCCACCAGAATCAATTAAATCACAGGCAGCAAGAGACATAACTTTTTTCAAAGTTTCGAGATTTGTTCCAGAGCATTCTACTAAAATATCGCTTACTCCAGCAGTTATATGGCCAGACTCATTAGAGTTGATTATTGGAGGCATACTTAGAACAGAATTGTTATCGTCGTAGTAGACTGGGAATTTATCAAATCCTTCCAATTGCCGGGCATAATCTCTTCCTGTTGGATGTCTCTGGAGAATCTGTAAGCCATCCATTTGCTCGTTCATGTCTAGTGGAATAAATTTTATTTCTTTAGGTGCTTTTGCAGTGTATTTTACTGGAAATTTTATTTTATCAAGAACATAATAGCCAATGGCTACTTTTTTTCTGTTTCTGCCTATTGTTGCATGAATCTTTTCCTGCCATTGCATAATATCTTTTATTTTTTCATCAGTGAATTTTATACCTTTGATTATTACAGCCATTGAATAAGGGCGAATATTTTTCATAGCAGGGTCAACGATTATTTTTGCGTCAGATTTTTTTATTTTATATTCTGTATTTTTCTTTTTGCCCATAAAAATTGAGAAAGCTCTTAAAAATCCCTGTGCTGAAAGCAAGTCTGGCCTATTAGCCGTTATTTCGAGTTCTATTTCATTTCCATCTTCACTTATTCCTTCAAAATGAGTTCCAAAAAGAGATATTTTTTCTTTAAGCTCATCTGTAAGCTTGAAGCTTTTTTCGAATTCTTTTTTGCTGAATTTTATATTTGACATGTTATTTCTTAATTCCTCCTTCGTTCCAGTCAATCATTGTTCCATCTCTTTTAGCATTTTCTATTGTGAACCCTTGTGGATATCTTTTTTTTAATTTATCTACATTTTCATCCAATATTTCCTGAAGATTCCAACCAAAAAAATTACAAATCATTGCAGAATACCAGAGCGTATCACCTATATTCTCTTTTATTCCCTGTGTTTGATCGTTTTTATGGGCAAATGTCTTTTTAATGCAACTTGCTACATCTCCTGCTTCTCCTGCTATTCCTAAACCCCAGGTAGCAATCTCTACATCAGAGTTATCGAACTTTTTTGCCGTTGTTTTGCATATATCTTGATATTCTTTTAGATTCATGTTTAAACTCCTTCTTTATTATCATAGCCTCCGGCTAGTTTATTTCCGTGCTTGAATTGCTTTATTTTATCTATGGGCATTCTTTTTTCATATTCCTCTAAAACAGCTATGGTTTCTTTTTCTAAATTAACACCACTGATAAAAGCAATCTTAAATAATAGATAGGACATATCACCAATGAAGTTTCCTACTTCATCTTTATGTTTTTCTATCATTTCCTTTTGCTTTGGTTCATCCAGCCATTTTATTATATGCCACATTTCACCAATTTCTTCATTCATATTTAGCATAAGATCTTTTATTTCTCCTATTTTTCCCCAGTCTCTAAGCTCATTAAAGTTCTTTATCTTATTTTGCAGTTCTTGAGTTTCCATGTTATTTGTTATAATCTCGTTTTTTTATTTCTGCCATTTTTATTTTAATGGCTTCTTCTATATCTACATTAAATCTTTTTGCCAGAATTAAGGTAGTAAATATAACATCTGCAAATTCTTTTTTTATTTCTTCTCTATCCAACTTGTCTAACTTTGACTTGGATTGATAGCCTTTGTGACCAAGTATTTCTTTAAATAACTCTCCTATTTCTTCAACAACTTTTAAGCCCATTGCCATTGTAAGCTCATTTTTATCTTTTGCTTTATAATAATCTTCCAATCTTAATATTTCTCCGTCTATAAAATTATTTATTTCTTTTATTTCCATGTTATTTATTCCAGAATTTCATTTCTCGAAGTTTATTTAGATTATTTTCATATAACTCACGAATATCTTTGATTTCATAGTGCTCCATAAGAACTCTATCGAAGCCCTGACCCCATGCAAGAACAGGAACATATTCTCCAAGCAAGGGAACAACTACTTCCGGTCGGAAGATTCCAGCTCCGCCAACTTCTATCCACTTCTTTTTTATTGAATTGTAAGCATAAATCTCTACGCTCGGTTCTGTATAGGGGAAAAATGAAGGATAGAATTTTATTTTTTCAAAACCCATTTTCTTATAGAATTCTTCTAAGTAGCCTAATAAATTTCTGAAATTTCCTTTGGGGTCTACAACAATTCCTTCTGTTTGATGGAATTCGAATAAATGGCCCCAATCTACTGTTTCATTTCTGAAGCATCTTCCCATCGCAAAGAATTTTCCTCTTTTATCTTTCAAATTTTTTAATTGACCAAGCATTGCAAGAGTTTGAACTGATAGACAAGTAGTGTGTGTTCTTAGGATAACTTTTTTAGCTTCATCTTCTTTCCAATCATATCTCCAGCCTTTTGCTCCTTCAACTCCTTTTTCATGAGCTTCTTTAACAGCATTTATTATTTTTTTATCATTTGGAAGTTTTCCTTTGATATCTTTAATGTAGAATGTATCTTGAATTTCTCTAACTGGATGATCTTGAGCCGTGAATAAAGCATCAAAATTCCAGAAACCTGTTTGAGTTAATGTAGAGGACATTTCTTTGAATCCTAAATCAGTCCAGATTTTCCTTGCATAATCTGTTGCCTGATTAACAAAGTGGCGTTTTCCACCAAAAATTTTTGGAACAGAAGATTTTATGTCATATCTTCTGAATTTCTTTCCTTTCCAGCTAGCATTTGCAATTATCTCAGGTGTTAGAACTTCAATGATATTTTTAGTATCCAGTTTTTCTTTTGTAGCATCTTTAATTATCTCTTTTCCAAAATCTGTAAGCTCAAATTCTACCTGATTTTTAAGGTTTATTTCAATAATATTTTTTCTGCTTTTTAGTGATTCTAAACCGAACTTTTGTTCGGGCGTTAGTTTATCATACTCGCATGGCAAAATTTCAAGAAATTGCTCTTCTAAGGATTTTCTGGATATTTCTTCTTTTGTTCCTGAAAATATGATTTTGCCATTTGCTACATTCACCAGCGCTTTTTTCTTTAATGCTCCGAGCGCTGCTTGGAATTCATTGTCTGATAAGCCCGAATGTTTTTTTGCTTCTTCGAGAGATAAAGTTTTCTTTTCTGCTATTGTGCTTATTAATCTTCTTTCAGGTAATCCTTTTTGTTTATATAAAACTCCATTAACTCCTAAGTCTACAAGCTTTTTTGATGAGGTTTTAAGAGTAAGTATCTTTTTATTACTAAGATATTCAAGTGCACGAAGAACTGCAACTTCTTCTAATCCTGCATTGCTTATGACATCTAAAACTGATTTTTCCTTTAGAAAAGGAAGAATTATTCTTTCATTTATGCTTAAGGATTCAATAATTTCATTTTTAGGTTCTTTTTTATCCATGTAATAAGGAGAGGAGTGCGGTTTAAAAAGATTGTTTTAATGCTTCAACTGCCTGCTTTGTAGAAGCACCTAAACTTAAAAGAATAGATTGCAGAGCGTGTTTATCCTTTATATCGCCAATGAATATTAGTTTTGCTCCTGCTTTTTTGCATAGCATGATGTTTTGCATTAATCTTGAGAGTGCTTTGGCTTTTTCTACATCATTCTTTTTTATGATTTCTTCAATTTGAATGCCTATTTCTATGTTTTTCTCGGCACAAATTCTTGCTACGACTTCGTTTAAACCCGAATTTCTTTGTTTCATGTAGTCTTTTATTTCAAGAGCTTCATTTATTATCAGCATATTTATGCCTTTTATTTCAAGAGCTTTTCTGTTGAATTCATCGTCTTGCGAGAGCAAAGCTATTTTTTGCTCCGAGTTTTCCTTTTTGAGCTTTTGAATTTGCTTTCTTGCTTCATTTAGATTTGTTGTGTTTATGATGTGCATATTAATGTTACTCAAATTTTCTTTTTAAATACTTGTCATAGAACATATAGAAGAAAGGAATTCCCATATTGAACTCTATCAATGAATTTTCTATTAGTATTAATAATGAACCTGGTCTGATTCCGCTGATAAGCAGAGAAAACTCCATCATAAAATGGATTAAAAAACCTATTAAGAATAGATAGCTTATTTTCTTCCAGTCATATTTTAGTAAGAATAATAAACCATATCCTATAATCAAGATCCCTATTTCAATAAATCTTAGAGAAGACATATGCCTCAGAGTCATTATCGAAGAGTCGTTTATAGAAATAAATTGAGATAAGAAGGCTATTGCTAGCCACCCGCCAAAGACTAATGCAGTCCAGCCCAATTTATCTGATTTTTTTTGAAACATAATGAAAATATAGGCGTATTCTACACCATAAGAAAGAGAAAACCATAGGAAAAATAAGAAAACATCCCAATTAAGTGGCAAAGCTATTTCTCTTATTCCAGTATGCAACCAAATCCCCCAATCAACTAATAGATTAATTCCTAGTCCCCCAATAAAAAAAGCGAATATGGATATTTTTTTATTAAATTTTATTAATAAGAATAAAAATATTATAAGAAAGATTATATCAAATAAAATATAATCTGCGCCAAAGGTTCTTATTACATCATACATTTTAGCCTATGGTTGTCCCAATAAATTTTCTGTTATTTAATAAATTATTGAGTTGCTTGGCATCTTTGCCGATTATGTAGGTTTTTATGTTTTTTTCTCGGATGATTCTCATAGCAGTATGGTCTACGGGAGCATGCATGCCTGGTTTTTCTGGAATTGCCATAACTATTTTATTAAATTCATTTATGGATATTTTTGGAATAAATTTTGCACCTTTTAATTCCGGATTTTTATCATATAGTCCTTTTACATTCGTTAGATTTATGAAATCAGTTTCTAAGAATGCAGCAAGCCTACAGGCAGTTGCATCGCTTGTTTGATTTGGAGCGTATCTTAGGGCTCCGCAAAAAATTACATCATGTTTTCTTAAAAGATTAGAAACATTTTTCATATCATGTGCGATTCCTTCTTCTGGATCTTGGCTGAAAAAATAACTCATAAATCTTGCATTTAATCGTGTTACTGATATTCCTGCAAGATTTTGAAGATATTCGCTTTTTCCATCTTCTCTTAAAGCTGAGATGTATTTTCTTGCTACACTTCCACCACCGCAAACTATTACAAACTTGCATTTATTTGTATTTTTTCTTATAACTTCGCGAAACTTTCTTAGAAAAACTATATCTATCTCATTAGGAATAATTAAACTTCCACCAAGGCTTAAAACTACTACTCTTTTCCCCATATTTAGGATAAGAGAAGGAGATTTAAAAATGTGACTAAATTATGAAACTTACTCGCTCCGAAAATCTGCGCCTGCTCGATTTTCTATGCTTGTAATCTCAACTAATAATGCCTTAAATCTAATTCGACTTTTATTTACTTTTTTTTATTTGGGATAATTATGCGAAGCACAAATTTTATAGGGTAAACAAAGAATTATCGCTAACATCGAATATTTTTAATCTTGCACCGCAGTCTAACCAGCCATGAGCATAATAAATTGCTCCAAAAGCGTTTATGAGGTCTTCTTTTGATTCAAAATGCTTGCTGTCAGACATATATGCGCCAGCCATTGTTAGAATTTCTTTAGCTTCTGCTTGTTTGCTCTTTGCTATCGATTTTTTTGCTATGTCTAGGGCTTTTTGAGTTATTTTTCTATATTTTTCAAGAATTTCTTTTGTTATTTTGTCTTGTTTCATAAAGCATCTTATATTTTGGGATATTTAAGTTTTCGTATAGAGGTTTTAATATCGAATTATAAACATAAGGATTAGAAAATAGGGTTTCTAACACGCGAGTTTGCGATATAGCGATTAAATTACAGAAATCGTTTAAAAAGGCATTATATTGAGTACATAAAAGAGGCTCGGGGGAGTTTGGTGATGCTCCCCTGTCCTTTTTTAATTAAGCATCATCAAATTCTAAGTCTAAACTTATTATTGCTTTAACCTAAACTCCTTTTAACGATGTAATTGATTACTAAAATAAATTTTTAAAAGTTATTATAAACTTTAAGATTGTTTGAAAAATTTTAATTAATAATTCTATGGGAATTTGTAAGAAGTTTATTTGATATTCGGTCTTGTTTGGGTAGAATTAACTTTATTTTCCGAAAGTTATTTTTTTATTCCAGAAACTTTCTTTATTTTCTTGTTTTTGAGGTTGATTTTGTGAATTTTGTTGGCGTGGTTGTTGCATTTGCTGTGGCATTGATGATGGAGTGAATGGTCGGTTAATTGGAGGCATTGCTGGTGGCATTTGATGTTGTGCGCCTGGTTGTGGAAACTGCATCATTGGACGTTCTAATCTTGTTGGTGCGTTTGATTGAATGATAACTGGATTTTTTCTTATTATAAAACTTGAGCCAGCATTTTCTGAAACTACAGCCGAAATTTCAAGATTAGATATTTTTGCATTTAACATTCCTTCTATAAGGGGAATTCTTGCTTTTTCTGAAAAAGATTTTATTATTACGAGTTCTTCGTCATTTTTTAGAGTTATTGGAATAGATACTGTTGCTCCTGCTTTCCTAATGATTATATTTTTATTTTCTCCAGGACATTCAATGTAAGTAACTAAATTATCATTTATCAAATCTTGGATTTTTCCAAAGAAATTAATATCTTCTTGTTTTGCCTGAATTTTTACTTCTTGAACTTGTATTTTTTGAATTGGCGGATTTCTTGGTAATTGTGGAAGGGGGATTGGGACTTGAATTGGTCTTGGTTGTTGTATTTGTGGTCTTTGAGCTATTGGGGTTTTTGTTGGTTGTTGCCCATAATTCGAGAATTTTTGGCGCATCTTTTCAAGTTCAACTTCGCGTTGCGCTCTTCTCATTTCTTTTTCAAAGCTTAATTCTTCTTTAATTTCCTTAACAAAATGCATAATAATTTCTTCTGTAAACTTGTCAATAAATTCTTGTTCGAGAACTAATGTTTGTAACATTTTAAGATTATGGGAGTGGCCTTGATTGAGGTCTTGGTCTTCCACCTAATTCTAAACGAGGCAATCCCTCTGATGGAATGTCGCCGTAAACTTTGTGCTTAATTTTCTCTTCTATTA
>JBBSYA010000050.1:0-28536 GCA_038045485.1 Nanobdellota archaeon
GTTTAATGAATTACTAATGAATAATCATAAAAGATTTAAATAGATTTGAAACTACTATACCTTATGCAAAAGAGAAACCACATCATTTTTGGATTCTTTTTGTGTTTTATTTTTATTCTGTTTTTGGGATTTTTGAAGCTGGAATGGTTTTATTTTACAGCTTCTTCGATTGCGATTATGGCAGGAGTTATTGTGTTTTATAGTTTACTTCCAGATATAGACCATAAAAATTCTACAATAACGTGGTGGTTTTTTGGAATTGGAGTTTTGGGTTTAGTTTTTGGGATATCGGAGCTTGTTTTGAAAAAAGATTTTGTTAATCCCTTGCTTTTACTTATAATTTCTACTGGTTTGCTTGTTTTTACTTATTTTGCTGTAAATTTATTTGAGCATCGAGGAATTATTCATAGTGTTCCTGTGGGAATTTTGAGTGTGCTTCCGCTTTGGTTTTTATTGCATAGTGTTGGCTATTGTATGTTGGCTTATGTTGCTTGGCATTCGCATTTACTTGGAGATGGATATTTATTTAAAGTGAAATAAACTCCCAATAATATCAAAAGGAGGAAGATAAAAATGAGTAAGTTTAGCAAAGAACAGTGGATTGGAATCTCGCTTATATTGGCGGCATTGCTGATATGGGTTCCACTTAATTTTATTCCAATGAGAACAACTATCGCTGCGGTTATTGTAGTTGCAATTGGTTTGTATAAATTAATATTTTAAATAAAGATTAAAAAACTCAACTTCCCTTCGGGTTTGGGGTGAAGAGTTTTTTAATACTGAAAATTATAAATTTTCAGGAGTTCGTTTTGTAACGAACATTAAAAACAAAACAAACATGGTAAAAAAAATAAAAAATAAGAAAGGCATAACTCTTGTATTGGGCGGGGGTGGCGCTCGCGGTCTTGCGCATATTGGAGTCTTAGAAGTTTTAAATGAGAATAAGATTCCGATTGATGCTATTGTTGGAACAAGCGCTGGTGCGCTTGTTGGGGGATGCTATTGCGCAGGAAAATTAGGGTTGTTAAAAGAAATTGTTCTTAATTTTGAGGGCTGGAATATCGTTAATCTATTTTTTTCTCCAGACACGCGAGATGTTTTTCTTCACATGTCAAAATTTGATGATTTATTTAATGGTTTCTTAGGAAAAACAAAAATAGAAAATATGAAAATACACTTTATTGCGGTTTCTTATGATATTAAAAAAGATAAAATTAAAATTAGTGATAAAGGAAAATTAGCAGATGCTATTCGTTCAAGTATTTCTATTCCAGGAGTTTTTAAGCCATTCAATCAAGGAAACTCGTCATTAGTAGATGGGGGAATTGTAGATATTGTGCCGGTTGATATTGCTAAGAAAAGATTCCCGGATGCGAGAATAGTTGCAGTTAATGTAGATGCAGGGCTTAAGATTGATGGAAATAGATCCAAAAGTGCATTAGGAGTTGGCACTAATTCTTTAATTGTTCAAATTAGAGAGCTCTCAATGCTTCAGGAAAATGGCGCGAAGGTTATTGTTCATCCAAAGGTAGGACTTAATGATTTTCAGTTTAATCATGCAAAAAAAGCTATTGCAATTGGCAGAAGGTCTGCAAAAAAAGCCTTGAAGGATATTAAAAAGCTGCTGAAAAACTAAAAATAATCTTCGCGTTTGTTTGCAGAAATCTTTATAAAGTTGAAACTGGGATATACTCTATAAAAAATGGTGAGAAAAATATTTTATTCTTTAGTTTTAGCAATCTTTGTTTTAAGTTTGATTGGAATTGTTAATGCTGCTCCTACAATTTCGATTACTTCTCCAATTCCTACAGATTATAATTCTACAGTTAATCAAATTCAATGGACATTTAGTAATGATTCTGCAGTTATGTGTTTTTATAGTATAAATAGTGTTGATTGGAATCTTACTGATTGTGCTTTTGGAACCTTTGGTATATCCTCTTCTGAAGGAAATAATACTTGGATACTCAATATATCTGATGGAATTTCTGAAGATACAGATTCTGTTTCTTTTTTTGTTGATGGTATTGCGCCCAATTTAGCTCTTACTTCTCCTTCTTCCTTCCCTCTTGCATACACGAATTTAAGTTCTATTATTTTAACAGCAATCTTAACTGAAGTTAATCCTATGTATTATTTTTTAAATAAACCTATAGAATTTTATATTACTGGTCCTTTTGGTTATCTTTCAAGAACTTATCCAACAATAGATGAAAATAATCAAACAACAGATACTTATGTAATTTCTGATGACGGAAATTATAGTTATACTCTAACAACTAATGATACTCTTTTACATCAAACGATAACGCAAGGAATAATCATGCGAGATACAATTTATCCGACAATATCTATAGATAATCCTATTAATGGTACAGATGTAAATGGAACACTCTCTATTGTTAGTTCTTCAATAGATGATAGAAGCGGCGTAAATAGAATCGATGTTCAGGTTCAGGATGAAGACGGCTATGATAATACTTGGACATCCTTTATTTCTCCTTATCTTTTTGATTTAGATAGTATTGATGAAAATTTAGTTGATGGATTTTTAACAATAATAGCTACAGCTTATGATAATGCAGGAAATATGAATAC
Organism: Nanobdellota archaeon; assembly: GCA_038045485.1. Taxonomy (GTDB): domain Archaea; phylum Nanobdellota; class Nanobdellia; order Pacearchaeales; family GW2011-AR1; genus CAIPOI01. The sequence continues at coordinate 2,599 of JBBSYA010000050.1, forward strand.
AACTACAACGATTGTAGATTTAGATAATACTGCGCCGATTATAACTTTTTTATCTCCTGCAGCTGGAAGTTATAATTCTAATCAAATCGTAATAATAAATGCTTCAGATAGACATTTGAGTCAGATATATCTTTATGCTAATGGCTTAAAAAATCAAACTCCAACGAGTGAAGTTAGTTATTCTCTTGATGAAGGAAATTGGACAGTCTATGCTACTGCTGTTGATACTCTTGGAAATCTTAATGATTTAGCGGCGGATACAAGAAATATAATCGTTGATAAAACTCCATCCGTTTCTTTAGATGATTATAACGGCGCTTGGCATAATTCTGATTTTAATGTAACTTTGACTGCAACTGATGCTCTTTCTGGAGTTGCTTATATTAATTATAGTTATAATGGTGGCGCAGTAGTTCAAACTGTGGGGGCAACAGCAATAGCTACAATTAATCAGGAAGGAAATTTTACATTGCAATATTTTTCCGCAGATGCCGTAGGAAATACAGAGACTCCTAAAACAATTAATGTGGCTTTGGATAAAACTCTTCCAATAACTTCTGATAATGCTCCTGCTGGATGGGTTAATTCTGATGTTACTTTAACATTAAGCACCGCGGGGGATTTGAGCGGAGTTGCTAATACTTATTATTGTATAAATATAACTGATGATTGTACGCCTCTAACTTCTGGAACAAGTGTTAGTCTTAATGCTGAAGGAGATAATTATGTAAGATATTATTCTGTTGATGTTGCTGGAAATAGCGAGATTGTAAATAGTGTTCTTGTGCAAATAGATAAAACTGCGCCAATAATTAATATTACTTCACCATCACCAGAAGATAATAGTGCTCATGATTTCGGAGCAAGTTTGACTTTTCATATAAATGATACTGATTTATCTGGAACAGCAGGATGTAATCTTACCTTGGACAATGTTGATTACGTTATGTCTCAAATAGCTTCTTGGAATAAAACTCTTAGTTTCAATACTGCAGGACAATCTTTCTGGAATGTAACCTGCATAGATGCTGTTGGAAATCAAAGAACTTCTTTAACACGTTCATTTACAATTCTTTCAAATTTTACAAATATTGGCGGCTTTAGCGGCTCAACAGATCTTACTGCTGTTGAAAATATAACAAATGTTTATTATTTCTTTGTTGAAAATATTGAAGGAAGCATAAATTTTTCTGGAAGTATTGATTTTTCTTCAGGATTTGATTGGAGTAAGTTTATTAATATTTCAGATAATCTTATAGATGTAAATTCTACTGGTGCGCCTTTATTGAATACTTCAGCAATAATAACTGTTTACAATATTAGTTGGACAACACCGAGAATATTAAAGAATGGCGTGGAATGTGTCAGTCCTCAATGTAATATTCTCTCTTATAACACTACAAGCGGCACTTTAGTTTTTAATGTTACAAGCTTTTCAATATATAGTACAGAAGATGCATATGTTCCTGCTGCTCCAGCTGCGGGCGGAAGTGGTGGTGGAAGTGGAATGTATATTCCTCCAAAATCAGTTAATAATTCAACAACAGAGGAGACTAATACTGAAGATAATGAAGATAACTCCGAAACAACAAGCGAGGGCTTAGGAATAACTGGTGCAGTTATTGGCGGAACTGCTAAGGCCCTTTGGATTGCTGGAGGATTTATTGCAATAGTTGCAGTTTTATTAGTTATAGTTTTCTTAAGAAGAAAAGCAAATTCTTCTAATCCTGCTGGAAAAATATTGGTTGATACTTCTGTTCAGACGGTTTAATTGTTCTTATTTGTGCTTTACATATTAGATAATATTGATAATACTGCTTGTTTTCAATAGAAGTGGTTTTTGATAATAGGGAGTTTGAAGTTGAATAGATTGAGTTTGTTCTTTTGATGTTAAGATGAAGATTTAAAAACACTCTATAATTCTTATAAATATCCTATGAAAGAAACAAAACAGAAAACTGAAGAACAAATCGATGTAGAAAATCTTCCAATGTTAAATGTTGGAACTGTTGGTCATATTGACCATGGAAAAACTACGCTTCTTTATCGCTTAACTGGAAAATTTGCAGATACTCACAGCGAAGAATTAAAACGAGGAATAACAATAAAACTGGGTTATGCCGAATCTATAATTTCTGATAAAGATGGCAAGAATAAGAGATATCTTAGCTTTGTAGACGCGCCAGGACATGAAATGTTAATGGCTACAATGCTTTCTGGAGCAGCCATGTTAGACGTTGCTTTACTGGTTATAGCAGCAAATGAAGGAATAAAACCCCAAACAAGGGAACATCTTGTTGCATTAGAAGCTAAAAATGTTAAAAATATTCTTATTATACAGAATAAAATAGATTTAGTTACAAAAGAACAAGCTATTGAAAGTTATAAAAAAATAAAAGAATTCGTTAAAGGAACAATAGCTGAAAAAGCTCCGATAATTCCTGTTTCAGCCCAGCAAAATATTAATATTGATAAAATTAAAGAATATCTTCTTACTATGCCCATACCTGCACGAGATTTAAAATCCAGCCCAATATTTATGATTGCAAGAAGTTTTGATATAAATAAGCCAGGAACACCCATACAAAAGTTGCATGGTGGAATTATTGCAGGAGTTTTAAAACAAGGAACGATAAAAATTGGTGATGAAATAGAGATAAAACCTGGAAGTTATGAGAAAAAGGCAAATCAATTTATTTATCAAACAATAAAAACAAAAGTAGTTTCTATTTATCGTGGAAATCATTCAATAAACGAAGCAACCCCCGGTGGAAGTTTAGCAATGGAAACAGAATTAGATAATATTTTAACTAAAACTGATTTGCTTTCTGGATGTGTTGCTTCTCAATCTGGAAAACTCCCAGAAATAGTTGATAAGATTAAAATAAAATATAACTTATTCAATCAAGTTTTTGGTACCGATGAAAACACAAAGGTAGAGAATCTAAAGCCGAGCGAGTTAATTATGTTCAGTGTTAATACTGGAATAACGGTTGGAATGATTAAAACAGTTAATCCTAAGGATAAAACCGCAGAAGTTCATCTTAGAATTCCTATTGTGCCAATAAAATCAGGCAATATTGGTTTAGCGAGAAATATTAATAATCACTGGCGATTAATTGGATATAGCGAGTTGATTTAAGGTATATTTTTAAGTATAGTAATTCTTTTTAACCTCTATTTAAGCAGATTTGTATGAGTAATATAGCAAGAGTAAGATATAATCATCGATTAATAAAAACCTATATAGAAGATTCGAGGGCACTATCAAAGATGGAAGAAAGAGCTCAAGTTGCTATGAATCGGCTTCTTAAAAAAGTGGTGTTAGATGTAATTCCTGAAGAGGGATGGGGGGATGTAAGTTTAGAAGCATTTTTATCTATACAAGATCCAATGGGCTTTTTTCTTAGAACAGTTCCTTCTGTGCAAAGCATGTTGTTTTTTCCCCAGTCTGGAAGAATAAAAGAATACAAGCTTAATCCAAAACAGGAATTTTTTTCAAATGCCCATCAAGATATTGATCCTATAGTAGTTGCTAACTTTAGAGAGCCTGTTTTTTTAAAACAAAGTGATCCCGTATCTCATATTTGGGCTCATGGAGGGAAATATGTCCACAATGTTATAAACGGGGTAATTTTATTTAAACAAAATCCATTTCAAAATCCCAATAGTTATCCTGGATTTAAGGAATTTCAAGATTACGACCAAAAAAGAGAGAAGGGTAGAGTTGTCTATAAACCAACACCATCTGAAGTAACTAGGAAAACAGATTATCGGATTCTTTAATCTTACTTCTCAATTCGTTCGCTTCTTTCATGGGCTATTCCAAGTTTTTCTATGATTTCTAAAACTTTGCTTCTGCTTTCAGCATTTCCACAGCCTTTCCAATCAATAATAATTAAATCCGTATTTTCTGAGGTTTTTGCTATGGCTTCTTTTAGAAGAGATTCTGTTAATGGCAGAGCATATCCGGGAATAATATGAGAAATTGCCATGTTTGATTTTTCAGATAGTTGAATTTTATTAAAATTTGGACAATAGTGAGGTCCGCCAATTCCTATTGCTGTTTTTATTTCCTTTGTTGGTTTTAATTTGAATGTCTGAAAATCTGAAATTGTTTTTGCTACAATTTCTGCTGCTTTTTTATCCCTCCATCCGCTTTCATTGCTACCCACTTCTATGAAACAGCAGGGTTTAGTGATTAGAGGTCCGTGATGAGTGCATTCCAAGGTTATTTTATTAGGATAATTTTCTTTCTGTGCATTTTCATTAAGTTTTTGAAATAAGAATTTAAGTGCTTGCGCTGAAGTTGAGCAAACTTTCCCTTGTTTGCCTCCGAAATCTGCATTTCTCCAATTTCCTGGAGCATGTAGTGAAAGAGAAGGCGTTCCTTCTTTGCTTTGGTGTTTTGTTGCGAATATAACAAAATCAACATTCTTTAATCTTTCATCTTTATCGTCGATATTTTCGTTGTATATGCTGTCTTTAGTCAGTTCTATTATTGGAACTTGGGGCAGAAAGAATTTTTTTAATTGTTCAGCTATGTTCATTCCTGCTTCATCTTTTTTGCTATATAGAACTGCGAATTTTATCATTTTCGTTCCATGGGTTTTCCATTTATTATTAGTGTTGAAGGTTTTCCAGAAAGTTCTTTCTCATCCTCTGCTTCGATGATATAGTCAACCTTATTTTTAATTTCTGGTTTGATATCTTCTATTTTTAGTGCAAAAGACTCCCTCGATAGATTTACGCTTGTCGTTACAAAAGGAACTTTTGCCTTCTGAATTTCTTTTGTAAATTTATTAGCTGGAATTCTTATACCTATACTTTCACTTGAAGAAACCCAATTGAGAAAGTTTGGATTTTTCTTTTTTAATATTAAGGTGTATGGGCCTGGAAGATAACTACTAATTTTAACATCAATAATAAAATTTTCTTCTATCCATTTTATATTTGGAGCGATTATTGAAATAGGTTTATCTTTGTCGCGACCTTTTATTTCTTTTATTCTTTCTACAGCTGTTTCATCCTCTGCATTACAGCCAAGTCCGTAGATTGTGTCAGTAGGATAGATAAAGATTTTGCCCGCTAATATTTCTTCTGTCAGTTCTTTATTTTTTATTTTCATATTTATAACTTCTATTGCGTTTTAGGTATTATAAAGTTTTATATAACCCCGCGGCTTTTAATTTAAATGATAAAAGAGGAAAGTAAAACTGCTTTTAAGAAAGCTATTGGGATTGTAGATATTTTATTGATAGTTATAATGGGCTTTTTTATTGTACTTTGTCTAATTAATTATAGTTACCTGAAAACTATTATTTCAACAGAGGTTCTTGGATTTGGTTTAGTCGGTCTGTTTATTTTTACTTTTATAATAGAGTTTATCCCCCAAATTCTGAATCCCTATATTGGCTTAGTAATTGCGATTGTTGCTGGATTTAATGTTCATCTGGCTGTGTTCATTGTTTGCATTGCTTCTACCGGGGGATCTTGGGCCGGATTTGAATTTGGCAGACATTATGGCTTTAGAATAATTAAAAATATGGTTAATGAACAAAAATTAAAAAAGGTAATTAGCTTTTGGAATAAATATGGAAATCTTTTTGTTCTATTTTCAGTAATAACTACTCTTCCATATCTTCCAATGGTTTTTGGTTCGCTTAAGATGACTCGTAGAAATTTTCTTCTTTTTGGAGTTATTCCAAGAATATTAGATTTAGCAATTATAGGTTATGCGGCACATTTTGGCTTCTCTTGGCCGTTTTAGTATAATTTATAAATAAAAAGAGTATGAGATTTATATGAGTTTAATAGAGGCGATTATTTATTTTGTAATTCTTGTAACCTCGTACCCTGTTGCAAAACTCTTAGCTTGGCTTTGTGAAGATGAAATAGTTAAAGATAGAAAATATTTTATCTGGCTTGCTTACTCCATAATTATTTTAGCTATTTTGCTCTTTATTTTTTATTTTAATATCGCGATTCTTATGTCTTTAGTATATATGCTCTTTTTGATGGCTTTTTTAATCAGAAGTGGAAGAAAACGAAAATTCAGAAAATAAGGGTTTGAAGAAAATTTTATTTAATTCTTAATTTTTTATCTTTTTTATTTTTATTCTTAAATATCCACATGGTTAAAAATAATACAGCATAACCTATGACTATTGCTGCTATGAGTCTTAATGTATCATTTAGTTCCATAATTTGTATAACCTTGCGTTATATTTAAAGGTTTTTGTTGGAGCTATCTTAAATTGTGCTTCGCATTATTTACGAATTATTAATAACATAACGGACATAATTCGGCCTGCTTAGTCTTTTGGGGCTTGCTCTACCCGAGTAAGTTCACGAGTTAGATTAATTATATTTCGAGTGAGCTTGCGAGTTTTCCTCACTCTGCTTACTTGAAACTTCTTGCTCTTTCTTTAAATTTATAAACTTAGTTTTGTTGAGGGTATTATGCTATACTTAATAGGATTGGGATTGAATAGGGATGGAATAAGCGGGCAAGGGCTATCGGTTTTGAAGAATTGTAAGAAGATTTATCTTGAAGGATATACTGTTGATTTTCCCTATGGCGTTGCTGAACTCGAGAGAAATCTAGGAGTAAAGATGGAAATGTTGGATAGAAAAGAAGTGGAGGGTGAAAGATTGATTAATGAGGCTAAAAAAAGTGATATTGCTTTGCTTATTTATGGCTGTCCGCTTTTTGCTACAACACATCTTACTTTGTTAATGGATGCTCGAAAAGCAAAAGTTAAGACTCAAGTTATTTATGCTGCTTCGGTTTTTGATGCTGTTGCTGAATGCGGATTAGAACTATATAAATTTGGAAAGATAACGAGTATGCCAAGATGGATTGCTGGAAAATTTGAGCCAACAAGTTTTATGGATATTGTTAAACAAAATGAATCCATTAAAGCACATTCACTTGTTCTTATTGATATTGGTCTAAAATTGGATGAGGCGCTTTTGCAACTTGAGAAGGCTGCAGAAAAAACTAAAATGAAATTAGATAAGATCGTTTTATGTTCTCAACTTGGAACTGAAAATGCAAAATTTCTCTATGATAAAATTGAAAAAATTGCAAAAAAGAAGATTAGTGCTCCTTTTTGTATAATTATTCCTTCGCATGAGCTTCATTTTATGGAAAAAGAAGCACTCGAAAAACTATAATATGGAAAAGGCTAAGGTTGCTAAAAAGTTTTTTAAATATAATCTCACAATGAGTATGCAATTTATTACAGATTTCTTTTTACTTTGGTTTTTTACAGATTTATTGGGAGTTTATTACATCTTTTCTGCAATATTGAGTGTTTTATTTTCTTCGGTTATAGGTCATACCTTGAGTAAAAGATACGTCTTTGATAAATCTAAAAAAAAGTTTAAAGAAAGTTATCCTATCTTTTTGGGCGTTACAATTGTAAAACTTTTTGCAATAGTTATATTCTTATTTTTATTTGTAGATGTTCTTGGGATATACTATTTACTTGCAAGAATACTAACTGGAATAATAATTGTAATCTTTATGTATGTTGTTCACACAAAAATAACTTTTAAGACAGATTTTGAATAAAATAGATATAAAAAGCTAAGTGGATAATAATTAATATGGAAAAAAAGCAGTTAATTGCAGGAATAATCGTTGTCTTGCTGGTTATAGCAGGAATAACTGTGTTTATTTTAACTTCTGGTACTTCTGATTCAGATTCTAAAACTGCTTCTAATAAAACTTATGTAACTTTTGTGGTTAATGTTAATGATTATCTTAAAGAGAATTTAAGCGCGGAAACTCTTGATAAACTAGTGGATATTTTCAATAAATACAATGTTAAGGCTGATTTTTATTTTACAGAACCTGTTTTAAAAGCGCATGCTGAAAAACATCCAGGGCTTATTGAAAAAATAAAAAATTCTAAGAATATTGGTATCGGTTATCATTTTAGGCCGCCTCATCCTGCTTATGATGTTACAATTAAGAAAGTTATGTTTAATGGGGAGTGCAGATTAACTCCAAGCTTATCCTATGGCGAAATGTTGGAGGTTTTGAATAATTTTGAGAGTTATGAATTAAATCTTGCTGGCTTTTCTACGAATAAACCTGCAGGTTTTTGTGCTTCTTATAATTCTAATAAAATTGGTGGCTATAGTTATATTTTGGATATATTTGGTAAGAATGCTATTGTGGTTGGAGCTGCGAATACTGTTAATTCTCAACTAAGACAAGCTGAACTTGAAGTTTTAAAAAACAAGGGCGCAAGAATATCAATTCCTGTTGGACATTCTGGAAGTTCTTTAGGAGAAGATGTTGCGATAAAAGAGACAGACGGACTTTTAGAGAGACCATCTGACTTTGGGATTGTTTTTAAAGACTTATTTAAAGCATCTAATACTAAAGGAAATTCTAATTTTATTAATGTCTTTAATAGGAATTTAACTTATGTTCGTTCGATTTTGAATCGTGATATTTATTCACTTATAGTTGTTCATGAGAATGATTTTTATAAAAAAGGAGAGTGGGATGACCCTATTTATTGGTCTGCGGTACAAAAGGCTGATTTTATTAAGGATTACGAGCAATTAGTTAAAGATATCTCTGAAAGAACAGATGTTCAGACAATAAATTCGCAGGATATTATTGTTTTGGCTGAGAAGCAATAACGAAGAGATAAATAAAGATATAAAAACTTTGAATAATAACATTTAACATGGAAAAACGCTCGCAGCTAACTTTATTCATAATTATTGCAATTGTTCTTGTTGGAGGTGTTATTGCGGCAATTTTTTATTTTAATCATAATTCTAATAATCCAATTAACAACAATCCGAACAATAATTCGAGTGATAATGGAACTGTAACTCCTGTAAAACCCGCGATATATGCAACAATTGTTTCGCATAGTGAAGATACATCTCCGCGATTTGATTATCTTGATACAGAAGCGGGTTATATTGCTGGAAGAGATGCTCTTTTAGAGATGGCGAATTTTGTAAAGGATACTGGCGCATCATGGGATTATGAGCCTGACTGGAGATTTTTAGAAGCTGCTATTAAGTATGAAAAAGGAGATGTTTTAAGTAATACTAATAATAAAAATATTTTAAGATATCTTTCAGAAGATTTAGGTTTTCAGATTGATGCTCATTCTCATGAAAATAATGGATATAACTATGCAGATGTTGCTTATCTTATAAATCAATTAGGAGTAACTTCTAGTAATATTATCGGTGGAACTATTGTTTTTCCTGTTGAAGCAAGTCAATTTGAGAGATTTAGAGTTCCTTTAACTGGAGATAAATATTCCTATACTTGGGATCCAGAGGTTTTATGGGGCGCAGGAACTGCGCAGCATGTTGGCGATGAGCAAAAGAAAAGTGGTTTATGGAGGCCGAAATCTGCCGCAGACTTTTTTACGCATGATGCTAATGCTAATTTGATTTATGTTGGATCATGTGATAATATTGATTCGCTTGTAGATGCTATTTATGTTTCTAAAACTGCACCTACTGATAAAATCTATAATGTTGTTATTTTTATTGCAGAAGATGCCTTGCAAGATTCTGGAAAATTTTCAAATTATGAAGAACAAATAAGTAAGATGAATGAATATGTAAAAAAGGGATATGTTAAATGGGCAACGCTTAATGAAATCGTTAATGTTTGGCAGAATGAATATAATTCTGCGCCAAATATTTTTGATTGTGACTCTGCTTCTTCGCAACCAGAACCCTCTGTGCAACCTTCCAGTCCCTGTGGCGATGGGGTCTGTCAGATAACAGAAAGAAGATTGGGGAAATGCCCTGAAGATTGCGGATAAGATGATAAACTTTAATAATCCTGAATTAAAAATCCTGAAAACACTTAATACTCCTGCAAAAATTCAGGATTTTCTTGATAAACTTCCTATAAATTTTGAAGATGATGGAAAAGGAGAAACTTGTATGTCACCACTTTCGGTTTTGAGAACAAAAAAGGCGCATTGTATTGAGGCTGCTTTTCTTGCCGCGCTTGTTATAAGGATGAATAAACTTGGAAATGGAAAGGCGCTTGTGGTGGATATGAGGGCAACTAAGGACGATTTTGATCATGTTATTGCTGTATTTCAGAATGGAAAAGGTAAGAATGCAAAATGGGGTGCAATATCAAAATCCAATCATGCAGTTCTCCGTTATAGAGAGCCGGTTTACAGAGATATAAGGGAGCTCGTTATGAGTTATTTTCATGAATATACGGATGATTTTGGAAAGAAAACTCTGCGAGAGTTTTCAGAACCTGTTGATTTAGGCATGTTTGATGATACGAATTGGATAACTTCAGAAGACAATTTATGGTTCATGCACGATTATCTTGATTCTGTTAAACATTATAAAATTCTGCAAAAAGAGCAGCATAAAAAACTTCGTCTTGCAGATAGTATGGAAAGAGTGATTGGCAAGATTACTGAGTGGAAGAAACGTTAATAAAGTTAGATTAATATCTTTGATAATGGTAAAAAAGAAGACACAGGTAATGTTTATACATGGCGGGATGACTTTTAAAAATAAAAGAGATTACTTGCATTTTTTGAAAAATCGAGATATTTCTCTTGAGGAAAGAAAAAGATGGAGCGATAGATATTTAACCAAAAAGTTAGGCAATAATTTTGAGATTATAAGGTTGCGTATGCCCTTTGCAGATAATGCTAAATATCGTGAATGGAAAATCCACTTTGAAAGATACTTCCCTTATTTGAAAAATAATATAATTTTGATTGGATTTTCTTTGGGCGGAATTTTTCTTGCTAAGTATTTATCCGAAAATAAATTTCCTAAGAAAATATTATCTGTTTATTTAATTTGTCCGCCATTTGATAATGCTCTTCCAACTGAAGATTTGGTTGGGGGATTTAAGCTTAAATCAGATTTATTTTTGCTTGATAATTGTTCTGCAAACCTTTGCATGCTCTTTTCAAAAGATGATGAGGTAGTTCCCCCATCTCAAGCAGAAAAGTTTAGAAAAAAACTAAAGAATGCTAAAATTATCATTTATAAGAGCAAAAATGGACATTTTAAGATATCTGAATTCCCTGAAATTATTAGGCTGATAAAGAAAGACGTTAGCAATAAAATTTAAATACTTAGATTATACTTGATTAGCTATGGCTAATCAAAATCTACCTTTCTATAGTGGATGGACCTTAGCTTGTGCTGTAATTTCTGTAGTTTTTATAATTATGATTATTATAGCGTGAGGCAAGCCCGAATTTTTTTGGCTTGCCACATTTGATTTACTATGACAAGACTCGAACTTTATGATTGCACCCTAAGGGAAGGAGAACAGGCAGCAGGAGCCAGCTTTAATTTAGATAGTCGACTGAAAGTTTTCTCTATGCTTGATGATTTTGGTTTTGATTATATTGAATTAGGATGGCCACATGCTTCTAAAGAAATTTTTGAATCTTTTGCAGCTTGTAAAAAAATAAGAAAACATGCCAAAATTGTTGCTTTTGGTTCAACATCCATAAGGGCTGATCCTAAACTGGATGAAAATCTTAACTCTTTAGTCAATAGTCATGCAGATTATGCGTGCATATTTGGAAAATCTCATCTTGAACATGTTGAAAAACAATTAAAAATTACTCCAGAGGAAAATATTAAAAGAATACGGGAAAGTATAAGATTTTTGATAGATAATGGAATGCCTGTTTTTTATGACGCAGAACATTTTTTTGATGCCTTCAAAGATAATAAGGAATATGCATTGATGACTGTTAAAACCGCCCTAGGTGCAGGAGCAGAAAGAATAATACTTTGTGATACTAATGGCGCGATAATGCCTACCGAAGCAGAAAAGATTGTTAGAGAAACAAAGCAGTATTTAGGCGAGAAAGCTTTAATTGGAGTTCATTTTCATAATGACCGAGGCTTAGCTTTGGCTAACGCTATAGCTTCCTTAGATGATGTTATTCAAATGCAAGGAACAATTAATGGAATCGGCGAAAGAGTAGGCAATTTAGATTTTACTCAATTATTACCTGTTCTAAATCTTTCTTATAGTGATAAAATTAAACCTTCTTTATTGATGGAAAAACTTAAGATTCTTAGCCAAGAAGTATATTTAGCAAGCGGAATAGAAGTTCCTGTGAATAGTCCTTTTGTTGGAGAATATGCTTTTGCGCATAAAGGCGGAGTTCATATTGATGCAACAAATAAGGGCGCAAGTTATGAACATTCTTCTCCTGAATTATTTGGTAATCAAAGAAAAATTATTCTTAATACCTTAGGGGGGGCATCGTGCGTAACTTCTGTGGCAGCGCAATTTGGATATGTACTTGATAAAAAAGACCAAGAAGTTCAGAAAAAAATAAAACTGCTTTTTGATGAATTGAAAAATATGGAACAAAAAGGATATAGAATTGGCGGAATTGATGCAGAACAATATCTTTTAATTAGTAAATATTTTGGAAATATCCGAAGATTTTTCGAAATTGAGAGTTATAAGATTAATTCTGAAAGATTGAAAGATAAGGAAACAAGTAAATTTTTTATGATAGGTTCTGTTGATGAAAAGCCAGTTAATGAAGAATTTTCTGTAGAAGGCGGGCCTATTGATGCAGCTTACAAAGCATTTGTAGATATTCTTTCTGCGAAATATCCGCTAATAAAAAAATTGAGAATAGCAGATTTTCATATAAGTATAGCTAAACGAAAAGCAGAGGAAAGCACAGTAAGAACTGAAATATATTTTGAAGATGAATCTGGAATGAAATCTAAAACAGTAGGCGTTGATGGAAACATGTTCCAGTCTTCTCTTGAAGCACTTGAAAAAGGTTTTAGATATTATCTTAATAAAAGATATAATTCAAACAATAAACTTATAAATAAACAAGGAGATAGTGAGATATAATAATATGATAGACTTGAAGAAGATAGAAGAAGAGATGCTTGAATTCTGGAAAAAAAACCAGATTTATGAGAAGAGTAAGAAAAAGAATTCTAAAGGCAAAAAGTTCTATTTTTTACAAGGACCGCCTTATACTTCTGGAAGACTCCATATTGGACACGCTTGGAATAATAATATGAAAGACATTGCCATGCGTTACTTTAGATTAACTGGAAGAAATGTTTGGGATAGAGCCGGTTATGATATGCATGGATTGCCTACTGAAAATAAAGTTCAGAAAGAATTAGAATTACCTGATAAAAAAGCGATTATTGCTTATGGTTTGGATAAATTTGCTAAACAATGTATGAGTTTTTCAATGAATAATGTAAAATTGATGAATAATGATTTAACAAGACTGGGGATATGGATGGATTTTGAAAATCCTTATCTTCCTGTAACAAATGATTTTATGTCTAATGAATGGCTTTTAATTAAGGCAGCTCACGAACAAAAAAGGCTTTACAAAGGCAAAAAAGTTATGCAGTGGTGCGGATTTTGCGAAACAAGCTTAGCTAAGCACGAGTTAGAGTATGAAAATGTTTCTGATAAGTCTATTTATGTAAAGTTTAAAACAAAAAATCCAAGGGGCAATGAATATTTTGTTATTTGGACAACTACGCCTTGGACAATTCCATTTAATCTTGCGATAATGGCTAATCCTGATATTGATTATGTTAGAGTTAGCGTCGGTGATGAAGTTTGGATTGTGGCTAAGACACTCGCTTCGCATTTAATTAAGGATATTCTCGGAAAAGAATACAAAATAATTGAAGAGATTAAAGGAAAAAAACTTGAAGGATTAGAATATATTCATCCTTTTGAAAAAGAAATAGACTATACTTCTTTGAAAAAGAAATCAAAAAAACTCCACACAATCATTTTATCGAAACAATATGTTACTCTTGACGCTGGAACGGGTTTGGTTCATTGTGCGCCAGGCTGTGGTCCTGAAGATTATGAAGTTGGAAAAGAAAATGGAATTGAGGCTTTTAATACAATAGATGAAAAAGGAGTTTTTGAAAATGCTGGAAAATTCAATGGTTTAATTGCAAAGAAAGATGATGTTAAATTTATCCAAGCATTAGAGGATACTGGAGCAATTGTTGCTATGGAAAATATTAATCATGATTATGCTCATTGCTGGAGATGCCATAATCCTGTTATCTTTAAAACAACAGAACAATGGTTTTTGAAAACTGAGGACCTTGTAAAGAAAATACTTGATTATAATAAAAAAATAAAGTGGGTTCCTAAAACAGTTCAAAATAGTTATGAATCATGGATTACTAATTTAAAAGATAATGGGCTTACTCGCCAGAGATTTTGGGGAACACCTGCTCCAATTTGGGAGTGTAAGAACGAGAAATGCAAATTTATTGAAGTTATTGGAAGTAAAGAAGAGTTAAAAGAAAAAGCCATAACAAAAATTCCAGTTAATCTGCATAAACCCTGGATAGATGAGGTTTTATTTAAATGCCCAAAATGCAAGGGAGTCATGAATAGAATTCCCGATGTTATTGATGTTTGGATTGATTCTGGAACAGTTTCTTGGAATTGTCTTTATTATCCTGATAAAAAAGAATACTTTGAAAAGTTTTTCCCCGCTGATTTAATACTTGAAGCAAGTGAGCAGGCACATCTTTGGTTTAGTATGCTCCAGATATGCTCTACAATTGTTTTCGGAAAATCCTGTTATGATGGAATTTTTGGACACGGCATGATTTTAGACTTTCAAGGTATGAAAATGTCTAAATCCCTCGGCAATATAATCTCGCCATATGAGGTTATAGATAAATATTCTTCTGAAATTTTAAGATATTATATCTGTGAGACGAAAGCAGGAGAAAATATTAATTTTAATTGGGAAGATGTAAAGCAGAAACAAAGAAATCTTCTTGTTTTGATGAATACGGCTAATTATATTTCTCAATTAAAGGGAAAAGAAGATAAGAAAATGGGTTTAGAAGAAAAATATTTATTTTCAAGATTAAATTCTGCAATTAAGAGAACAACTGAACTTTTTGAAGCCTATCGTTTTGATGAAACTATAACTGAAATCGAGAAATTGTATTTAGACATCTCGAGAGTCTATATTAAGATGACGAGGGATAAAAGTTCAGAGAGTCCAGCTGTTGTATTTTATGCTGTTAAGGAGGCCTATCTAGCAATGCTAAAAATGTTTTCAACAATCTGCCCGCTTCTTACAGAATCTATTTGGCAGAATTTTAGAAAGGAAGGAATTGTAAAAGAAGAAAGTGTTCATTTGACTGAATGGCCTGAATTTGATGAGAAAAAAATTGATGCAAAACTTGAAGAGGAATTTGATGTGGCCTTAAAAGTTATTGAGGCAGGTTTATTTGCGCGAGATAAGGCACAGATTGGATTAAAATGGCCTCTTGCTAAAGCTATTGTCTATTGTGGCAAAGATATTTCCAAGGAAATTAAAGAGATTATAATGGTTCAACTTAATGTAAAACTGATTGAACTAAAAGCCCCCGAAGATAAAGAGAAAAAAGAATTAAGAATAGTTTTGGATACTAAAATGACGCCAGAACTTGAAGCAGAGGGTTTTGCTAGAGAAATTTCTAGAAAAGTTCAGGCATTGAGAAAAGAAGCAGGATTAATTAAAGAAAATATGATTGAATTGTTTGTTGAAATAACTGATGAGAATCTTCGTGAAATGATTATGGTGCAAGAAGATATGATTCAAAAAAGAACTAACGCTAAAAGTGTTGAAATTTCTAAAGAAGTTAAAAAACAGAAATTTACTGCAGAAACTAAGGATAAAATAAAAGGCAAGGATATAGCAGTTTATTTTAATAAGATATAGGGTTTTAGTTCAGTAATTAAAACATTAATTTCTGACTGCGAGAAAAACAATATTTTTCTAGCTCCCAAAAATCCATAAAATATTTTTGCGACTTCAAAACAAGTATATTTTGAAGATTTCGTAAATGTGATTTTTATTAATGCAATAAATTCGGAAGCAGAAGTTATGAGCAGAATTGGTTTTGAAAGGTGGAACAAGTATGATTGGTTGTTGTCTTATTAATAATTAAATGTTAAATTAACGAGGTCTAATGTTTTATTTAACCCCTCGGATAATTTTTAAAATCTCGTTAATGTTGTATAAAAAAGTAGCTAAATTGAGGATAGGATAATTTACCTATTCGTTTTTATCGACGATAAAAACTAAGATATATATTTTAATAGACGAAAAGATTTAAATAGTGCCTCTGATATAATAGATTACAGTAAAGGATAAGCTAAACTGAATGAATCTTTCCTGTCTATTCAAGACTAAAGATTATTTAGTGAGTAAGTTCTTGAATATAGTAAAAAAGATAGTACTAAAGAGAGGTTAAACATAAAACTAAAAACAATGATAATAAGCGAAGAATTTTTAAGCAGATTAAGAAAAATCTTTGACTTGAATTTGTATGAGGTTAAAGTATGGGCTGCACTTTTATCTCGTGGAGTTTCTACTGCTGGAGAATTAAGCAATATTTCTGATGTTCCTCGTTCGAGAACTTATGATATCCTTGAATCGTTAGAGAAAAAAGGATTTATTGTAATGAAATTAGGAAAACCTATTAAATTTGTTGCTCTTAAACCTGAAGAAGTAATTGAAAGAGTAAAGAAAAATCTCGTAAGAGATGCACAGGAAAAATCAAAACGACTTGAAAAACTTAAAGATGAAGATGTTCTTAAAGAATTAACAGGATTATTTTCAGAAGGAACAAAGTTTGTTGAGCCTGGCGATTTATCTGGAAGTTTGAAGGGAAGACAAAATGTTTACAATCATTTAGATATGCTTTTAAGAGAAGCAGAAAGAACAGTTACAATTGTAACAACTGCTAATGGATTAAATAGAAAACTTGAAGCATTGATGCCTACTTTAGATAAGGCAAAGAGAAGAGGGGTAAAAGTAAGAATCGCTGCACCGATTAACGAAGCTAACAGAAAAGTTGCAAAAGATTTAGCAAAAGTTGCTGAAGTTAGAAATACTGAAGATTTTAGAGCAAGATTTACAATAATTGATGGCGAACAGATGATGTTTATGGTTTTAGATGATGATAAAATTCATCCTAACTATGATGTTGCATTCTGGCTTAATGCAGAATTTTTAGCAAAAGCAATGGAACAACTTTTTGAAGTTGCTTGGACAAAATTCAAGAGAGTTTAACTTTTGAGGAATTTTGAAAAGATTTAAAAACAAGGATAATATATTAGATTATGCCTGATAAAAAAATGAGTGATAATAAAAATAATAATTTGAATAGTGACCAGAATGTTTTAGGTATGCTTGCACACCTTTTAGGACTATTTACAGGATTTATAGGGCCTCTTGTTTTATATATTATTACTAAAGATAAAAAAGGAATTGCAAACGAAAATGCAAAACATGCGCTTAACTTTCAGATTAGTTTGATAATTTATTGCATTATTTCTTTTATCCTTATTTTTATTTTAATCGGAATTTTTCTTCTTTGGGCGATTAGTATATTCGCTCTCGTTGTAGAAATTATCGGTGCAGTAAGAGCCTATGGCGGAGAAGTCTATAAATATCCTCTTGAAATTGGTTTTATTAAGTAATATTTTTTGTATTAACTAAAAAGTGGTGGGATAGTTATAAAAAGTTTGTTTGTATGATTTCTTTGCTGGTGAATACGGTTGTCCTGGAAAGGATGTGTACATACAAGCCTCTAGCAGATACTCAGCTATTAATGTGAAGAACGGACTATAACTCTTCATACGAAACCTGTATTTGTTATGCTTCCTTATGTCGCGAATGAGATCACCTTTAAAACATATCAATAGGTTAAGATTCGAATTGGTAGTATGTTTGAGGAACTCTTTCACCGAGTCCGTCATCAGCACTTTCATTTTAAACCGAAAAATCACCATGAAGAAAAAGAAAAAAATAGTGAAAAAAGCAATGCCTGTTAAAAAGAGCAAAGCTAAGAAAGAAGAAGTATGCAATTGCTGTAGACAGCCGAGCAATAAGCCTAAGGATTCTAAGATAGAAAAATTAAAGAAACTTGCAGCTAAGTCAAAACACAAAAAGAAAGAAAAAGTTGGATTCTTTGGAAGAATTTTTGGAAGATAAAATCAAAGATATTCTTAGTAGGGAGACATTATTTAAATTAAATTCTATTAGTGTTATAAATTCGGTTCGAAGTTTAAGCTTAACAAGTCTTGCAATTAATAACAAGCCACCTTTAGATTTTGAGTTATTATTTATTCGTTAAATTATTATTTTTAAGGGCATTAAATAAGTGAAGCCTTATTTGAAATATCAATTATATTTTCTAATTTACAGGAAAAAAGAATCTAAAAGGAAAATTTTTTCCAGTCTAGTCAATGCATAAAATCAAAAATAATGCATTGACTACAATAATGCTTTTATACCTAAGTAGCAGGTTAAATTATGGTAAATGAAGAAAGAGTAAAGAATGCCTTTGGTAAGGTTAAAGAAGACACAGAAGGAATAAAAAATGAGCTCGCCTTTGCACTTAA
Source organism: Nanobdellota archaeon (assembly GCA_038045485.1). GTDB lineage: Archaea > Nanobdellota > Nanobdellia > Pacearchaeales > GW2011-AR1 > CAIPOI01. The sequence continues at coordinate 21,047 of JBBSYA010000050.1, forward strand.
ACGAATTGCAAAACTTGAGGAAGTTCTTACAAAATTAGCAATAGAGAATCCGCAGTTTAGAGTTCTTAAAAAAAGAAAAAAATAAAATAGAACTTAGGAACTTTGTTGGAATGGTCTGCTTCGGAGTAAATGAATATCGAAATATTCTAAGAATTTGTAAAATGAAAGTTGTTTTAATTTATTCTTTGCATCACGGATTTTGAATTCTGGAACATTTCGCACTTCTTTGATTTTTGATTTCATAGCTAAATAAATAATAAATCTTAATATCCCGCTTATTATAAATATTATTAGAAGTATATCTAATTCCGGGGGGTTAATCTTTAGTGAGGCAATTATCCCGCCAATGAAAGAGCCAATAACTACACCCATTCCAGCAATTATATTAAAGTAAGATATACAAATTGCGAGGCGCTGATTTGTTACGGCGTCATAAATGAAGTTTCCTGCAGCAAGATTAAATCCGGCCCAAACTAATCCTGAAAAGATTTCAATAATTAAAAGATAATAGAATACTTGCTGGTGTGAAAAAAATATTGTGAAAATCCATAGAATTGGAACTATTGAAATTAATATCCCATTAATTTTTATTACCCTAAGATTACCATATCTATCCGCAAATTTTCCCCATGCAGGTATGAAAATAAATGTTGCTACTGCGTTGCTGAGAGTTACAAACATGAATTCAGTATAGCTGAAACCAAGATTTTTTAACATGTAAACTGCGAAGAATGGGCCAGATATTGCAGTAGCCATTGCAACTAATGAAAAATATATTGTAAATTTACCGAAATTATTGAACCACATTCTTTTTATGAAATCAAAAAGACTGAAATAATAACGATTGTCACTTTTAAATTTAGGTTCCCATTGTCTTGTAGTAAGTATGGCCGAGATAGTTCTTCCGAGAAAAGCTATGAAGAAAATAATCATGAAACCTATGAAAATTTTTGTATTTTCGAAATAATCTAAAATAAATCCTGCAATTAAAAGGCAAATCATTGAAACTATTCCTGCGACTCTTGCTCTTCTGCCAAAATAATCTCCGCGGTTTTCTGATACTAAATCTTTCATCCAAGAACCCCAAGCAGGACCGCCAAATGCTCCAAAGAAGCATAAGAAAGTATAGATTGTGATAATAAGATAGGGTGGAAGTTGTGTGTGAATATTGAATACAAAATATAAACTTCCTGCGCCAAGCAAAAATAGCCACATTAATGCTTGTAAAAGTACTGCCCAGAAAACTATACTCTTTCTGGAGTATTTTTCCATGGCTTTTAAGGTAAAAAGCTGAGAAAGATTTCCAAGGAGTGAGGGAAGGGCATTAAGAAGGCCTATATGAAAATTAGTCGCACCAACAGAAAGTGCGAAGGGAGTTATGTATCTTAAACCAAAACCATCCATAACAGAATAAGCTCCTGCTTCTTGAGTGCTAATTTTTTTGCTTTTTTCTATTTTTTGGAGTTCTTCTGATGTTCTTTTTATGGGTTTTACTTCTTCTTCAGTAGGATAAATTATAGAATCGTTTTTGCAGTATGCGTCACACTTGTCTTTTTTCCTCTTTGCCATATAATAAAAATAGCAGTTATATTTTTAAAGTTAATTGAGTAAAAGAGTTGATGAAAAAGAAAGGAATTTCAGGGGTTTTAATATTAGTTTTGGGTTTAATTATTGGTTTAGCAATTGCTGGAGCAGTTGGCTATTATCTCTTGAATAAAAATGATGTAGTTTTACAAAATCAGACTGATGGGGGCCCAGTAAATGAAAAGCCCTATTGTGGCGATGGAATATGTCAAACCCTCGAAAGTTCTGGAAGAATTCCGTGTTCAAAAGATTGTGGAACATCGGGAGATTCTCCTGATAAGAATTTTATAAAAGATATTGCTTATGGTTCAGATAGTTCTGCACAAAAATTAGATTTATATTTGCCAAAAGGCGTGTCTGGAAAAATTCCAGTAATAATTGAAATTCATGGTGGAGGATTTAGTGCAGGAGATAAGTATCCTTCAACTCGCGCCGAATTTTTTAATACAAAGGGTTATGCTGTTGCAGCAATAAACTATAGATTAAGTGGTGAAGCAATATTTCCGGCAGCAGCTTATGATGTTAAATCTGCAGTTAGATGGTTAAGAGCAAATGCAGATAAGTATAATCTTGATGCGGCTAATTTTGGAGCAATAGGTGGAAGTGCCGGTGGTTATTTTTCTGCATTCTTAGGAACAACAGGAGATATAAAAGATTTTGATGTTGGTGATAATTTAGAATATTCAAGCGTAGTTCAGGCAGTTGTAGACCAATTCGGACCAGTTAATTTTTCAAGTTTAGCTCAAGATAGAGTCGATAAGGGCTATGATCCTAGTCGGGTTGAAACTACTTATTTAGGTTGTAATATTACTCTGTCTTCATGTGAAAATAGATTTACTGCAAGTCCGATAAATTATGTTTCTAGTAATGATGCATCTTTTTCTATAATTCATGGAGCAATAGACGATCAAATTCCAATAAAACAGAGCCAAGATTTTTATAATGCTCTTCAGAGTGCTGGAGTTGATTCTCAATTTACAACTGTGCCTAATGCAGGACATGGCGGTCCGCAATATAATAGTTACAACAATGAATATTTGGATTTTTTTGATAAATATTTAAAATAAGGGTTATAGAATTTTAAGGTTTTTGAGGGCGTTACAATTATAAACTTAGTTGGTTAACTCTTTTTATGGGATATAAATTTTTAGAACATACTGCAGATTTGAAGATTGTTGTGGAAGAGAAAACTTTGGAAAATGCATTTAAAACCTCAGTTATGGCGCTTAAAGAAGCAATTGCTGAGAAAATTAAAATTAAACCTTCCGATAAAAAATTGATTGCGATTAAAGGAGAAGATTTGTTGGGCTTGTTATACAAATTTCTTGAAGAATTTTTATTTTTGCTTGATGCTAAAGGTTTTTTAGTTTCAGAAGTAGAAGAATTAAAGATTGTTGGAGATAAAAAGAATGGTTATATTCTTAATGCAGAAGTTAGCGGAGATAAAGCGAGCAGGTATAAGTTTAGTAATAGTGTTAAGGCAATAACGTTTAATGAAATGATTATTGAGGATAAAAATGGCAAGTTTAAAATTCAGTTTGTTTTGGATGTTTGATTCTGGTTTTAATTGTAATAACGCTAATCTGGGAGAAGCCAAAACGAATTGAGATTATTATTAATTGATAGTGAATTTGGATATAAGTTATTTTACTCTTTTTAATTTGTTTTAATAAGGGGGAATGATTTCGTAAGCAGGAATCTAAACTGAACAAGTCGAATTAATTTTTGTTAGATTATTACTTAAACATTTTCATAGTATTTTATACGATTTTAATTTATATGAAAATTTTGTTTTAATAATTAATAGGGAGAAGGGATATAGGCTTGTTTAATCTTCAGCGTTTGGTTTAATTCTTATTTTCTATTATTTCTGCTAACAAATTATGTACGCCGATGCTCTTTATTTTAACTTCAACCTCTTTTCCAAGATTTTCTTTTGAAGATTTTAAGTAGACAATGTTATAATTTTCATCGCGTGCTTGATAGAGATTTTCTGATATTTTTTTATCGATGAAAACTTTTATGGTTTTGTTTATGTATTTTTGCTTATTTTGTTTTGCTGTTTCTTTATGAATTTGCATTAATTCTGTTGCACGTTTTTTTAGAGTGTTTGCTGGAAGAATTTTTAGTTTTCCTGCTGGTGTGCTTTTGTGACTGCTAAATTTGCTGATATTAAGAACATCTGGTTTGAATTTGCTGATAAAATTAATGTTTTGTTTGTGGACTTCTTCTGTTTCTGTAGGATAGCCAACAATAATATCTGTTGCTATTGTTATATCTGGAATTTGTTTTCTAAATTCTTCGATAATTTTTTCTGCTTGTTCTATTATATAAAAACGATTCATGTGTTTTAAAACAGAATTGCTCGCTGATTGAATCGGAATATGAATAAACTTAAACATCTTAGGATTTTCATAGATTTTTATTAATTCATTTAAAATTGGAAGAATATTATTTGGGTCGCACATTCCAAGTCTTAATTTAAATTTATGTTTGAGATTTAATATTTCACTTAATAACTCTGGAAGTTTGCTTTTCTTATCTTTTTGGTCTAATCCGTAGGCTGCATTGTCTTGAGATGTTAGCCAGATTTCTTTTGCACCTTGCTGTAAATCGCTTTCGATTGATTTTAGAATTTCTTCCTTATTATAAGAGAAAAGTTTTCCTTTTGCTAATCGTGTTTTACAGAAAGAACACTCGCCTAAACAGCCTTCACTTATTTGATGAATTGAAATAAGCGGATTGTTTGGTTTTTTTGGAAGATTTAATTTTGTTTCTGGATTTTGCGAAAGATATTCGGCTTGCTTTTCTTTTGTGAGCTTGTTTTCTTCAAAATCGCGAAGAAGATTGAGAATATCCTTAAATTTATGAGTTCCAAGCAGGAGAATATTTGGTGCGAGTTTTTTCAGTTTTTTGAAGTCTGTTTCAGGCATGCAACCAGTTATAACAATAATTTTATTCTTGTGTTCTTTTTGAATGTCTTGAATTCTTCGTTTTATTTTGCTTTCAGTTTTGCTTTTTACTACACAAGTATTAAAGATGATAATTTCTGCAATTTCTATGTTATTTGTGATAAGATATCCTGCTCTGCTTAAGATTCCTGCTAAAATCTCGCTGTTATTTTGATTTGCAGTGCAGCCGTAGGTTTCGATGTGGACTAGTTTTTGATTCATTATATATCCTGAATTATAATATTGTTTATAAGCTTTGCAGAAATTGTTTTGTTATGAATCTAACCGCAAGATATGAAGAAACATTAAAAAGAAATTTTTTATTAGTAAGAGGCAAGTTTAGCATTGAGTTTTTTAGGGAGTTTTTAGCTAAGCCCAGTCCATACTTATTTGAAGCTATTGATTCTGACCCAAGAAAGCTGATACCAGAAGGTTATGTAAGATATGAAGTTAACTCGCCGGAAAGAGCGCAGGCATTATAGCCGAAGAAATTGGCGCGAGAATTGCTAAAGAAGGACATAAGCTGGAGTTTATTGCTACATCCAGGAAATAATTACATCTCATCCATTACATCTATGCCCAGGAGGTATAGAGAATTCTTGATTGTTTTTCTGAAGGCTTCGATTAGCTTTAATCTTCGGGCTTTTGTTTCATTGTCTGCTGTTATAACCGGACAGCTGTGATAAAACTCATTGAAAGATTGTGCAAGATGAAAAGAATAGCTTGCGAGAAGATTTGGAAGGAATTTTTCTGTAACTTCGACTACGATGTTTGGGAATTCTGCAATTTTCTTTGCTAGTTGAGTCTCTTGATCCAAGACACCTAAGATTTTCTTAGATGGAGCTTCCTTAACTTTTTTGCTTTCTTTCTTTGCTTTTTCTATAATGCTTGAGGCTCTTGCATAAGCATATTGGATATAGGGTCCGCTGTCGCCTTCAAAGTTTAATGCAACATCCCAGGAGAATTCGACGTCTTTTATTGGTTCGTTTCTTAATATTACGTATTTTATTGCGCCAACACCAATTTTTTCAGGGTCGCCTTTTGTTTTTCTTTTTTTAATTTCTGATTTTGCTTTTTCAATTGTTTTCTTTAAAACATCCTCGAGAAGAATAATGTTTCCTGCTCTCGTAGCAAGAATTTCTTTTCCGAAATTTACTGTTCCAAATGGGACATGATGACATTTATCGGTAAATGTTTGTCCGAATTTCCTTAAGATTGCGAAGAGTTGTTGAAAGTGTAACTGTTGTCTATAATCAGTTACGTAAATCATTTTATTAAATTGATATTTTTTATTTCTTTCTATTGCTGCGCCAATATCTTGGGTTATGTATGATGCTGTCCCATTTTTTCTAAGAATATATCTTTTAGGAAGATTTTCTTTTTCAAATTCTACGTAAACTGCTCCGTCTTTTTCAGAATGAGCCAGATTTTTTCGTAAAGCTTCTGTTATTATTGTTTTTCCTTTTTCTCCGAACTTGCTTTGCCCTGTTGTTTCATTAAAATTAACTTTTAGAAGCTGATAGACTCTATCGAAGCCTTTTCCTGAACTTGTCCTTATTTCTTCCCAAATTTTATGAGTTTTTTTATCTCCTAGTTCTATAAGTTTTAGTTTTTCTCGTGCCTTGTTTGTCCATTCATTATCTGCAAACTCTTCTTCAGCATCTTGTCCTTCGCTTACTTCTGATTTTTCTTTTTCGCAGAATAAAATATAGAGTCTTAGAAGTTCTTTTACGGGATCTTCTTTTAGCGCTTTTTTATCTAACCACATTTCATAGGCAACAATTAATTTTCCTATATGCAAGCCAACATCTCCAAGATAATTTATTCCAATGGTATTATAGCCTAAAAAATTATAACATCTAATCAGTGAATCTCCTACTATAGTTGAACGAATGTGGCCAACGTGCATTGGTTTTCCTATGTTTGGGCCTGAAAAGTCTACAACAACTTTTTTGCCTTTTCCTTCTTTACTTCTTCCGTAATCTTCTTCTACATCATCAATAGAGTTTTCTATTAGATTATTTTTATTTAGGAAAAAATTAAGATAGGGTCCTTTTGCAATAACTTTTTCGATGTTATTTTTTCCAATTTTATCTTTGAATTCTTTTTCTAATTGTTTTGCTATTTCAACAGGGCTTTTCTTTAATTTGCCTGCAAGTTTAAAACATGGAAAGGCGAAATCGCCTAATTCAGCTTCTTTTGGAGCTTCAAGAATTTCGAGAATTTCAGCCTCTTTTAGATTTACTTCTTTTGATAGTAGTTTTGCTATTGCCTCTTTATTATCCATGCAATAGCAAAAGAAGGCTTATTTATAAAAGTTTAGAATTCAGCAATTAAGGGTGTGCTTCGCATAATTTTTAAATAAATGATTAATAATTAATAACAAATTTATTTGGAGTTAGGGCATTTTCAGAATTTTAAGTTGGTAGATTGTCGAGTTGAGGGGCTAGACAATTATTAAACAAATTAGCAGATTCAAAACCTAAATTATCTTATTAATTCATGTCCACAATTTGTGCAGAATTTTTCAGTATCGCCTATTGAACTTTGGCATCCAGGACAATTAGTTAATGGGATTTTCATTTGTCCACCACATTGAGGGCAAAACTTTTGATCTATATCTCCGCCTCTTCCGCATTTAATACACTTGGGCGGGATTTTCTTTTTCTCAATAACAGCCTTATATCCTTTTTTTCCAGAAACTAGCATAGAATAAGCATCAGCTACTGCATTCTCATTTTGTAATTTTCTTAAATCTAAACATGAACCCATTTTTCTTTTTTATCACCTTAAAATAAACTATCAATATTGTTTTTAAACATTTCTATAAATTTGTATAAGTTAGAGTTAGCTTTTTATATGGAGATATTATTACTTAATTATGGCAAGCAAAAAATGTATTCTGTGCGGAGAAGAACTTCCTGAAGATTGTGGGAAGATTAAGGGAACTATGCT
>JBBSYA010000051.1:0-6793 GCA_038045485.1 Nanobdellota archaeon
GCTTAGTTTAAGATATTTAATAAGGATGACCTGGATGACCTGGTTCAGGTTGAGGATAAGGAATATATTTTCTGCGTTTTGTTGGAGTTTGTCTTTGTGCATAACCTGATCTGACTCCTGCAACAAATTCATTACTAAAAACTTCAGCAGGATTTACGCCTACTAAAATTGCTGGAATCTGATATTGGCACATTATCTGAAGGTCTGAAGGTTGAGGGGTTTTTGTTCTTGACATATTTTTTTGTTCTTATTTTATTAGTTAGGGGGTCTTGTTGTTAAGATAGTTGTTAAAACTTTTTTCTCTGAACCGATAACGGGATTTCCAAATTTGCTCTCGAATTCTCTTAGTTCTTCCTCGGAAGGATTTCTTAATCCAAAATATACTTCTCTTCTGAATTGAGAATAAACTCCACAAATTCTTGGTTGTGATCTCGGAATTTTTGAATTTCCACAAAAAGTTGCCCTTTCTCCAGCTAATCTACTCGGACAAACAAATTGTTCTGGCGTCACTATATCGCCGATTTTATCATAAAAAATTGTAGCTTCACAATCTTGATATGGGCAGGCATGAGTTAAAGAGGCGCGAAATTTTTGGGCTAATTGATTTTTATCTACCATGTTTAGGGTAGTTTTGTTTAATTTTGAATGTATTTAAGTATTGTTATACTCTAAAAACAGTTTTATTGGGGTTTTTAGTAAAATTTTAGAATAATATGAGCAATTTTTCGGAGAAAAATTGCCTCGTTTTCTTAAACATTTGGCGCCCATTTGCACTTAGGTGAGCTTAGTGCTATTTTAAGTTTTATACTTTCCGAAATTGATTAAGCCTGAACTTGAACTTCAACCTCAAGAACCAATCCAACTGGATCGACAGAGGCGTTTTTTGATTTTTCTTGTTTTGACAATTCAAAACGAGGATCTTTAAGATGTGAAGATAGAAAATTTTCTATTCTTTTGAAAAAGTAAAATTGCTCATTTTTATGCTCTAAAATTTCTATGCTTGCCATAGTAACTTGGGGATTAGAACCAGGATGAATGTGTCTTATTTGATATGGTAAACGGGATTTTCCATGACCATTTCTTGAAGAATTTGGGGCGTTTTTTAGATGAAAATAACCCAGATATACTTGCCCCCTATAGCCTCCTGAAGCAATATCATCTTCTAATCTAAGCGTCATTCTAATTAATAAAGTTTAGCAGTTTATAATTATAGTTGTTTTCTAAAGAATATATCCCAAAATGTGTTGGAATATCGGTTGGAGTGTTGAATTTTGGCTGTTTAAACGTTTTATCGACGATAAAACGGGCTGTTTATCGCTGTTTAAAATGATATAAACAGCTGTTTATGTTGGATTTTTTGGCTGTTTATTCTTATAAAAATCTGCGAAACATTTATAAAGACGGAAAAAGAATATATTATTATGTTTAATTGGTTGTTTAAAAAAGTGGAGAAGAAGGAATTTGAACAACATAAGGGTGCAGTTCAAACAGCCTTAAACAGTGTCAAACAGGATATGGATAGTATCAGCAAGTGGATTAAACACCTTGATTCTCAAGATTCTGACATAAAAAGTGATGTTGAAGCAGTTATGGGCGAAATGGCGTCGATAAAAGAAGAGCTTGAAGAGATAAAAAAATTGGTTTCTGAACCACAAAACGTTCAAGTTGAGCCGGTGTTTAAACAGCGACAAACAGCAGCACACAAACAAACAGCCGTTTATGATGTTCAAACAGCTGTTCAAACAACTGTTCAAGCAGGGTTTTTTACTAAACTTTCAACTTCTGAAAAAGCAATTGTGGGAATTTTACTAAATATTAATGACGATATGAAGTTAAGTTATGAAGATCTGGCTTCAATGATGGCTAAAGATACTGCAACTGTGAGGGGACAGGTAAATTCAATCAAAACTAAGTGTCCTGGAATGATAGAAGAACAGATAGAAAAGAATGGGAAAAAGAGACTATTTGTACCGGATAATATAAGAGATTTATTGCTCAAAAAGGTAAAAGTGAGACCTAAAAAGACTTAAAATAACCGAATAAGTGGTTAAAAATGACGTTTTCCTCATAAAAAGGTGGAAAAGTGAGAGTTAGCAAATAGGGTTTTTGGGTCAAAAAATAGACAAAAACAATGAAATTCAGTAAAAAAGAGAGTTTAGAATGTAATTTTGAGTAACAGCAAGTAATTTGAAGTAAAAAAGAGAGTTTAACAAGCAATAACACGAAAAATCCGTAATTCATGGCGGAAAAAAGAGAGTTGAATGGTAAAACCAGAAAAAACTGGCAAAAAGTAATGGTTGGCAAAAATAAGCCTTTTAGGGCTTAAAACCCCTAAAATGGGGTTTAATGGGTAATTTAGCTATAGCTAGAAGCAGATTTAATCGTTACAGCGAAAAACTGCTTTTGAGAGCTTTATGCTTGAAATATGAGGATTTTAGGGCTTAAAATACTAAAATCTGATGCTTTTGGAGTTGAAAAAACTGAGAAAAATAACTAAAATTAGAGAAAAAGACGCATTAAATCTCTCGGAGCCTGATTAAAGTCTCTAAAGAAGCTATAGATTTGAGTTTAGAAGATATTTTAAGCAAGATTTTTTTGTTATTTAACTTGATTTTATCGACGGGAATTCCCTTTGAAATCAATTTTTGGGTATAATCTCTTATGGATGACTCGGAAAGCTGTAATTTGGTGGCAATCTGACGATATTCAACGCCTTCTGGAAACTGTTCCTGCAGAAGGTATATTGTCGAGAAAACAGCCATTTCTTGTTGAGTAATCTGTTTAAATTTTAGTCTAATTTCCTTCTTTAGAACATCGAGAGAATCGAGAAGATCCTCGGCTTCCTGAATGTGTTGTTTTAGGGGTTTTTGCTCGTTTATCGAGGGAAGATTGTCTGTCTGTTGGTTTGTCTGTCTGTCTGTTGGAACCCCTCGACTTCGTGTGGAAGTATCTAAATTTGGGTATTTTAACCCCTCTATTTCCACTGGAACTGTTGGAGTATCTGTTGGAGTTATGGAAATTGTTGGCTTTTCAGAAACATGTGTTGGAGTATCTGTTGGGAATCTGGTGTAGTGGGTACTATAATTTTCATTAATATTAGTCGATTTTAGGTCTAAAACTTCTATTTTAAGTTTGTCAATTGATTCATTTATTGCATTTATTTGCTTTTTTATATCTAAAATATCACTTTTAATAGAATAAAATTCATTTCCAAGTGTAAAAATATCGTTTTTTGTTCTAGCGAATGCTTCTTTTATTGCAATTCTTTCATTTTCATCCATGTTAAATTAATCACTTTAGGTTTTATTTAAAGTTTTATGTTATTAGAAGATATGTTTCTAAGCTATAGGGTTAGCTTTTGCCTTTATATCATATGCTTGGTAGACCGGGCCTGAAAGCTGCCAGCGAATTCTGCGAACAAAGTCTTTTCCTTCTTCGTTTTTCTTTATTGCAAGAACTAAATTCTTATCCTTAAGTTCAAACATAATGGTTTTTATGAATTCCTCGTCGCGAGCAATCTCTTTAGAAATTTCAGAAGTAAATAGCTGTTTTGGAAAACTTTGATATAGATGCAGGAGAATTTGTTCAGCAATCTTATCTTTTTTCTCTTTTGATAGTCTCATTTCAATTTTTTAATACCGAATAAGTTTTTAAATGTATCTTAATCGGGGAATAAATAAAGCTGAGAAAAAATATACTTAAGAAGCGATTCTGAGGTTTAAATAACTATTGCATTAGAAAATCTGTTTTCTGCTGCGAATTTGTTTATAAGTTTAGAATGTGACATTATATTTTGATGGGGGCAAAGAAAGAAACTCGCGCAGGCAAATTTGGGCGCAATTATGCAATTCTCTTTTCCTGGGCATTAACTAAACCCGAGCCCGTTAGCAGAAGATATATGAAAACCTTTTTAGAAGAAATGCAAACCTACTCTCTTGAACCGAGAAAAGAAGGTATGCCGCCCGGACCTGGCTGCGTTGATGAACTTGAAGGAGTAAATACAATAAATCCTGAAAATCCGAGGCATGCAGCCAAGGTGATAAAGCAGGGACTGCATTTAATGTATCAAAAAAATACTTCTAAAAACAGCCTATATTCTTTCTTGGAAAACCTTTAAAAATGCTTGAAAGGATTAGAATTTGCATAGTCCATTAACTTCCAGTTTCGCAATTTTAATTTCAAGTAGTATTCTATAAATGAATAAAAACAATACTATAATGTGCACTTACATAAAGTATTTAAAGGAGAAATACATATTAATAATATGTTTTACAACGGATTACCCAAAGAAGAAGTTTTGAAAATCCATAATTTTGTTATGGATAAGAGAAAAGAAGGATTAGGACAGCGAAAGCTTTTTGAGTTAGTTAAAAAAGAATTTAAAAAAGAAATTAATGAGGGTACTATCTCGGGTTGGATTTTCAGGGGGGTTGTTCCTTATGCCAATGAAAAAACACAATTTAAATCTAAACCTATTCCGCCTAAAGAATATCTTTTTGAGGATTATATTAATAAAAAATTAAGCGCCGAGACTCTTGCAAAAAGATACAAGGTATCCACAATAATAGTAATTAATTGGTTAAGATATTATGGAATTAAAACGAGAACACATAAAGAGTCTATGAACACTCCTTTAATAAAAACGGAACTTAGGGAACAAAAATTAACTAGACCCACAAAAGACTTTTCTAAACTAACCTGTGAAAAAGCCTATGTTATGGGTGTATTGGCTGGAGATGCGTGCATAAACAAAAAGGTCATAAGATTTGAAATACGAAAAGATGAAGAATTTATTAAAAAGTTTTCAAATTGTTTTTTTGAAATATACGGTTTAAAATACAATTATAGCTATTATGCTAAAAGGAATAGTTTTGTTTTATATGTTAGTTCAGCCATAATCTGTGAAGATCTTCTAAAATATGGCGACTTTGGAACTTTTGAATGGAAAATACCTACTGAAATCTATAAAAGTAATAATGAACCTCTTTTTTGCAGTTTTTTAAAAGGATTATTTGATAGTGAAGGAACTGCTTCTAGATATATTGTGAGTATGTCTTCTGCGAATAAAACGGGGATAAATCAAGTAAGCGATTTATTAAATAAATTAAACATTAAAAATCGTGTAATGACTACTAAAAAAGGATATTACGTTCTTTATATAACTAAAAGAGAAAGACTTAAAATGTTTCGTGATAAAATTGGTTTTACCATTCAAAGAAAATTAAATCCGATTAAAGATTTTCTATGACAAAAATAAAATACTTCGAGAAACAAAATACTGAAGCAGAAATATTTGCTGCCTTGCACCCATTAGTGGCAGAATGGTTCAAGAATAAATTTTCTCATTTTACAGAATCACAAAAGTATTCTCTAATGGCCATTCAAGGAAGAAAAAATATTTTAATCTCCTCGCCAACTGGAAGCGGAAAAACTTTGTCTGCTTTTACTTCAATTTTAAGCTATCTTATTACTCTTGCAGAAAAAAATCAGTTAGAAGATAAAATCTATGCCCTATATTCTAGTCCCTTAAAGGCATTATCTAGTGATGTGGAAGTTAATCTTAATATTCCTTTAAAAGAAATCCGGGAGCTCGCAGAAACAAAAGGAATAAAACTACAGGAAATTAGAGTTGCGCTAAGAACAGGAGATACGACTGTTGCTGAAAGAGCAAAAATGGCAAGAAAGTGCCCGCATATTCTTGTTAGCACTCCAGAAAGTTTGGCAATACTATTAACATCTCCAAAATTTGTAGAAAATATGCGCGGAGTTGAATTTTGTGTTATTGATGAGATTCATGCCTTGGATAATAAGAGAGGAACTTATTTGAGTTTAACATTAGAAAGATTAAATGAAGTTAGTGCGATTTGGCCAGTTAAGATTGGATTGTCTGCAACGATTGAACCACTTGAAGAGGTTGCTAAATTTTTAGTTGGAAATGGAAATGATAGAGAAGTTGAGATTGCGAATGTTAAATTTACTAAAAATATTGATATTTCTGTTTTAACACCCGGAGATATTATTGAGGATAGAGAAGTTAGTGCAAATTTGTATACTTTATTAAATAAATTAATACAAGAACATAAAACTACATTAATTTTTACTAATACAAGGGCTGCTACGGAGAGAGTTGTGCAGAATTTGAAAGAAAAATTTCCTACAGAGTATGGTGACGCGATTGCAGCCCACCATTCTTCACTTTCTAAAACTCATAGATTTGCTACTGAAGAAAATCTTAGGGCTGGAAAATTAAAAGTTGTTGTTTGTTCAACTTCACTTGAACTTGGAATTGATATTGGTTATATTGACTTAGTTATTATGCTTGGAAGTCCTAAATCGAGTGCAAGAGCTACGCAGAGACTTGGAAGAGCAGGACATAAACTTCATGATACTATAAAAGGAAGATTTATTGTTATGGATAGAGATGATTTAGTTGAATGTTGCGTAATCCAGAAAGAAATTATTGAAAGAAAGATAAATCGTGTTGTTTTTCCGAAAAATTGTCTGGATGTTCTATCGCAACAAATATTTGGAATGTCAATTTACAAGGTTTGGAAGGTTGATGAACTTTTAAAACTGATTAGAAATAGTTATTGTTATCAAAATATTACTAAAGAAGATTTTTTTTCGGTTATTTCTTATTTAACGGGGGATTATGACTTGGAAAAAAGCAATGTTTATGGAAAAATCTGGTATGATAAAGAAACTCAACAGATTGGAAAGCGTGGAAAGCTTGCGCGAGTTATTTATTTAACAAATATTGGGACAATTCCTGAGGAAAGTTATATTGAAGTTA
>JBBSYA010000052.1:0-34912 GCA_038045485.1 Nanobdellota archaeon
TTACAGAGTACCCTTAGAAAGATACAAAAGTAACATTAATGCGGTTTAGTAGAAAATATAGCCGACTATGAAACTATTAAATATTTAATGGGTGCGATTACACCTTACGCAGATAAAATATATCATTCATTCTCTATACTTTTATAAACATCTATAGTTTTCTATTTATATGAAGACTACTATCAGTTTTATCCCCATAGACTACGATTACTTTGACTTTGAAGGTAAGAACTATGTCAAAATAATCGGCAAAAATGAAGAGGGCAAAAAAATAGCTATAATTGACTATTTTGAACCCTATTTCTGGGCAGTATTTAATGACGAAGCTTCGGACAGAAAAATCAGCCAAATAGCCGAGCAGATAAAAGACATTAAAATCGAATCAGAATCCAGAACAAGCAAAGTCGAAAAAGTAGAAATTCACAATAAGAAATATATAGGTACAGATGTTCGAGCAATAAAAATTTTTGTTACAAACTACAAAGACTGCCATCCTGTTGCAGACCAATTAGATTTTCCAGAAATTATAGCAAGAAGAGAATATGATATTCCCCTAATAACTCGCTACATAACCGAAAAAAGCCTAATCCCCCTAACTTGGAAAAAAGTTAATGGTGAAATCCTAAATAACAGCGAAGAATTCGGTGGAATAGATTCAGTATTAGAAGTTCATCAAACAATAAAAGTTGAAAAAATAGAGGACATAGAAGAAAAAGAGCTAAAAAAACTGGAACAAAACTTTCAACCAAAAATTCTTGCATTTGATTTAGAATGCGATGAATTTGAAATAGGAAAAGGCGAAATCTTGATGATTTCGCTCGCTGGGAAAAACTACAAAAAAGTTCTAACTTGGAAAAAATGCTCAACCTCTCAAGATTTTGTAGAATGTTTCAAGAATGAAGAAGAAATGATTGAAGCATTCATAAAAGAAATTAATACTCAAAAACCAGATATTCTTACTGGTTATTTTAGTGATGGTTTTGATATGCCCTATCTTAAAGCACGAGCAGAACATCTTGGAATAAAATTAGCGTTAGGAATCGATGGAAGCAAACCAACATTCTCAAGAGGTAAAATAACTTCTTCAAGCATTTTTGGAATAGTTCATGTAGATTTATTCAGATTCATAGATACAGTATTTTCGCAATATCTTCAATCAGAAACTCTTGGACTTAACGATGTTGCAACAGAGCTTCTTGGAGAAGGCAAAATAGATTTTGAATTCAAAAAAGCAAAACAATTCAAAGAACATGAATGGAAAGACTTCTTTGAGTATAATCTTCAGGATTCAGTTTTAACCTATAGACTTATGGAAAAACTCTGGATAGACCTATTAGAGCTTTCAAAGATTATACAAGAACCACCTTGGGACATAACCCGTTCCGGAATGTCTCAATTGGTTGAAGATTACATTCTTCACAATCTGAAGAACTTTAATGAAATAGCAGAACGAAGACCGCCACATGATGAAATTGAGGAAAGAAGAAATATGGGAAAATATGAAGGTGCATTTGTTTTTCAGCCAAAACCGGGCTTATACGATAATGTTGTTATGTTTGATTTCACCTCAATGTACAGCAGCGTTATTGTAACCTATAATCTATCAAAATCAACATTTTTAGGAGATATACAACTAAAGGGTCATGCAGAATTTAAAAATGCAATTGAGGCAGATTTGGGAGAAGTAGGAAAAGCGTACTTCTCTACCAAACCTGGATTTTTTTCAACAATGCTAAAAGAAATGGTTGAAAAAAGAAAAAAATACAAAGCAGAATACAAAAGAAATGAAAACAACCTTACAAAAGCAAGAAGCAATTCTTACAAACTTTTAGCAAACGCAGCCTATGGCTATCAAGGATTTTTCGGGGCGAGATATTATTGCAGAGAAGCAGCAGCAGCAACAGCAGCCCTAGCAAAAAAAGCAATTCTCACAACAATTGAAAAAATAAAAAAGGCAGGTTATGAAGTTATATATTCCGACACCGATAGTATTTGTCTATTGCAAGATAAAAAATCAAAAAAAGATGTATTAAATGTATTAGAACAACTTAACAAAAATCTTCCGGGAATAATGGAATTAGAATTAGAAGATTTCTATAAAAGAGGAATTTGGGTTACTAAAAGAGACGGAGAATCTGGAGCAAAGAAAAAATATGCCCTAATCGATGAAAAAAATAAAATGAAAATTCGTGGTTTTGAAACAGTTCGAAGAGATTGGTGCGACCTCGCTCGTGAACTCCAAAGCGAAGTTTTAGAAATTCTTCTCAAAGAAGGCAGTTCAGAAAAAGCCCTAGCCTTAGTCAAAAAAGCAATCAAAGATTTAAAAGAAAGAAAAATAATGCGCGAACAAGTAAGAGTTAGAACTCAACTAAAAAAACCACTATCAGAATATAAATCCATAACTCCTCATGTTGTAGCTGCTCAAAAAATGAAAGAAAAAGGTATTCCTCTTGATATTGGAATGACATTAGAATATTTTATTGCAGAAACCCGCGAAAAAAAAGCCCTTGTCAGAGAAAAAGTTAAACTTATGGATGAAAAAGGAGAGTATAACATTAAGTATTATCTCGACCATCAAATTATTCCCGCAGTCGAAAACATCTTTCAGGTTTTCGACATAAATATCAAAGAAGTCACAGAAGGAACTAAGCAGACGAAACTATTCTGATATAAAAACAGGAAACATATTTTGCCTTTTTTTATGATATAGAAAAAATAAATAACGAATTTTTTCTATATAAATCACTTTAAAAATACCCTTTTCTTCTTAGAGTTATGGAACAAAAAACCCATATAAACCCCCATACAAGCAAACCATTCAAATTCCAGCCAAAGCCAGAATTTGAAGCCAGAATGAATTCTCTTCTAAAAGACGAAGCAGATAAAGAAGCCTACTGGAAAGTAATTCATGAACAACCCGTAAGCTCAATTAGATGCAACACTCTTAAAATTACTCCACAAGAACTTCTAAAAAAGTTTGAAGAAAAAAACTGGAAAATAAAAGTTCCTTTTAAACAACATCCTGAAATAATGATTATCGAATCAGATTTAAAACCAGGAGAGTTAGGCAGAAGTAAAGAACATCTCTTAGGATATTATTATGTTCAAGAGATAAGTTCGATGCTTCCAATTTTAGCACTTAAGCCAACTAAAGAAGATTCATTTGTAGATTTATGCGCATCGCCAGGAAGTAAAACAACACAAGCAGCAGCAATGATGGAAAATAAAGGGAATATTATTGCAAATGATGATAATTTAGGAAGAATGATTATACTCGCTTCAAATTTGGAAAAATGTGGAGTATCTAATACTCTTGTAATGAGACACGGCGGAGTTCAATTATGTGAAAAATTAAGAAAATTAGATTTTCAGGTTGATAAAATTCTTGTTGATGCTCCTTGTTCTGGCGAAGGAACAATCCGTTCATCTCCAAAAACACTTTTAATGTGGAATGAAAAAATGATAAAAGTATTCTCAAGAATTCAAAAATCTCTTGCAAGCGCAGCAATAGAACTTTTAAAAGAAAACGGCGAGATGATTTATTCAACATGCACACATGCTCCAGAAGAAAACGAAGAAATCATTCAGCATCTTTTAGATAATTATAATATAAAAATTGAAGATGTTAAAAAAGAACTTCCAGTTAAAGCCCGTGATGGCTTAACAAGTTGGAATGGCAAAGATTTCTCTCCAGAAATAAAAAAATGCGCGAGAATTTATCCTCAAGATAATAATACAGAAGGTTTCTTTGTTTGCAAAATTAAGAAGCTTCCAGTTAAAACCAAAGAAGGAGATGAAGATGATAAATAAAATTTGTGCTTCGCAATTATTACTGAACAAAACTAATGTAATAATAACAAGTCGAATTCCGATTAGTGCATTATTAAATAAATTCAGTCAAATAACCGAGCAAGCGAAGGTTATTGAGCAGTCAACGAGAGGTTTTATCTAACAAAATGGGACTCTCCTTCATATTCCGAAACGATAAAGAAAAACTAATCAAGAGCCTTGGATACTATGGAATAATAAAACTTCCTTACCTATTAACTCGTTCAGGAAAAGAAAAAATTCGCGGTTATTCCGGAGGTCTTTCTGTTGATGAAATAATAAAACTTAACAATGAAATAGGCATAGAACTTTTAGGACTATATTTATTTCATGACTATCACGATAATCTAAGATTTTCCTTTGACGCAATTTCAGCTCTAAAAGACCAGATAACTAAAAATATTCTTGAACTCGATGATAAACAAGCAGAAGAATTTCTAAAAGGCAGAGATATTAACTTAACTAAAGAAGACCAAGAAAAATGGAAGAACGAAACAAAAGGATTCAAGGTAATGAGAAACAAAGGCGAATTTATTGGCACAGGAAAATTAATCGCAGACAGAATCGTTAATTATATGCCAAAAGAAAGAAGATTGAGATAAAATCGACTATAATAAATCTTAAAAACCCAAAATTAATAGAAAAACAATGGCAGAACAATATTCAAGATGGGAAAAATTTGTAGGGTGGTATAACCGAAGATGTTACATCGCTACAGGATTACCAAAGCCAACTGATCCAGAAGATGCAAGTGTAGAAAGTTTTGCGAGAGATTATCATAATAAAAGACTTGAAGCTAGAGTAAGTCAAAGACATTCGCGATTAGGATTTCCAAAGGGTTGGTAAAACACCCCCTATTTTGACTCGCTTCGCTCGCTTTTTTCTAATTAGTGCTGCGCATAAATTTTCAATAAACTAAAAACTAACAATTAATAACAAATCGCTTCGAATTTAGTGCATTATTAAGAAGTTGGAAGCAAGAAAGCGAGAGGAGCTCTCTGCTAAGGAGATTAACCCCTATTAATCTTCTACAATAATCTTTAAAAACTTAAAATAATAAAAATTAAGATGAATTTACACACTATTTTTCAGAAAATCGGAGTAGCATATGTTCGTTACGCTGAATGGAGAATGAATAAAATTATAGGCGTTGAAACAGAAAAGCCAAAAAATTCTTCTGCAGATTACTCTTGGAGCGATTGGTGGAATGCTGCAATTACTCTGCATAGAATGAATCCAGAAGAGAGAAACAAAAGATTCTATAATATGCCTACCCCCGAACCCGACGCTTTTTTAGAACAACTTGCTGAAGAGGCTTATAATGCAAAAATACAGAAAAAAAGAAAATCCACTATTCCAGAGACAGTATTAACCGAAAGAGACCCAAGATGGTAATAGCTTAAAAACCCCAAATTCTACAATTAATTATAACTTAACACTATTTTCAAGCGAAGCGAAGAGAGATAGCTAACTCTAGGGAAAAACTCGCGAAGAAAAACAGTTAGGTTTGTCTTACAACATGACAGAAAAAGATTACAGCGGAGCAACAACTTCAAAGATAGGCAAAAATGCCAAAGCAGGAAATGAACTTTCTAAACTAGTTTCTGCAATAAAAGGTGAAAAAAAGCATTCTGAAGCTAAAAAACAAGAAGATGAGAATTCCTCGGTTCTTTCTAAAGAAGATATTCAGAACTACAAAAAAGCAGGTGAAATAGCTAAAAAAGTAAAAGACTATGCAAAATCTATAGTTAAAAAAGATGAAAAACTTATTGATATTGCTGAAAAAATAGAAGCAGAAATTCTAAAACTTGGCGGACAAATCGGTTTTCCAGTAAATCTAAGTATTGATGATGTTGCCGCGCACTATACTCCAACTCTTCGTGATGAAAAAAAAGCTGAAGGCTTGCTTAAGATAGATATTGGTGTTCATGTTAATGGTTGCATTTGTGATATTGCTTTTTCTATGGATTTAACTGCCGAAAAAAAATATACAAAACTCATAGAAGCGAGTGAAGCTGCATTAAAATCTGCTCTCGAAGTTATCAAACAATCAAAAGCCAATACAACTTTAAGCCAGATAGGAAAAGCAATACAAAACTCAATCGAATCAAAAGATTTTTCTCCAATTGTAAACCTTTCAGGACACGGACTAGATGAATTTGATATTCACTCTGGATTGACTATTCCTAACTATGATACTAAAAGCGATAAACAACTTGGAGACGGCGCTTTTGCAGTAGAACCTTTTGCAACCATTAAAAGCGGAAGCGGAATGATTTATGAAAGTTCGGGCAGCAATATTTATCATATCTTAAAATTCTCACAGCCAAGAGAACCCTTTGCAAGAGAAGTTCTTGAATACATTGCAGAAAATAAAAAAACCCTCCCATTCTCTCAAAGAGAACTCGAGAAAAAATTCGGCAGTAAAGCGCTAATTGCAATAAGCCAACTAAAACGAGCAGGAATAATCAACGAGTTCGCTCAATTAGTAGAAAA
Organism: Nanobdellota archaeon; assembly: GCA_038045485.1. Classification (GTDB taxonomy): domain Archaea; phylum Nanobdellota; class Nanobdellia; order Pacearchaeales; family GW2011-AR1; genus CAIPOI01. The sequence continues at coordinate 6,325 of JBBSYA010000052.1, forward strand.
ATCTCATTCTCCAGTTAGCCAGACTGAAACAAGTCTAATTGTTCATGACGGCAAGGTTGAGATTCTTGTTGACTAAAATTTCTTCCAGAAATAAGAGTTTCCAATATTTCATTTAATCTTTCTCTGGGCATTTCAACTCGTTTCACAGCAAGCATTACTAATTGTGAATCAGTCAGTTTTGCAAAACTTAGTTCAGCATAAACTTTAGAAGCGCCATTAGTCAAGCAGTATCCTGACTTTCGTTTAACAACATTATAATCAGCAAAATCCGGATTGGTATTCAGAGCAAGATTAAAACCATCAATAAATTTTCTCTCGTTAAATATTTCATGAAAATTAAGAAGATATTCATGCCTTCTATGAGAAGTTCCCCTTTTCAACACCTCAAATCTCATGTAAAACAAATAGAAGTTCAGTTTATAACTATTATTGAGATAAAAGGGGATAATACCTAGCTTATTGTAACCTAAACCAAAGACTGATGATTAAACAAAAGTCGAATTGGTGTTTAATGCATTATTAATAATCCGTAATAAACGAAGTCTTACTTAACAATCTTATTCCAAAGTTCTACAATAAACAACTTAGGCCATCCCAGCCAAGGAATTTTAAATACTGCAGTTCCTAAAACTTTGCTTTCTTGAATATTTCTTTCATCGGCACCATAATTATTATTTCCAGGAATTAATTGTGCTTCATTATGATCTCCTTTTGTCTGAATAGGATTTAATGAAATAACTCTATGAATAATGGGATGCGCAGAACCTGCCTCAAAAATTAGAACATCTCCAATCTTAATGGTTTTCTTTTTAACAATAATCATAATATCTCCTTTTCTAAAACCATTTTTAAAACTAAAACTCGAAAACTGCTCCTGCGTTATATTAGTATTCTGCTCATACCAGCTTCCACAAGTTTGCCAATATTCTTCAGCATTGAAGGATTTGCTGTCACTAAAAGTTTTGCCGCAAATACTTATTACACTAGTCATATCCTGTAGAGAATGATGATCCATGCTTGAACTCTCGACTATTGCTAAAGGCAAGGAAGTTCCAAAGATTAATCCAAGTCCTGGAAGAAAAATAAATTTAATAAAAACAAAAACTATCGCAAGAAAAACAATATAACTCAACCAAGAATCAGAATTCCATAACCATTTCCAGAAATTCTTAAGCTTTGTTTTAACGTCTATTTTATCTTTATCCTCAGCATATTCCATAATAATTTCAGTGAAATAATCTTTATAAACATGACTTTCTCTTTTAGATAAACATGGATCCATTCGCAGAAAAAGAGTTGATAGATAATTTGAGAAGTATTGCAATTTCCTTAAGAAATATGGATAGAAAAATGGACGATATGACTCTGTCCTTAAGAGAATTAGCTGCCTCTGAAAATGATAAAGATGATATAGATAATTCTGTAGAAAAAGAAGAAATTTCTGATAACCAGCCTTGCACAAAATATTAACCTATTAATGTGCAACCATCATACTTGCACAAGATTTAAAATCAATTTCTATATTAGATAAATAAATTTCCTGAGCCAATACACAAAGATTATGGCACAATATTTTGCATAAAATTTCATTAGTCTGTGAAATAGGATCCTTAAACATAACCGAATCAGAGAATCTTTGTTTTATCATAAAGAATCCAGATTCCGCATTTGAACGAAGATGATATTTCTCCATGAATTCTTCCCGATTATTCTTAAAATATTTGTATATTCTATTCCAAGCTGGAGCTCCTCTTGATTTTCCAGTAGCATTTTTTTTAAATGGAATATAGGGAGTTATATTTAGATCGTCCGCAAATTGTAAATTCTCCCTTGATGAATAAGCTAAATCTGCCGAAATTTCTTCAACATTAAAATTATCTGCCGCATGTTGTAGTAATTCAATAAATCTGGGGGAATCAGCAGCAGTTCCATCAGTAATTATAGCATTAGCTATTATGTTGCTATGAACTCCATAAATACAATGTGCCTTTTTGTATTGCTGGTGCATAGAGAATTTTTGCCTTGCTGAAACCCATCTTTCCATGTATTTTCTTTCAGAAAAACCAGTCGAGTCTATTGCGAATTTAGTTTCTAGTTGAGCTACAGGTAATGCCGAGAGTTCTATAAGAAATTTTAAGTGTTTAGTTACATTGTGATTATCAAAATAATTACAGATAGAATTAAAATGAGGAACACTATTAATAAAATTCTTGTTTCTGCATAATTCTAAGTCTGAAATAAGTCTTCTGGCAGATAATCCTGAATAAACCTTAAAACACATACAAAAGATCATATGATTTACTGGTTGAGGATGTCTACCCTTTCCCGCATAAGGATTTCCCTCAGTCATGCTTGCTAATTCTTTTAAAAGATTCAATACTATAATTTTCTCTCTGGTTTGAGAATTATTGTACGCTCTCCAGTTAAACGGCTCTTCTGCTTCAAAATTAGCCCATTCATCCATTGTTTTCTGCGGTTCTGGTTCTTTGTCATATACTTTCATGTTTGTGTTTCCTTGAATTTAATTTTACTATAACTAGTAAGCAGCCCCATAAGTTTTCCCCATAAACTGCTTATATGTATTTATAGTCTATTAACTCATAGTTAAGCCCCTTTATAAACTTTATGGATTTATAGACTAAAAACTATTAGACTATGGAAACATTTATATATGTAAATATAGTCTATATATTATGGTAAAAAGTGGTGGAATTCCAAGAGAAGTCTTGAACGATTTAGATATAACTAAAAGAAGAGAGATAAAACCTGAAGAGGTAACCGTAATAGTAGAAAGACATCAAATTAAAATTCCCCTGCCAAAAAATGTTAGAATTAAACTAAATCTAAAGAAAAATACAAAATGCATTGTATCTTATGATGAAGAAAATAAAGAGGTAAATTGCAAGTTCAAATGAAAGAAAAATTAAATCCAATAGAATCTAAAATTATAACTGTTCTAGTCCAGAATGGAGATTATATGACTACCGCGCAAATAGCAAAAGAAGCAAAAATCTCCTGGAATACTGCTATTAATTATCTCACTGCCTTTCATAAAAAAGGATGGGTTGAGAAAGCAGGAGATACAGTTATCTCTTGGAGAGCTATTTTGGAGGGTGAATAAGTTTTTATAGAAGCTTAAAGGTAAATAAAACATGGTAAAAGCAGATATAAAGATAAGAGAACTTGTTGACAAGGTACAAAGAGGAGAACTAAAGCTCCCAGAAATGCAGAGAAAATATGTTTGGCCTGCAACAAGAGTTAGAGATCTTCTTGATTCCCTTTATCGTAAATATCCCTCTGGAACAATTTTAGTTTGGGAAACAGATGAAGATATTACCGATAGAAATTTAGCTATAAAAGCTACCAAAAGTCCAACAACTTCTCAGAAACTACTTTTATTAGACGGACAACAAAGAGTTACGTCTCTCTCTGCAATTTTGTCAGGAGAACCTATTCAGGTTAAAAATAAAGATAAACCTATTGAGATTTTATTTAATTTAGAACATCCAGAAGGTCCACCTACAGAATTAATAGAAGTTGATGAAAAAGATGTTCCAGAAGATTTTGAAGAAAATGAAGATGAAGAATCTGCTAGAGTAGATATTCAACAAGAATTAAAAAAGAGAACTTTTGTAGTTTCTACTAAAATGCTTAAAAATAATCCCCTATGGGTATCAGTTTCTGATGTTTTCAAAAAAAGCGAGAGTCAAATATTAAAACCACTTGGAATAAATTCTGATGATTCTAAATGGGAAAAATATTCTAAGAGGTTACAAGAATTAAAGAAAATTGAAGAGTATGAATATGTTATGCAAATATTAGATAAAAAAATGTCTTATGAAGAAGTAACTGAAATTTTTGTTAGAGTAAACTCTTTGGGTATTAAATTAAGGGGTTCTGATTTGGCACTGGCACAAATAACATCTAGATGGAAAGGATTTATGGGGCAACTAGAAAATTTCTCTTCAGAATTTGATAAGGATGATGGGGAATATTTATTAAATTCAGGTTTACTCGTTAAAACACTTGTTTCATTCGCAACACACCAAAGTAAGTTTAAAACAGTTGGTAAATTATCTCTGAAACAATTAGAAAGTTCATGGGAATTAGCTAAGAATGGAATACGTTTTGCAGTCAATTTCATAAAAACTAATGCTCGAGTTGATAGACTGGATTATCTTTCTTCCCCTTTCTTAATTATTCCGATAGCTGTTTATGCAATTAATAATAAAGAAAATTTATCTAATGAAAACGAAAAGCTTTTGTTAAAATGGCTATTTTACGCTCATATGAGGGGGCATTATAGTTTGGGCTCATCTGAATCTATTCTTGATGCGGATTTGTCTAGCCTATTTAATAAAAATAATCTTGAATACTTAAACAATATTTTGTTAAATCAGGTAAAGAGATTCGAAGTTATTTCTGATGATTTAAAAAATAGGGGAACTTCAGGCCCTTTCTTTTCTATGTTATATCTTATATTAAAAGAAGGCGGGGCTAAGGATTGGTTTACTGGACTCCCTCTGTCAAACAAACATATCGGAAAAAGCCACTCTTTACAGTATCATCATATTTTCCCGCAATCTCTTCTAAAAGAGAAAGGTTTTGATAGAAAAGAGATAAATGAAATAGCTAATATGGCATTCATAGGTGGGAAGACAAATCGTACGATTACAAATAAAGAGCCAAAAATATATTTTGAAGATATAATTCAAAAAAAAGGCGAAGGAGCGCTTACTTCTCAGCTTATAACAATGAATAAGGAGTATTGGGAAATAAATAATTTTCTTATTTTCACACAAAAGAGAAGAGAATTGATTGCAGAAGAAATAAACAAATTTATGAAAAAACTTGAATAAAATGGAAAATCAAAATTATAGTAAGCATAGTAATAGAAATTAATAAGATTATTAAACTATGAATTTGGTATAAATATTGTAGATAGTAAGGGGGGTTAAAAAAGATGGCAAACGAAAGAAATACTGAAAATATAGTTAGAGATCATTTCAAGAAAGATCCATTATATAATATAATTAAGTTAGAAGAACAAAAATCTTCTAATAAAAAAATTGATGAAATTTTACAATATTCTTCTAAATCTGGTTCGGGAGTAGGAAAACCAGAATTTTTAATTACATTCCCTTCTGGTGATGCAGATTATATCATTGTAATAGAATGTAAGGCAGATATAACTCTTCATAAAAGCAAAAAAGAGGACAATCCCAAGGATTATGCAGTTGATGGTGTTATTAAATATGCTAAAAAACTTGCTGAGAAATTTAATGTAATTGCTATTGCAGTAAGTGGAGAAACAGAAAAAGAAATGTTAGTATCTCATTTCCTTTTTAAAAAACAGACAAAAACTTATAGTGAACTAAAAGAGGGCAATATTCTTTGTTCAATTAACGACTATTTAAGAATATTCGGTAATAATAATTTTGCAGATAATTTAAAAAATATAGACATCATCCAGAAAGCAATTTATTTGAATGAACTATATCAATCTTATTCTGTAACAGAGAATACTCGATGTACGATGATTAGTGCAATTCTTGTATCATTACTTGATGATCCTTTTAGAAGTAGTTATAATAAATACAATTCCTCAGCTTCACTTGCTAAAGCAATACTTTCTGCAATTCAAAATGTCTTAGAAAAAAATAATGTGAAAGGCAAGGGAGAAATGCTTGGAGAATATAACAAAATATTAAATGAGCCTCTTTTTAAAGAAGAAAAAATAAAACATCGAGATGAAAAGGATTACCAATTATCCATAGAGATTAATAAGGGAATAATAGATTATATTCATGAAAATGTTTATCCACTGGTAGATATGGAACAAAGCGGATTTGATGTTCTTGGAAGATTCTATACTGAATTCATTAGATATGCGGGAAGTGAACAAAGTCAGGGATTAGTACTAACGCCGTCACACATAACGGATCTTTTTTGTGATTTAGCAAATATAAACGAAAATAGTATATTATACGATCCTTGTTGTGGCACTGGTGGATTTTTAATTGCTGGAATGAAAAGGATGTTAAAACTAGCTGGAGATCGAGAAACTAAAATAAAATCTATAAAATCAAAACAATTAATAGGCGTTGAATTACGCCCTTCCATGTTTACATATGCTTGTTCTAATATGATGATGAGAGGAGATGGGAAATCAAATATTTATTGCGGAGATTGTTTTAGCCTAGAAAATTCAGTAATGAAAAATCATAAACCCAATATTGCTTTTTTAAATCCCCCTTATGATGTTGGAAATGCTGGGCAAATGAGATTTATAGAACATGCATTAAAAGTAGTTGAACCTCAAAATGGCATTGTAGTAGCAATTGTTCAGATGAGTTGTGCATTTAAAAATGAAAAAGAATTAATTGCAATTAAAAAAAGAATATTAGAAAAAAATAGATTAATTGCCTCCCTTTCAATGCCTGATGATTTATTTTATCCCATTGGGGTTATAACAACCATTATGGTTTTTAAGGCTGGAGAAAAGAATGAAAAGAAAAAAACATGGTTTGGATATTTTAAAGATGATGGGTTTGAAAAAAGAAAGCACAGAGGGAGAATAGATGCTAGATCTAAATGGTTAGAAATAAAAGATAAATGGATAAGAGCATATAATAATCTTGATGAAGTTCCTGGCATTTCTATTAAAGCAGAAGTAACGGAAGAAGAAGAATGGTGTGCAGAAGCTTATATGAAAACAGATTACTCTGTTCTTTCAGAAAAAAACTTTGAGAATAAAATGAGGGACTATGTAGCATTTACTATAGAATCAAATACAAGTGCGAATACAAATTCCAAAATTGGAGAAAAAATAAAGAAAAAAAACATTTCTTTATCTGAAAGAAAATGGAAGTGGTTTAAATATGATTCTATTTTTGAAATAAAGCATGGATTTTATAATAGAAAACCAGATACAAATCCTAACGGAGAGATAATTTTTATAGGGGCTACTGAATTAAATAATGGAATAACTTCACATCATAAAATAGAAGATATAGAGGCAACGCCCAAAGCAGAAAATGCACCAAATGTGCCTCTTAAAGAAAAAATATTTGAAAAAAATAGTATTACTGTTTCAAATAATGGTTCTGTTGGATATGCTTTCTATCAACCAATAAATTTTACTTGTTCTCATGATGTAAATCCCCTATATTTAAAAGAAAAAGAGTTAAATAAATACATTGCAATGTTCTTATGTCCCTTGATAGAATTAGAACAGTATAGATGGGCATTTGGTAGAAAATGGAGACCAATAAGAATGCCTCTATCTGAAATAAAATTACCTATAAATGAAAAAGGAAATCCTGATTGGAATTTTATGGAAAATTATATTAAATCTTTGCCTTATAGTTCAAACTTATAACCTCGCAATCTTACCAGCATCAGTAAGTTCTATTCCTTTTTCTGTAGAAACTAAATCCATATCCTTTAGTTCGTCAATTGCTCGGTATAGCATTGCCGTAGATAAATCGATTTTAGCTGCTAAATCTCCAATAGATTCGTACTTCTTTTTTCCGACTTCTTCAAGAATTTTCTTTTGGCTTTCAGTTAAATGAAAACTTAGTCTTGGAAGATAAACAATAGAACTTTTATCTTCTTCAGGATTGTAAGCAATCTTACTAACTCGTTCGTGCCTGGCGTAAGCTGCAAAAAGCAATCCAATAGCCTTAGTTTTCCTTCCAGCAGTAATATTCACAAAAATATGATCTTCTTTCGGCTGTAAATCAATAACCTCTACAGCTTTTCGAGCCACTTCAACTATATCATAAACATCAGTCTTCACAATTTTTATCTCTAGAACCTTCCCTAATGATTCCTGGATGAGTTTTACAGAAGCTTCCTGTTCTTTATCAGGATCCTTATCAATTAGAAGTATAAGTCTCTCAGGCCCGAGCCGTGTCGCAGCCAAAAGAACTGGTTCAGGATTATATAATGTCGCGATAAGCACCTTTTTTCCCATGATTTCTTCGTTTGCCTGGTTTTCAGGCTTAATTTCCTCAATAATAAAGGGTTTTTCTTCGTTTATATAAGTTTCCATAGGAAATAGAAAGGTAACCTATTTATATATCTTTCTACATAATAGTATATAATTGTATTAAACAATAGAAAAGCTTATAAACCAGAAAAAGAGTAATCCTATACAATGGTTAATAATTTACTTAAACAATTTATAAAAGAATCAAGTCTATCTGAAAATAATAAACTTTCTATTAAATTTCTAGTCGATTCCATAAATGGAGAAATAAATCAGTTTACAGACAAGTCTTATCTTTTTGAAGGCAGCCCAGGTATAGGAAAAACTTATTTTGTAGAGAGTTTTCTTAAAATGTTAGATTTTCCTGTTTTATATCTTGGTCCTTTCAAATTAGAAGGAAAGAATATAAGAAAATTTGATAGTCTTAAACAAATAATGGAAGAAATCCATAGTTTAGAAAAAGGAATAATTTACTTAGATGATATACAAAATTCATTAGAATTCGAAAGAGACGGCATGGGCGATCCTCATTTAAATGATATTGAAGGTAAAAGATTCCTAAATTTATTAGAATTAGTCAAAAGAAGCAACAAAAAGTTATTTCTTATTATGACTGTTAATGACTCGAGTTTTATGGAAGATTCTTGGAAGGATAGAATAGAAACTTTTATAGATTTATTGGAGCCTTTTGAAAAAAGCAAAAAGATTTTTCTAAATAAAAAATATGGTAATTTAATAGGTAAAAATATAATCAATGAAATTGCCTCTAAATCAATTGGTTATAATTTTAGAAATCTTGATGAAGTAATAAGAATGGCTTATCGTTTTGGTAATGGAATAATTAATCTCAAATCTACAAACAAAGCATTTTCTAGCTATACTCCTTCTGGGCTTGCAAACTATGATATTGAATTTAAATCAAATTTGAATTTTAACAATGTTTTCGGCCATAACAAAATAAAAAAGGAACTGAAAAAATTAGCATTATATAAAAATAATAAAAATAAACTAGACAAATTACAAATAAAAAGAAATAATTTTTTCATATTCTCTGGAAATCATGGTATAGGAAAAACTCATATGGCGCGAGCATTAGCTGGTGAGTTAAAATTGCCTTTAATTAAAATTAGCGCGTGGGATATTCATTCACCCAGACATGGAATTACTAAAATAATGAACACAGCTAGCCGATACAAGAATTGCATTATTCTTATTGATGAGGCAGATAAATTACTAGGTCTACATGCTTATTCTATGGAAGAAGAAGGGGTTTTGCTTGGAGAAATGAATCGGCAAATAGATGATGCTGCCAGAGAAATTAAATCAATAATAATTCTTTCAGTTAATAATCTAACTAGACTTGGAAAAGCTATGAAAGATAGATTTACTGTATTGGAGTTCAATAATCCGCCAATAGAAGACAGAAGAGAATTTGTAAATAATCTAATAAGCAAAAGTGGACTAAACCTTTCAGTAACTGCCGAAGATATTGCTCAAATGACAGATGGCAGAAATTATAGGGATATTCAAAGAATTTGGAATGATGTAGTCTTTTATTATTTAGAAAATAAAGAAATGGATAAGAATATTCTTACCGATTTAATTGTCCCCATCAATATTAATGAAAGGAGAGTTCATACTGGAATTGGATAATATGAATAAACAAGATAAAATTTGGGAATTATATGAAAGAACGATGCAAGATATAGGAACATTGAAACATTTTTGTAAAGATAATCCTCGCGCATTAAAACAAATAACTTTTATTGATATAGATATAATTAATCTTAGAGAAAGAGGATTAAAAAAATGAAAATACAGGATTTTTCAAGGCTAAAAAAAGGAGATGTAATCATAATTAGCTGGCTGGACCCTAAAAATTTAGAATTAGGAAATCTCGCCCCTACTTTAAATATAGGTTTTTATTATTCGCAGGATAAAAGAGAAATTTTAATAAGCAATATAATTAGTGGGAAAGGTAAATCCTCAAAGTTTAATGTTACTATTATTCCTAAAAATTTAGTAACTAATCTCGAAGTGGTGAGGAGAAAAATAAAATGAATAACCCCGCCCTAAAGGGCGAGGTATCCGAATAACAAACAAAAAAATGCTAACACAAACAACAAACAAGCTAAGCAGAAAAAATCTTACTGATAAACTTAAATTAAACTCCGAGGAAGAAGGCAATTCCTCACTCTGTTTGAAAGCAGAGGTATCCTTGCCTTTGATGTAATGAAATTTAGAAAAATAATCCAAGAGCAGAAACAGAAGATGAAAGCGGAACGTAATAAAAGAATAATTGAAGAACACGAGAAAAATGTAAGCGAAGAAGAAATAGCTAAGATGCTTAATATCCATTATTCTACTGTTCATTTGATAATCAGAAATTTTAAGGAGAAGAATGAAAAAATTTAGATTATCTTATGTTATTGAAAAGGGAATAGCATTAGAAGCTCAAAATGAAGACGATGCTTGCGAGAGATTTTGGAATCTGCCTGAAGGGAAAGAAGCGGATAGAATTGAAGAGGTTGAAGAATTAAAAGAGTAGCATAAAGGCTACACGCCTACCCATCAAAAAATGAAAATAAACCACATATCTAAATTTTTTAGTCCAAATAAATCTGAGGGATTATTATTTTGATGACACAACAGGTTCAGACTGGCTTGGATATTTTTCTATTAAATCTTCGATTGGTTCATAAGCGGTTTTAGAGCTATCGCCTGAAATAGGTGGGGATTCGAACCCCAGAAGGCACTAAGCCATTCGGTTGACAACCGAACCCGTTTGACCGCTTCGGTACCCTCAAATATTAGTTTGAGAATGATAATTATTCTATGATTTGGGACTTTAAAAATTATTATATTCTTAAAATAACAATCTTTTTAAACTAAGTGACATTAGTAATGACATTATAAATGACATTAAAGATGACACAAGCAAAATTGTATACTGAATCTGAATTAGGTTTTGAAAGAGTATTTGAAATAAGAATTAGGGATTTAAGGGAGAGAAAAGGAATAAAACAAAAGTCCTTTTCAGTATCCGTAAAGAAGGGGATCAAAGATACAGAATATCTTACCGCAGAAGAGATGAAAAATTTCCTTGAAAATAGGGTATCAACTAAATAAATTTATAAATCGATTTAGGCTTAAATAAATAAGCCAAATGGAAAAAATGATACCTTCAGTTTTTGGGAAAATATTAAATGGAAAATATACTCTAACTGGTGGATTTCAAATAATGAAAGTTTATTTAGATAAAAAAGAATATCCTTCATATGATGAAGCCGAAGATTTGAGAGAACATCTAAATCTTGATGATCAGGGTTCGGTATGTGACTGCTTCTGTAAGATAAGAGCGACTAATCTGGGTGAAATTAATATTCTTTTTGAAGATAAAAATTCAAATTCTGGTCATTCTAAAGATATGTTTAAGGCAATAAAACAACTAAATACGACCCATAAGGATTTAAAAACAAAAAAGAATGAGAACATAGATTTCGCCATAATTTGTAGGGTACCAGTAGAAACTTCTTTCAGGGCAAGATCTAAAGATAATTTCCCAGCAAAGGCATTATTTCCCGTTACTAATCCTAAAGAGCATATGACTTTAGATAGTAAAAATATTAAAGGATTTGGGGTTCCGCTATTATCACACCTTTAAAATGGCATTATTTTTGAGTATAAAAAATAAAAATAAAGAAAATTACAATTTTGATAGATTTAAAACCGCAATCATGATATTCTCAGAAATTTTTAAGAATTTTGAGATAAGAGATACTTCATTTTTATTTTACAAATATGAGCCCTATAAGGAATTTAATGAAGAATTTAAAAGACTACCCTTTGATTTGGGCATATTAGAAACTTTTATCAGAGATAAACTAAAGAATATAAAAGCTGATTCTACTTATTATGGTTTAGAATTAGAATCTGATATTTTCGTAGATAATAAAAAGTTCAAACTTCTATTTGAATTGATACCAAATTATAAGCCGAAATCTTATGACTTAAAAATAGATATTCTAGGGAATGGTTATGCCGAAATATTAGAAGACTTGGATAATTATTATCCTGAATTTAGGAAAGTAATGTTAGAGAATATAAAAAATTATAATGAAAAATTGGACAAAGGAAAACTATCAGGATTACAAATAGAAAAAGCAATAATGAGTGAATACAATCAAGAAGTTCATGATATTGATACTTGGAATATGTTTTATTCAAAAAATCCTTCCGATATTATTGTTCACATATCCTCTGAAGATAAAAAGATAAAAGAAAGATTGATTTATGGAAATAAAAATAAATTTGCCCAGAGATTAAATATGCTTCAGCCATATATAATTAAATTTGCAGAATACGCAAAAGAAGCTAATGTTGAAATATCTCAGGGAAGTATTGCTATTCTTCCAAAAAATAAGAAAGCTATGGGGGACTTCATGGGAAAATTAAGAAAAAAAATCAATTTAGCTGTAGAAAAAGCATATTTAAATAAAAGTGATTATGAGGAAAAATTATCTGAAGCTTTTTTAGATTAATTTAATTATTTTATACAACCAAAACCTTCTCTTGAATGACACTCTTCCTTTAAGGAGCATACTCCTGTTTTATTCATAAAGGGACAGGGTGGTAGAGACAAAATATCTTTTTCTCCTTTCTCCAATTTCACGATTATCTCTTTAGTTTTAGCTAAGATTTCATTTGTATTTTTATAAGTAATTTCAAATGCCTGAATAAAATTATTTTTCTTTGGAGAAATTATGAATATAATCCCTTTAGTTTTGCCGTAATTAGCTACCACTATTCCTAGTTCTGCGATATAATATTCATTAGGTCTTGTTTGAATATTATTACTCATATTTGCTTTTACTATATATGGTATTATTTTAGAATCTTGATTACCCGAACTTTTAGTATTAGCCCACCTATAGCCAACATGAAGACGTGGTTCTAGACTAGATTTAAATAATTCTTTTCTTTCACCAAAAGATAATTTAATTGGAAGTTTTTTAACAAGTGCCCCTAGAAATGATTGAGATTCTTTTTTTTCTTGATCATTTTCTCCATCTTCTTTAAGATTGTACTTTCTTGGAGAAATTATATTCCAAGTAGAAAAGAAATTTTTTGAAGCATGATACTTTGTTTTTACTTCTAGTAATCTTTTAGTCATCTCTTCATCGTAGGTTAAATTAATAGCTTGTTGCAACTGTTCTGTAGAAAGAGGTTCCAATTTATCGCAATTGCAAAGATTAGCCTCAAAAAACTGGCATCCTTTTTCATGATACCTGCATCTGCCAAGGGAAATCGGATTCTTAGTTTTGATAGCTTCATCTAAAGTTTTTATTCTTGTTTTTATCAGTGAATCTATTTTGCTGGGATCTTTTATTTCTATTTTAAATGCTTTAAATGGAAATGTTCCTGAATCTTTCATAAAAATTAAATAATTTATTTTATCGTGAGAAGGATGAATAGCGGAATAAAAGCAGACTTGTTCTACATCTTGAGGATATTTAGATATTACTTCTTCAGCCGTTTCAGGAATTTCATTTTTAGTTTTTAAATCAAATATAGAATCTCCTATTCTACAATCAATTCTGCCTTTAACTCCAGGTAAATCAACCCAAGCCCCATCAATATTTCCCTCATTAACTACAAAATCTGGAAATGTTTCTAACCATTTTCCTGTGATTCCATGTAATGTAGTTCCCCAATTAAGTTTTTTTTGTATGACCATGGGTTTTTCTACTTTTTCACTGGTTCTAGCCCAATAGGTTTGAGCAGGGTTACACAATTCAGTAACAATATAGTAATCTGCAACATTAGGTTTCTTTTTAGTATCTTGTATCATCATTCTTAACATTGAAGATAAAGATTCATTATAGGTAAATCCCCCAGACACACGTTCATTTACGAAATCAACCATATTTTCCATGATAAAACTATATGCGACGGTTATTTAAAATATACTCTTATAGAGTATATAACTGGAATTTACTTTATCCTGAAGATAAGTTTTTATATAAGTAACACTTATAGTTTTTATGCCAAAGGTATTTTATCAATGTCAAAATATTGAGTGTAATTCAATATTTGAGATAGACTATGAAACTAGAGAACCATTTTGCTGCGTAAAATGTAATAAACAAGTCGATTATGGATTAATTATAAAATATCTTATTTTAAGAGCATTGAACGATAAATTTTCTTAATTATATTATTGTGCAGCCCCCTCCATTATTGTTCAGAATCAACTATATTGTGCAAGGCTCTGATAACCAAAACATTTAAATAGTATACATCCTCTTGTGTATACATAATTGTATATACTAAATCGAAAGATGAACATATACAACACCTCTTTTTTCATCTGGGGTATGCGCATACCTCAGTGATACTCTAAAATAAAAGAAAGAAAACAACACAAACAAAAACATGGATATATTCGACAATCAAATTTTATGCAAAAAATGCAACAAGATTATGAAGCCAACACTGATTTCTAAAAATGGATTTAATCTTAGAACTATTCGATGTGAAAAATGCAACGAAATTATTGTTCATCCTGCAGATAAGGCAGAATATGACGAATTTATGAGACTGAAGAATAAAGAATTCGAAGTAAAGATGAGAATGGTTGGAAACAGCTATGCTATTTCTATTCCGCGAGAAATTGTTGATTTTATGCACGAACAAGAAAATATGATGGATAACATGGTTAAACTTTGTTTTGATAATGCGAATCGATTGAGTCTAATGTTCAATACTCCTGAAAATGCTGAAAACGAAAACTCCAATAGAAGAGTCGTTAGCTCTAAAGAAGTTAGAATTGTTAGAAATAACAAACCAGTAATGCATGTTAAACAAGTTTATGATTCTGCAAATCCTCAAAACAATCGCACTATACGAATAATTAAAAACAAACAAAATGGAAAAGAACAAGAAGAAATGGAGGAAGATTAACCAACATGATAGATTATAGAAGTTCAAAATCAGAATATGGGTGCGGAAGATGCACAACTTGTAATGACTGCGGATATTCTCAAAGACAGCAAAGTTATAGTTTAGGAAATACTAACTCAAATCATCTTGGCAATTATTCAGGAAGTTCAAATAGTTATGATGCGGAGGGTAAACAATAAAAAGAATAAACAATTAAAAAACTTAAATCTCCTCCAGAGAATTTTTAATTCTCTGGCTCGTTCAGTTCTCACGAACTGAAGACTTAGGGTTCGAGGTGAAGAGTTTTTTAAATTCAGGAAATTAAGAATTTCCTGACTGTTATTTTTGTTTCACAAAAAAACATGGCTGAAAAAGAATTAGTTGCAAGATTAAGAGTACAAGAAGCACTGCAGGATGATGCCTATAAGGGAATTGCTAGAATAGATGCTGAAACAATGAAAGATATTGGAGTTAAACGAGGAGATATTGTTTCGATTAAAGGCGGAAAAGAAACTGTTGCTATTGTTGACAGAGCTTATCCTGCTGATGTTGGCGAAGGAATAATTAGAATTGATGGAATCTTAAGAAGAAATGCAAAAACAGGAGTTGGTGAAACTGTTTCTGTTAAAAAAGCTGAAATTAAAGAAGCCAAAAAAGTTTTGATTGCACCGGCACAAAAAGGAATAATGGTTCAAGCTGATGCTGATACACTTCGTTCTGGTTTACTTGGAAGAGCAGTTGTTAAAGGTGATGTTTTAGTTCTTGGCGGAGTTCAAAGAAGAAGAGATGTTATGGAGGGGATGGATATGGATGAAATTTTTGGAGATTTAGATAAAATGTTTGGCGGAGCTTTAGGAAATATGGGTGGAATGGGTTTCGGTGGAATACAACAGATAAAATTTGTTGTTGCAAGTACTAGTCCAAATTCAGCAGTTGTTATTACAGAAAATACAGAAGTTCAACTTTCAACTAAAGCTGTTGAAATCTCAGAAGATTCTGGAAAATCTTTAGAAGTAACCTATGAGGATATTGGCGGATTAACAGAAGAAGTTAAAAAAATTAGAGAAATGGTCGAACTACCATTAAAACATCCTGAAATTTTTGAAAGACTTGGAGTAGAGCCTCCAAAAGGAGTTTTATTACATGGTCCTCCTGGAACAGGTAAAACCTTATTAGCAAAAGCAGTTGCAGCTGAAACAGAAGCGAATTTTATTTTGTTAAACGGACCTGAAATTATGAGCAAATTTTATGGGGAATCAGAAAAGCGAGTAAGAGAAATTTTTGATGAGGCAGAAAAAAATGCTCCAAGTATTATCTTTATTGATGAAATTGATGCAATCGCGCCTAAACGAGAAGATGTTCAAGGTGAAGTAGAGCGAAGAGTTGTAAGCCAGTTGTTAACAATGATGGACGGATTAAAATCCCGAGGGAAAGTGGTTGTTATTGGAGCAACAAATCGTCCGAATTCTATTGATCCTGCATTAAGACGTCCTGGAAGATTTGATAGAGAAGTTGAAATTAGTGTTCCTGATAAAGCCGGAAGATTAGCAATATTAAAAATACATAGTAGAAACATGCCTCTTGAAAAAAGTGTAGATTTAGATAAACTCGCTTCTGTAACTCATGGATTTGTTGGTGCAGATTTATCTTCCCTTGCAAAAGAAGCAGCAATGGTTGTTCTTAGAAGAGTTATTCCTAAAATTCCAACAAAAGAAGGCGAGCAAATTCCTGAAGAGGTATTAAAAGAACTTAGAATTACAGATAAAGAATTTGAAGAAGCATTAAAAGTTGTTCGTCCAAGCGCCATGAGAGAAGTTTTAGTTGAAACTCCGAATATAAAATGGGAAGATGTTGGTGGTTTAGATAAAGTTAAACAAGAACTAAAAGAAGCTGTTGAGTGGCCATTAAAACATCCAGAATCTTTTAAGAGATTGGGAATAAGGCCTCCAAAGGGTTTGTTACTTTACGGACCACCAGGAACAGGTAAGACTCTATTAGCAAAAGCTGTAGCAAAAGAAAGCGAAGCTAATTTTATTCAAGTTAAAGGTCCAAGTCTATTAAGTATGTGGGTTGGAGAATCTGAAAAAGGCGTAAGAAAAATATTTGAAAGAGCAAGACAAGTAGCTCCTTGTATAATCTTTTTTGATGAAATCGATTCTCTTGCAGGAAGAAGAGGAATGGGTTCTGAAGGCGGAAGTAAAGTTGCAGATCATGTTTTAAATCAATTACTTGCTGAAATGGATGGAATAGAAGAAAATTCAGATATAGTTATAATCGGAGCAACAAATCGTCCAGATATTTTAGATGCAGCAATACTCCGACCAGGAAGATTTGATAGAATTTTGCTTGTCGGCCCAACAGACAAAAAAGGTAGATTAGAGATTCTTAAAATACACACTAAAAATATGCCCCTTGCGAAAGATGTAGATATTAATGAATTAGCAGAAAAAACTGATGGTTATGTAGGAAGCGATTTAGAAGCCCTATGTAGAGAAGCAGCAATGTTAGAATTAAGGAAGAATATTGAAGCTAAAATAGTTACTGCTGAACATTTTGAACAAGCCCTAGCAAAAGTTAGACCAAGTGTAACAAAGCAAGATATAGAAAAATACAAAAAAGTAGAGGAAAATTATCTTAAATCTGCTAAAGCTGCACTCGAAAGCAATTTGGCCTATCTTGGTTAGCTAATAAGCTTTTTAAAGCGTCTTTAATCACAATTAACATGGAAAATAAAAATATCGGCTGGCTTATCGTTGGAATATCTGCGTTCATAGGCATAATTATCTCTATCTTTTATTTCGGAGTCAATAAAATAATCGGAGCAACCTGCAGCCATGGTCCTTCCTGCGGAATGTATGCTACCTTGAAAATACAAACTTGGATAAGCATTTCTATCGCATTAGTAGTATTACTTATAGGATTATTTTTTATATTTGCAAAAGAAAAAGAAAAAATTGTTACAAGAACAATAAAAGAGAAAAGAAAAGAAATTGATGTTAGCAAATTAGACAAAGATGAAAAAGAAGTTATCAAAATCCTTCAATCCGAAAACGGCGCAATATTCCAAAGCACGCTAATGGAAAAACTTAACATCGGAAAAGTTGGAATGACTCGATTAATAGACAAACTAGAAGCAAAACAAATTGTTGAAAGAAAGCGAAGAGGAATGAATAATATTGTGGTTCTGAAGTAAGTTCAGAGCATTTATCCTCGATGTAACTAGTTACATCAAAGCCATTATAATGGTGGTTTCTAATGATTTATTATGAAAAATGGAAAAAAGAATGTTGCATCTTGTTTAATATGCGAACAAGAAATGGTAAGCGACATATTAGCTAAAAACTATTGCAAACTTTGCGGAATGATAATAGAAAACAATGAAAGCAAATTTTGCTGTGATGATTGTGAAAATAAATTCAATAAAATAAATATAACAGAACTAAAAGATAAATTATGAAAAAAACATTTATTATAAAAGGAATGCATTGTAACTCATGTGCTATCCTAACAGAAAAAGAGCTTAAGGATAAAGTAAACAATATCTCTGTTAGTTACTCAAATGAAAAAGCAGAAATAGATTTTGATGAAAATAAAATAAATGAAAGCGAGATAATCGAAATTATCAAAAAACTCGGCTATCATGCAACTCCCGAAAATGCAGAAAAAATTGAGAAAGAAAACAACAACTCAAAAAATCAATTTAGCAGCTTCGAAAAGATTTTATTTTGGTCTATAATTATTATAATCCCTCTTTTATTATTATACAAATTTACTGGATTTAGCTTTTCTAATTTTAATCTTCCCGATATTCAAATTCCTGAACTTGGAGATAAAGCAAGTTTAGCTCTTTTATTTTTAGCAGGTATCTTAACTGGTTTCCATTGCGTATCTATGTGTGGTGGTTTTGTTGTTTCCTATACTGCTAAAAATGCGCTTAACGGATATAAGGGATTCAAACAACATTTAGTTTATGGTGGCTCTAAAGTTTTATCTTATACTATTATAGGCGGAATATTCGGATTAATTGGCGGAATCTTTGCATTTAGTATAAAACTTCGTGGAGTCATAGCCATCTTAGCAGGTTTATTTATGATATTTTATGCATTAAGCATGTTTGGTTTCAAATTCTTCAGAAAATTCCAATTAAATCCTAAATTTTTAACAAATGCTGCAACAAAAGCAAACAACAGTGCACACGGACATTTCAGAGCCCCATTTATTACTGGACTATTAAACGGATTATTCCTAGCATGCGGACCTCTTCAGGCAATGTATCTTTATGCAATGGGAACGGGCAGCTTTTTATCAGGGGCAGCAAGTCTAGCCGTTTTTGGATTAGGAACACTCCCAGTTATGCTGGGTTTTGGATTCATTGCCACAACAATAAGCCATAAAACTACTGGAAGAATACTAAAGATATCTGCAGTTATTGTACTGATACTCGGATTAATAATGCTAAATAGAGGTTTATCGTTAACAGGTAGCAATTTTAGTTTTGATACTATTAAAACAAGTTTAGCTGGCGGAGCGATTATAGCTAATGCTAATGGTGCAATAATTACTAATGGAGTTCAGGAAATAAATATGAATGTAGATGCTTCAGGGTATTCTCCAAACTCTTTTGTCCTTAAAAAAGGGGTTCCCGTAAAATGGAATGTAAATGTAGTACAATTAACTGGTTGTAATAACGAGTTAGTTATCGGGGAGTATAATATTGATAAAAGATTAAAATCGGGCTTAAATGTAATTGAATTCACGCCAACAAAAACAGGAACAATAACCTTCACCTGCGGAATGGGCATGCTAAGAGGAAGTTTTATTGTTACGGAAGATGGAACAGCATCACAATCTCAAGTTCAAGCAGCAACGCCTCCAAAAGGAAGTTCATGTAGCATGGGTGCAAATGGCGGAGGCTGCGGTTGCGGAGGATAATATGAATAAACCTTGGATAATAATTATAATCGTTGGAATCATATTAGTTGGCGGCTTTTTTGTAAATACAAATCTAACTGGAAACACTATAGATACTGAAAATCTTTCAACAATTAAACTTCAAGTAGCCATTCCATGCGGCGGACATGCTTCGCTTATTAGAAATGAATTGTATAAAGTTAATGGAATAGAAAATATAGAATACACGCCAATAACTATGTTTTTAGTATATTACAATCCTGATAAGTTATCCGAACAAGACATTTTAGACTTAGATATTTTCAAAGAATATCCTGCTAAAAAAATTAATTAAAATGAAAAGCTATAATCAATGCAGATGCGGAAATAGAAAAGTAGAATCAAGCAAACTCTGCGCTAGATGCCATAGAGGAAATAAAAATCATAGCAAAAGTGGCTGGTGGCGAAGATAAAATGAAAAAAATATTTACAATAAAAGGCATGCACTGCGAAAGTTGCTCTAAACTTATAGAAAGCGAGCTTGAAGATAATGGCATTTTCAGTAAAATAGATTTCAAATCAGGAAAAGCAGTAATTAATTTTGATGAGAAAAAGATTTCAGAAGATAAAATAAAAAGTTTGATTAAAAATTTAAGTTATAATCTAGAATAAAGCTCAATTAAACTAAAAGGAGGTAAAATAAAAATGAAAAAAATATTAATAATCACAGGAATTGTTCTTTTATTGGCTTTTACTGGATTTTTTCTGTTTAATAGAAATCTTGCCGAAAATACCATAAACGGAGACTTCTCTAATGCGCCAGTTAAAGAATTTACAATGACATCTTTTTATGATAATACCGGTATTTGGTTTTCGCTTAAAGAAATAAGCGTTAATGTAGGGGATCTTGTTAGGATTAAAGTAACAAATATTAAGGGAACACATGACTTTACTCTTGATGAATATGGGATTAAAGAAATGACTCCTCTAAATGAGGAGATAATAGTTGAATTTATAGCAGATAAAGCTGGGTCTTTTGAATATTACTGCTCGGTTTCCGGACATAGACAAAAAGGACAATGGGGAACACTTAAAGTACTTGAATAAAAATGATAATCCTATTAGGACAAACTTTAATATATTGGAGCGGCATCCTGGCGGCAATTTCTTTAATTTTTACTTTTTTAGGATGCTGCTGCAATACTCGATGGAATTTATGTAAGTATAAGTCTATTTCGTGGCTCACAAAGCATCATAGGTTCTTTGTATATTCTGCGATAATTCTATCTTTAATGCACATATCGTTATCATTATTGGCTAAAAATTTTGGAATATATGTTTAAGCAAGAAGCATATTCTTTAGCATAGAAACATTTAAATACTTGAGCAAATGCTCAACTATATGGAAAATATGAAAGAACAAAAAATAAATAAAAATGTTATGCAGTTTTTCTCAAGTTTAGCCGACGAGACAAGACTTAAAATTATACTGAGCATAGCAGAAAAACCAAGAACAGTAAACGATATTTATAGTTTCGTAGGCAAAGACAAGATGACACTTTCAGCAATATCTCACCAGCTTAAGACCCTTAGCGATACGGGGATTATATTCTCCATTAAAAAAGGAAAAGAAAAGTATTTTGAACTATCAGATAAATTTTGCTGGTGCGTTCTAAGAGATGCGTTCAGCCAATTTAACAGCAAACTTAAAATTAAATGCAAAAAGTGTGAAAATCACAAGTAGTTAAAATGGCTAAAATCACACTAGACATCACGGGTATGCATTGTGCCAGTTGCGGAACTTTAATAAATAAAAAACTGGAAAAGGTTGAAGGTGTAAAATATTCTAATGTTAATCTTACTACAGAAAAAGCCACAGTAGATTTTGATGAGAAAAAGACTTCTGAAGCCGAGATTATAAAAGCAATAAATAGTTTAGGCTATGTTGCAAGCATATCTACTGGAAATAACCCCGATAAAGAAACAAATAAAAGAAAAGCAGAAATTAAAAAGTTAAAATATCAGCTTATTTGGGGTTTAATTTTTTCTATTCCTTCAGTTATAATCGGAATGATTTTAATGTGGTTTGGCATAGATGTTCCTTATAAGAATTATATTCTTCTTGGATTAGCAACACCAGTTCAGTTTGTAATTGGTTGGGGAATTTATAAAAGTGCATTCGGAGCCCTAAGAAATAAATCCGCCAACATGGATACACTAATCGCAATAGGAACGAGTGCAGCATATTTTTTTAGTGTTTATGTAACTTTTTTTGAGCCCATGGGTGAACAATATTTCGAAGCAGCAGCAGTACTTATCACTTTTGTTATTTTAGGAAGATATTTAGAAGCAATAGCTAAAGGAAAAACAAGTGAAGCAATAAAAAAATTAATGAACCTTTCTCCAAAAATTGCAACAGTTATAAGAAATGGCAAAGAAATGAAAATTCCAGTAGACCAGGTTATTATGGGCGATATTGTTATTGTAAAACCTGGAGAAAAAGTTCCTGTAGATGGCACTATAATTGAAGGCGAAAGTTCAATTGATGAATCTATGATTACTGGAGAAAGCATGCCTGTTGAAAAACATAAGGGAGATACTGTAATAGGCGCAACAATAAACAAGCAGGGAAGTTTTAAATTTAAGGCTACAAAAGTTGGCGCAAATACTACTTTAGCACTAATCGTTAAACTAATTGAAGATGCTCAGGGTAAAAAAGCGCCAATACAAAGATTTGCAGACCAAATTTCAACATATTTTGTTCCAATAGTAATAGTCATTGCATTAATTGCATTTTCTGTTTGGTTTTTTGCTGTAGGCCAAAGCTTTTCTTTCGCTTTAATAATTGCGGTTTCTGTTCTTGTTATTGCGTGTCCTTGTGCTCTCGGACTCGCTACTCCAACAGCAATAATGGTCGGAACTGGAAAAGGCGCAGAAAAAGGAATACTCATTAAGGGCGGAGATGCATTAGAAACTGCCCATAAGCTTTTCGCCGTAGTCTTTGATAAAACAGGGACATTAACTCAAGGAAAACCTGATGTTACAGATATTGTTTCAACTAATTCTTCAATAAGCGAAGAAGAAATCCTTAAATTTGCAGCAAGCGTAGAGCAATACAGCGAACATCCTCTGGCTCAAGCTATTGTAAATAAATCTAAAGAAAAGAAGATAAAACTAGAAAATATAAAGAATTTCAGAGCAATTCCAGGTCATGGAGTTGAAGGGATGTTTGGAAAAAAGAAGATTGTTGTAGGCAAGCCAGAATATATCAGAAAAATAAAAAGCTTAGATAGTTTAAACGGTAAAATAAATGAATTAGAAGGTCAGGGAAAAACCGTAGTTATATTAATGTACAACAACAAAGTTTATGGATTAGTCGCAATAGCAGATACTATAAGAGAAGACTCTATTCTTGCAGTAAAACAGTTACAAAAGCAAAAAGTATTTGTTTATATGATAACGGGTGATAATAAACGAACAGCCCATGCAATAGCAAAGCAGCTTGGAATAAATCATGTTATAGCTGAAGTTCTCCCGCAAGATAAAGCTGCAAAAGTAAAAGAGCTTCAAAAAAATGGCGCAAGAAAAGTCGCGATGGTTGGCGATGGAATTAATGATGCTCCTGCATTGGCTCAAGCAGATATTGGTATTGCAATAGGTTCTGGAACAGATGTAGCAATGGAAACAGGAAATATAGTTCTTATGAACAATAAAACAACTGATGTTGTTAGGGCGATTAACCTAAGCAAGATGACAATCAAGAAAATTAAGCAAAATATGTTCTGGGCTTTATTCTACAATTCACTTGGTATTCCGATTGCAGCAGGCCTATTATATCCATTCACAGGATGGCTTTTATCACCAATAATCGCTGGTGGGGCTATGGCTCTTTCATCTGTAAGTGTTGTTCTTAATACACTTTTAATGAAAAAGAAGAAGTTTTAGGATGGAAAAACAAATAAATCATAATTCAATAAATACAAATCACGACATAATTATGTTTTTATGTTGTTTAATACCTCTGATTATTACGGGAATATTACTTTATCTCGGATTTAAGCAATATGCAATTTTATTAACAATGCTATTATGCCCCCTTTTGCATTATGTCCATAAACTTAAACAACACCATTTATGGTGTGGACGTAGATGAGGACTAGTTTAAGTTTTGGATCATCCTAAAAACAAGTGCCAATCAAACCCACACCTTTAGGTGTGGGTGGCACATTGTTTTTTTGATTTTATGATGAAAAATGTGCATAAAAAAGAAGCAACCAAAGAGAATAAAAAGGTCAAATGCCATTAATAATCAATAAAAGAGGTAAAAATGTTAGAAAAGATAAAAAAAGCAAAACCTTTCGAGCTTAGAATGTGGATGTGGGGGGGAATTGTTTTAGGTTTTGGATTGGGCATGCTCTTATCAGATTATAAAAATCAGCTAATGCTGCCGGCAATATTACTTGGAGTTATTATTCATGGGTGGGCGATGTATAAAATCTATTCAAGAAAACAAAAATATTGGATAGAAAGGAAACAATAATGAAACAAAATTTAGGGAAATTAGATAGGATATTCAGATTTGCATTGGCTTTTTGGTGGCTAGGTCCTTGGGCTCCACAATTTAATTTTGCATGGTTAAATTGGATTATCATTATTATTGGCTGGATTGCCTTATTGGAAAGTTTTACTGGCTGGTGCGGGCTTCACATTTTATTAGGAATACATAATAAAAATCAGTAAATTCAAAAAGGAGGTTAAAAATGAAAACAAAAATTTTATTAATCGCATTAATAGGACTTTTATTTACTATAAACTTAGCATCTGCCGCAATAAGTGATAACTATAGCTGCCCAATGGGCGGAATGATGTATGGCGCATTCGGTGGCTATGGAACCGGAATGATGTTTTTTAGCTGGATAATATATGTTCTCGTAATTATTCTTATTATTGCCGCAATATACTGGCTTGTAAAATCTGCAAATCATAAAAGATAAAAATGAAGATAGGGCATGAACACGAAAGCTCGAATAACTTTAGTTATACTTGCCCCATGCATTCTTCAATAATAAAAAATAAACCGGGAATTTGCCCAATTTGTGGAATGAATCTTATTCCTATTAAGAACAAAAATACAGAACATTTTAAACATGAAAGCCTTAATTTCGACAAACACGAAGGTCACACAACTGAAATGTTTGTCAAAAGATTCTGGATAAGTTTAATATTAACTCTTCCAGTTGTATTTTATTCTGAACTTTTTCAAAAATTATTTGGGATTAAAACTCCTTTCTTAGGATTTGATTATGTTGTTCTTATCTTAAGTTCAATTGTTTTTTTCTATGGTGGCTGGATTTTTATTATTGGTGCTTATAGGGAAATAAGAGCCAAAATGATTGGCATGATGACTCTAATCGGTTTAGCTATTTCTGTTGCTTATATCTACAGCGTTACTTCACTTTTCTTTTTTAAAGCAGGTAATTTATTTTGGGAACTTACAACACTTATAACAATCATGCTTCTCGGGCATTGGATAGAAATGAAAGCAGTTAGCGGAGCGCAATCTGCATTAAAAGAACTTGCAAAACTTCTTCCAGATAAAGCTGAAGTAATAAGAGCAAAAAAAATGCTGGTTATTCCTCTAAATGAATTAAAAATAGGAGATATAGTTTTTGTAAGACCGGGTGGAAAGATTCCTGCTGATGGGATCGTTATTGAAGGAAAATCCGATATTGATGAATCGATTATTACTGGTGAATCAAAACCAGTTAAAAAAATTATAGGTTCTATGGTAATTGCTGGCTCAATTAATGAAGATGGAAGTTTAAAAATAAGAATAACAAAAATAGGAGAAAAAACATTTCTTGCTGGAATAATGAAATTAGTTGCAGAAGCTCAATCATCAAAATCAAAAATGCAGCTTCTTGCAGATAAAGTTGCGGGATATTTAACCTTCATTGCTATTGGTACAGGTAGTTTAACATTTGCACTTTGGCTTATTGCAAAAGCTACTCCAATTTTTGCTTTAGAAAGATTAGTAAGTGTCTTAGTAATAGCTTGTCCGCACGCATTAGGCTTAGCGATTCCGTTAGTCGCCGCAATATCTACTGCTTTAGCTGCTAGAAATGGTTTGCTTGTAAAACAAAGAATTGCTTTAGAATCTGCAAGAAAAGTTGATATTGTATTATTTGATAAAACAGGAACTCTAACAAAAGGAGAATATGGGGTAACTGAAGTTATAACTAATCCAAAATTTAAAGTAAGTGAAAAAAATTTACTTCAGTTTGCAGCTTCTGTTAATAGTCACTCAGAACATTTTGTTGCAAAAGCCCTAGTTAAGGAAGCCCAAAAAAGAAAGATTAAAATTCTCAAAACAGAGGACTTCAAGCGCATAGCTGGAAAAGGAGTAACTGCAAAAATTGGAAAAAATAAAATCTTAATTGGTGGAGAAGCCATACTCGGAAATTTAAAAATTAATGATGAATTTAAGAATAAAATTTCTCAATTTTCTAAAAGTGGTAAAACAATAATTTTTATCATCATAAATAATAATCTTATAGGCATCATTATTCTTGCAGATATTATAAGAGAAGAATCAAGAGCAGCTATTTCAGAGCTTAAAAAAATGAATATAAAATCTGCGATGATTACTGGAGATTCAGAAGGTGTTGCAAAATGGGTTGCCAATGAATTAGGAATAGATGAATACTTTGCAAAAATTCTGCCTGATGAAAAGTCAAAAAAAGTAAAACTCCTACAATCAAGAGGCATGAGAGTAGCAATGGTAGGAGATGGTATTAATGACGCCCCCGCGCTTGCTCAAGCAGATGTGGGCATAGCCATAGGGGCGGGTACTAATGTTGCAATAGAAAGTGCTGGAATAATCCTTATAAGAAATAATCCTCAGGATATTGTAAAAATAATAAAATTATCGCAAGCAACCTATGGCAAAATGAAGCAAAATTTATGGTGGGCAACTGGATATAATATTGCAGCTATTCCTTTAGCAGCCGGAGTTCTTTACTCCCAAGGTATTCTTCTGCAACCCGCCTTGGCTGCGGTGTTGATGTCTGCTTCAACAGTTATTGTTGCCGTTAATGCCTTACTGTTGAAAAGATTCAAATTTTAGATACCCTATTAATGCAAATCTTCTAAAAAACAAGAGAGCAAAACTACCCAACCCTAACTTCTACAGAATTGCCAGTTAAATTACTACTTAAAATTTTTTAAACAATCTAAAAATAATAGTAACTTTGAAAAATTAGGTTTGGTAATTGATAAATTTCGCTCGGGGGTTAATTACTCTATCAAACTACGAGAAACATTTATATACCATCCAATAAACTAAGTTAATATGGAATTTTGCCCTAAGTGTGGAAGTGTTCTTGTTGAAAAAAGAAAAAAGTTTGGTTGTGTTAACTGCAATTATTCTGCTAAAGGAAAAGTTAAGATAGAAAGCACCGAACAGCTTATTGAACAAAAGAAAACTGCAGTTGTAAAAGAAAAAGATGCTAATGTTATGCCAACAGTTCCAGCTAATTGTTCAAAATGCGGACACAAAGAAGCTTATTTTTGGACTGCACAAACAAGAGCAGCAGATGAAGCTGAAACCAAATTCTTCAAATGCACAAAGTGCAAACATACTTGGCGAGAGTATAGATAGTGTATGCTTGAAAGTAGAGTTTAAATAATAAAATTTCTTAATAAATCCATGACAATTAAAGAAGAATTTTTTAAAGAATTAAGAGAAAAAATAAAATCTAATTTTGAAGAAGGTGGAAGTCATGCATTTGACCATACCGAAAGAGTCTATAATCTAGCATTAAAAATGGGGGAAAAAGAAAGAGCGGATTTAGAAGTTATAGGCGCCGCCGCTCTTCTTCATGATATAGCCAGATTAAAAGAAGATAACGGGGAGGTGAAATGCCATGCCGAGCAAGGTAGTGAAATTGCGCAGAAAATACTTGAAGAAATGAACTTTCCAAAAGAGAAAATCAATAATGTAGTCCATTCAATTAAAGTTCATAGACACAGCAAAGGACTAACCGCAGAAACAATAGAAGCAAAAATAATTCAAGATGCGGACAGACTTGATGCATTAGGAGCAATTACTATTGGTCGAATGTTTTCTACGGGTGGAAAAACAGATCGCCCCCTATACAATCCAGAAGTCCCATTCGGAAAAGTTCATCCGGGATATTATTCTGAATCTACAATACATGGTTTTTATGCAAAAATACTAAAAATTACTCCTGAAAAATTTAATACTGGACTTGCTAAGAAACTTGCCCGAGGCAGATACAAATTTGTTGAGAGATTTCTTAAACAATTCTTTAAAGAATGGAAAGGAGAATTATAATCTAAGCAGACTCAGCCCACATCTGGCGAGAACATCGGTAGACAACAATAATTCTTATAAATACTCAAAAATTGTTAAAATATGGATATTTTTAATAACCTTGAACCCCGAGAAAGTCCTTCGGGCTTGCATCGAAGACTTGGAATAATGTTCACAGTAAAAACTTTAGTAGGATTTAGCTACGAATTTCTTTTAAAACCAATTGGAGAAGCTGCTGCATGTTTATATCACAGCGCAGTAAATAAAATAGTTCCGCCAGTAAATCCCAACGACTACGGCAAAAGTTAAATCAATAACTTTAAAATACTACTTTTTCTCTATAAAGTATAAGGCCCGTTAGCTCAGTCCGGTTAGAGTACCACACTCTTAATGTGGGTGCCAAGGGTTCAAATCCCTTACGGGCCATT
>JBBSYA010000053.1:0-6043 GCA_038045485.1 Nanobdellota archaeon
TTCTACTAATCGTGTCAAATTTACTTTTTTAGATAGCGCAGATTCAACTCGCCACTATACTGCGAAAATTCACTGCGATGGAACTTGGACTCCTACAAGTAATAATTTTGATAGGGCTGTTAACATTAGAGATGTAATAACTGGTGGAGGATACGTAGATCTTCCAGGAGTTATGAATTGCCCTAGTGGAACAGTTTATGGAACTGTTGAAGTTAATCCGCAATTTAATAGACTCGTCTCAACAAAATCGGGGGCTGGAAATGGAACAAACTCGTTTGAAGGCGGACAGATTATGAATTATCTGGATAATACAAATGTTGTTGCAACTGCAAATGTTGGGAATTATATTGCATCTTATGATGTGACAAGAACAGATACTACTGGTGGAGTAAGTGTTGTGACAAGCAATATGCCTGATCAAAGTGTGAGTGTGACTAATATTCCTATTAATGGAATTATGGGGAGCAATCAGGTTAATGTGACTTATATGCCGATTCTTGAGCAAATCGTATCAACAGCTGGAACTAATGGAACAATAAACCCCGCTGGAACAAATAATATTCCTTATGGCGGAAGCACAAATTTCTATATAGCTGCAGATTCAGATTACAAAATTGATCAGGTTAAAACTAACGGAGTCAATGTTGCTGGCGCTTCTGGACTTGATAATTATAATCTTGTCTTGAATAATATTACAAGCAATATGACTGTTGATTCAAGTTCTGTTGTTAAAAGAACAACAAATGGCATCCCCTTCACATGGCTGACACAGCACGGGATAACAAATAAAACAGATTCTGTTGAAACAAATAATGCCGATAGTGATGTATACAATAATCTTGCAGAATACATAACTGGAACAGACCCGACAAATGAAACCTCTTTCTTTAGCATTAATGATTTAAGACAGGGAAATTCTTTTGACTTAGAAGTAACTCCTACTTTTACTGATAATCTTTATACTGCCTATGGTAAAACCAATATTGCAGATTTTGCTGCTCCTTGGAGTGAGATAAGTAATGCTGTTGGAACAGGAGTTGGAGGAGTTGGAAGTCATCTTGTCTTTGAGCTTCCTGATAATTCACCTGTTAAGTTCTATCGTGTCGGCGTGAGAAAGAGATAAAGTAAGTTATAACTCATTCAACATAAGTTCAATTCTTTCAACAATGTCTTTGGATACTTTAAGCATATTTGATAGGACTGCTTTGTTAGCAACTGTTTGAGTTCCATATTGAAACTCTTCTCTTAGAGATTTAGCATCTTTAGTAGTCATTTGCTCTGCTGTTCTAATAAATGCTAAGTCTTCTTTGCTAAAGCTAATCTGTTTAGTCTCCATAAGATATTCAATTGCATTAATCGTACATTCGTGATTCTTAGATTCAAATCCTTTCTTGAATAATATTGCTAAAAGCCCATGATACATTGCATAATATGCTTGAGAAATAGTCCAGTCATCATAACCACCTTTTGCATTATAATCTGCTGCATTTAGATTATGCCTTGCTTTAGCTATATGCCCCTTAGAGAGATTATTATTTGGAGGTATCATTCTCATTCTTTTCTCACTATCAAGACACCAGTCAAGCTTAGGTTTAGTTTTTAGCATTTTTTATAACATCAATAAATATTGATTCTCCCTTTAATATAACTCCTGTTTTTAAAATGCTTATGATTGCTTCTTTCTTATTATTTATTTCTTTGATTAAATCGTCTTTAGTTAGAATAAGAGGAACAACTGGCTTTGTTCTTATTTTATATAAATTTAAACAAAATTTAGTAGTTTCTTTAACCTTGTTAGTTAAAAATAGAGCATCAACGTCATTAAATTCTTTATTATTTAAAACAGAGCCGAATAATATTATTAATTCCGCGTCTTTAAAGTCTTTTATCTCATCTGCATAAAGCTTAGGATATCCTTTCAATATTCTTCTTTCTTCAATTAAAAGAAGCTCGCATAATTTAATAGCTTCTTCACTATTAAAATTTATTTGGTAAAAGACAGCATTTCCCAGTCTGTTTGACTTAATTATCTTATTTTCTTCTAAATTCTTTAATATTTTAAAAGCACTTCCAACGCTTATATCAAGTTTTTGGGAGATTTGATTGATATTAACTAACTCTAAGTTTCTTAATAGGTAGAGCATTATTTTTTTTGTATTCTTTGGTATCATATTTAACAGGTATATTCATTTAAAGTGAATACTTATTCATTATTAGTGAATGTTTATAAATCTTTCGATTTATCTGGGTAAACAATTATTTTTAATTAATTTTGAATTCTGTATCTTTTAATATAAGGAGTATCTTGTGGATAATTATCCATCTTTTCAGGACTTTTACAAGATAAGTTTTTAATCATTTCCAAGTACATTTCATCTCCTTTTGCTGCAGTATTCTTAAGATGGTTAATATCCTCCTCAGAGAAGGATTGGCTGTTATAATCCCATTTTCCTTTTTTCAAGTTCTTTTTGGCTTCTTCTTTAGCATATTGCAATCCTCTTTTAGCATCTTTAATTAAATCCTGCCTTAGTTTATTCCATGCTTTAATTGCCCAGCCATAGCTTTTATGTATACTTAAAACAAAATTATGTTCTGGACCAGAATCCCCTACGACATAAACATAGTTCGCTCTTTTATTTATCTTTTTCATATAGATTAACTGGGCTTTAACTTTAAAAATTCTTATCTTAACTTTTAAGTAGGTAATAATTAGTCTATATTTCTATATACTTCCATAGACTTACATGGAAATCTTTTTAAACTGCTGAAATCACTACTTATCATGCAAAAAAAGGTGACGCTTAGTGTAGATGATAAAATTTATGCAGATTTTCAAAAATATTGCGAAAAGAATGCAATAATGCTTTCTAAGAAAATTGAAATTTTCATGAAGGATATTTCTTCAGGAAAGGGAGGCAAAAAATGAACTCGAAAATACTTTTTTTGATTGTTATTTCTTTATTCTGTTTGCATTTTGCTTCAGCAGAATTAGACATAAGAATAACAGGTTCTATTGTTGATACATCTTCGATATTTTATACTGAAACTGGTTCTAGTTCATCTTCAGGATATGATGGGAATGACGTAATTGCTCCTGGACATTTTCCTAGTGGAAATTCTTCGAGGTTTTATTCAACAGTTTCTGGAAATCAATTGGCAATAGATTCTTGGAGTTTAACAAGCGTACCTCGGAGTATTGTTCTTACTTTTGAAACAAGCCCGGCTCAAAGTGGGACTCTTGATTTATCTTGGAGTTTTTCTGATGCAGTTTATGACGCTACGCTTTCCTATTGCGGTGCTGATTCAAGTTGTGCAAGTCCAACTAATACTGTTAATATGGAAACTTTATCTGATTTGAGTGTGATTATTACTGGTTCTCCGAGATATTTTAAATTAAGTATATATGATGGTGTCTATTGTGGGGATGGATCATGTAATAATGGTGAAACAACTTCAACATGTTCACAAGATTGTCATATAACTGGATGTTCCGATACTTGTAATACTTTAGGCTATAGTTGTGGAAATCAGTTAATTTGCGGTAGTAGTGTTAATTGTGGAAGTTGTAATGCAGGTTATAGTTGCATTAGTGGTTCTTGCAGTTTAACTCTTTGTGTGCCTAAAACCTGTTCGCAATTAGGAGTGGGCTGTGGAACTGCTACAGATGGTTGTGGTAATAATCTTAATTGTGGAGGCTGCGGAGTAGGATATAACTGCATAAGCGGTGCTTGTCAATCTACTACTCAAACATGCACTCCTGTTTGTTCTGCAGGTTATAGTTGCATTAGTGGTTCTTGTGTTGAGGGCATAATTCTTCCTAATAATCAGATTCCAGCTAACCTTCCTGCGGGCAGTGGAGCAAGCGAAACATGTAAACAAAGTTTTATCTGTGGGTCCTGGAATGAATGTAATATAAATTACAATGTTGCTACTCTTACTATTGGCAGCAGCCTTTCTGGTGAAAGAAAAAGAATATGCAGCGATAAAAATAAGTGCTTTGTAAATTTTGAGCAAAAAGAATCTTGTTCGCTTAAAGAAGAAGTTGAAGTTAGAATTACAAATTGGTGCGGGCAGGAATTTACTGAAATTGTTGGACAAAAAACAGGCAAGGTGCTTGCAAGAATAAAGGTTCTTCCAGATGGCAGGGCCGCAAATCTTAATTTTAATGTTGAAGGTGAAGGAACTTGCGCTTATTGTTATGATGGGGTTAAAAATTATGATGAAACCGATATAGATTGTGGTGGTTCGAGCTGTATTTCTTGTTCAAGTTCAAAACTCAAGAGAACAGGAGTTTTTATAATTGGAACAATTTATGGATACCTCTTGCCTCTTCTTATATTCATTATCTTTTTATTTATGTTGATTTATACTCTTAGATTTGTATTTAATTATATGAAACAAGTTGCGGAAAATTGGATTTTAAGAAGATATTGCGATTGGAAAAAAGATGGGTATGATGTCTTTGTTTTAGACGAACATATTAAATCAATTAAACATTCACATAGGAGGCTATAAAATGACTTTCTCTTTTTAGAAACCAAGAAAATTAATAATTTTCTGGGCCCCGAAGATTAATAATCTTCGCGGAAAGAGAAATACCACGACACAGAAGAATAAAGTTCTTCTGAGCCCCGAAAATCAAAAGATTTTCGCGGAAGAGAAAAACTAACTTAGAAGAGTATTTAAAATAAGTTTAGTAATTAGATAGATAATATAAAAGAAGGATAACAAAAAAATTCGTAAAAACAACATGGTTGATAAAAGAGCAGTAGAAGATTTTAAAGCATTTGCCGAAGGTGTTAGGCGTCTTAAGGAGCTTGAAAAAGAGCTGGATTCCCTAGATACTAAAAAATTTAAGAGAGAAGAGCACGAAATAAGAAGAAAACTTAAAAGTGTTCGTCTTATTCCTCAAATAGAAAAAGAGCTTAATGAATTAAAGGCAAAGATTTCTGGAGTAGATATTGATTTTTTAAAGAGCAAGCTTGATTTTGAGCAAACTCGCAGAATTGCTGAAATTGAAAGAAAAACTCAGGAGTTTGAAAGACAACTGCTTTTAGCAAGAAAAGGAATTTTAAACGAGCCAGAAAAAGCAGAAGTTCATAATTTACCAACTCTTAAAAATCGCGTTGATTATTTGCGCGAATTAATTTCAAAAGAAGACAAGGACTTGCGAAAAGAGATTGATGATGCCAGAAGAGCTAAGATAAAAAAACAATTAACCGAAGAGGAAGTAAGAGATGTTAATTCTATACCTCGCTTAAATGGAAAAATTGAATATCTTAAGCAACTTTTGAAACATGATGAAGCTGAAATTAGACGATTAGAAGACTTCTTTGAAAAAGGACAAGAGAATTTTAAGATAATAAGCAAAGAGATTGAAGAGATTCCGCATATTCAGGGTAAGGTTAATTATATGTCGACTGTTCTTAAGAAAAAGTCTGAAGAACTTACTAAGGAAACTCAAGAAATAGACTTTTTGAAACATAGAATGGACTATCTAAAGAAAACCTTGGAAGAAAAGGAAGCGCAAATCCAAGGCGAATTAAAAAAAGCCCAGGATCCCTCGTT
This sequence comes from Nanobdellota archaeon, assembly GCA_038045485.1. Lineage (GTDB taxonomy): Archaea > Nanobdellota > Nanobdellia > Pacearchaeales > GW2011-AR1 > CAIPOI01. Next base: position 5,569 of record JBBSYA010000053.1, read on the forward strand.
AAAGAAAAAACTTTTGGCTGAAGTTGCTGATATTGAAAATAGAGTTAATGGAATAAAACAAGAGGTTTATGATAAAATTACGCAAGATAGTTCTGAATCTCGATGGATGATGCAAAAACAAAGTGAAGAACTTAAAGAAGAGCTGAAAAACTTAGCTAAAACTTCTGCAAGGATGATGGCTGAAGATAAAAAAGAGACTATAAATAAACTTATTTCAGAAATTAGCAGATTAAATCAGAAGATTGAAAATAGTAGTAATGAAATAAATGCGCAATTCGCAAGAAATCTCGGAGATTTGAAAAGAAAAATTGAGGAGCTTGAACAAACGCAAAAAATAGATGAGGGCAAGGTTGCGCTTGGAGAGCAAGTAGATTCTAAATTTGATTATTTGAAGCAAAAATTAGAATATTTAGAAAAAACTCAAAAGATGGACGAAGTTAGAATAAAATCTAATGTGGGCGTATCTGGAATTCCT
>JBBSYA010000053.1:6143-12467 GCA_038045485.1 Nanobdellota archaeon
CCAAGAAAAAGAAAAGTGCCCAATCGCAGATTTTTGGAGCATGAGAGATTTGTTATGTTTGCAGAAAGTTTGAAAGGATTAAAAAATTTGAGTGAAAACCAGGAAGGTTTGTTTGAAGATGTAACAGAATTGAAAACTTTTAATAAAAATTCTTCTGGAAAATTACTTGAAGATTCGCATTTAATTAAAGAAAATTTATCAAAAATTAATCTAAAATTGTTTGCAGGTTTAAGAACCGATTAGCTAAAATTAGTCCCTTTAGGGCTTAAAATACCAATATTTTAGGAGAAAGCTTTTTAAACAAGGTTTGGCTTTTAGCTATATAAATTTGAAATTTTTAATAGAAAATTTCTATTTGATGTAAATTTTGAAATTCAGAAAATATTAGGAATGTTTTTAAACACTAAATTTGGTAGAAGATAAGACAAAAGAAAGGTTAGAACAAATAAATTGGAAAAAATAATAAAATAATATGGCTGAAGGAAAAGCATATGATGCAGAAAGCATAAAAGTTCTTGAGGGCTTAGAAGGAGTAAGGCGAAGACCTGCGATGTATATTGGCGGCACCGGAAAAGATGGTTTACATCATTTAGTTTATGAGATTGTTGATAATTCTGTTGATGAGGCTCTTGCAGGACACGCTAAAAATATTGTGGTTATTTTGAATAAAGATGGAAGTGTGACTGTTACAGATGATGGCAGAGGTATTCCTGTTGGTATGAATAAACAATATAAAATGAGTGCCTTGCAGATGGTATTTACTAAGCTTCATGCTGGCGGAAAATTTGATAAAGATTCTTATAAAATTTCTGGAGGTTTGCACGGAGTTGGAGCTTCTGTAGTTAATGCGCTTTCTGAGAAGCTTATTGTTCAAGTTAGTCAGGGCGGAAAGTTATATGAACAAAAATACAAACGAGGAATCGCTCAAGATGATGTTAAATGTATTGGAAAATCTAAGGGTGATGCTAGTGGAACAGAGGTAACTTTTTATCCTGATGATCAGATATTTTCAACATTAGACTTTGAATTTAGCATACTTAGAAAGAGATTGCAAGAAATTGCTTTTTTGAATGCTGGATTAAAAATTACACTTCAGGATGAAAAGACTGGAAAGAAAGAAGAATTTTATTATGCTGGTGGATTAATCGAGTTTATACAACATATTACTCATTCAAAATCTCCATTGCATAAACCGGTTTATTTCAAAAAACAAATAGATACTACTGTTATTGAAGTTGCGGTGCAATATACAGAATCTTATAATGAAAATATTTTTGGATTTGTTAATACTATTAATACTACAGAGGGCGGAACACATATTTCTGGATTTAAGAGTGCTTTAACAGGAGTCATTAATGATTATGCTAAAAAGAAAAATTTGTTAAAAGATGCTTCTATTGAGGGAGATGATACTCGCGAAGGAATTAATGCAATCGTTAGCCTAAAGTTAGCAGATCCACAATTCGAAGGACAGACTAAGACTAAACTTGGAAATTCTGAAATAAAAGGAGTTGTTGATTCTGCTGTAACTGCTTCGCTTTCTGAATTTTTTGAAGAAAATCCTAATGTTGCTAATAAAATCGTGCAGAAAGTTATTGCTTCTGCAAAAGCTCGTGAAGCTGCTAAAAAAGCCCGTGATTTAGTAAGAAGAAAGACTGCGCTTGGATTTACGGGATTGCCTGGAAAGCTTGCAGACTGCTCTTCTAAGAAATTTGAGAAAACAGAACTTTATATCGTTGAAGGAGATTCGGCTGCAGGTTCGTCTAAGGTTGCAAGAGATAAAGAGTTCCAAGCTATACTGCCTCTTAAAGGTAAAATTTTGAATGTTGAAAAAGCGAATCCTGTAAAAGCTTTGTCTTCTGAAGAAGTTATACATTTGATTACTGCGATTGGAACAGGAGTTAAGGAAAATTTTCTGCAGGATAAATTAAGATATAATAAAATTATACTTATGTGCGATGCAGATGTTGATGGTCAGCATATTACCACTTTGCTTCTTACATTTTTGTTTAGATATATGCCGCAGCTTGTTGAGAATGGAAATGTGTATATTGCTGTATCTCCGCTTTTTAGAATTAGAAAAGGAAAAGATTTTTATGTTTATAGCGAAGATGAAAAAGAAAAGAAGTTAAGAGAGCTTGGCGGAAAGGCCGATGTTCAGAGATTTAAAGGTCTTGGAGAAATGAATCCAACACAACTTTGGGATACTACAATGAATCCTAAGACAAGAATCCTAAAGAAAGTTACAATTGAAGATGCTGTTATGGCTGATGAAACTTTTAGCATGTTAATGGGCGATGAAGTTGGCCCAAGACGTGAATTCATACAAAAAAATGCACATATTGCGGAGTTAGATATATAAGTTTCTTTTTAGAAAAAGAAACTTATGGGTAGAAAATTAAAATGACTATAAAAAAACAAAATAAAAAATGTAGGCAATGTGGAGTTCCGCTTGAGGGTTTCGGATACAAGTTTATAGCAAGTCCTTTATTTGGAATAAAACCTGGAAAGAAAAAAGATATTTGTAATAAATGTGAGGCGAAGAAAAAATAAACATGGTAGAAGATAATTTAAGCAAAGTTGAAAGAAGAGAAGTTGTAAAAGAAATTAACAAAAAACTTCATGAAAAAGTTGTTTCAAAAGCTTCGGTGTTGGGACAGGAATTTAAGAAACAAACAACTACTGCGATAATCGCTGCTTTTGGATTGATAATTGCTTTTTCTTGGAAAGATGTAATAACTGATTTTGTAAGCAAGATTAATTTTTTGAGTGCTTATGGGTTGTTAGCTACTGCTATTGTAGTAACTCTAATATCAATTATAGGAATTTTACTTGTATCTAAATGGGCTAAAAGTGGAGAGGAGAAAAAATGACTGCTAAACAACCAGAGGAAGAAAACATGGATGAAAAAGAAACTGATAATAAAAAAATGAAGAAAGAACTTGAAGGCGAAGAAAAAGTTGCAGATGTAATGGATGATGAAAAATATGAAGCAGAGATTCTTGAGAAAGAAGAGATTAATCTTAAGGATTTAGATGAAGATAGACAAATTAATGCTGAAATATCTACTGAGATGAAGCGTTCGTATATTGATTATGCGATGAGTGTTATTGTTTCGAGAGCGCTTCCTTCTGCTGAAGATGGATTAAAGCCAGTTCATAGAAGAATACTTTATGCAATGAAATTGATGGGCTTAGAAAAAGGAATGACAAAGAAGTGCGCAAGAATTGTTGGAGATACAATGGGTAAATTCCACCCTCACGGAGATATGGCTATTTATGATGCGCTTGTTAGAATGGCGCAAGATTTTTCTTTAAGATATCCTCTTGTTCACGGGCAAGGAAATTTTGGAAACATTGATGGAGATAATGCTGCTGCATCGAGATATACTGAAGCTAAACTTGAGAAGACTGCGGTTGAGCTTCTTGCAGATATAGATAAAGATACTGTAAAATGGACTCCTAATTTTGATAATTCTGTAGATGAACCGCTTATGCTTCCAGGAAAAGTTCCTAATCTTTTGATTAATGGAAGTTCAGGAATTGCAGTTGGTATGACTACTAATATTCCTCCGCATAATTTAATTGAAGTTTGCGACGCTATTTCTGCGATTATTGATAAACCCGCAATGTCAACCGATGAAATTATGGAAATTTTGAAAGGCCCGGATCTTCCTACTGGTGGAGTTATTGTTGCTGAAAATTTGAAAGCACTTTATGAAACAGGAAGAGGCGGTTTTGTTGTTCGTGGAAGAGTTACAACTGAAGAAGAAGATAAAGGAAGAACAAGTATAATCGTTACAGAAATTCCTTATCAGGTTAATAAGTCCGACTTAGTTAAATCTATTGCAGAATTAATTAGAGATAAAAAGTTGCCTGATGTTTCTGATATAAGAGACGAATCTGCAAGAGGAAAAATTAGAATTGTTATTGAATTGAAAAAAGGAGCAGATTCTAAGTTTACAATAAATAGATTGTATAAATCTACTAATTTGCAGACAAAGTTTGACGCAGTTCTTATCGCGCTTGTTAATGGTGTTCCTCAATTAATGACAATTAAGCAAATGCTTCAGGTTTATGTTGATTACAGAAAAAAAGTTATAAAATCAAGAACAAGATTTGAACTTAAGGAAGCTGAAGATAGAGAGCATATTGTTCAGGGATTATTGATTTGTTTGAAAAATCTTGATGATATTGTTGCACTTATCAGAAAAAGTAGAGAGGAAGTTGCTGAAACTCTTATGAAAAAGTTTGACCTTTCTAAGAAACAAGCAGATGCTATTCTTGAAATGAAATTGCGCCAGCTTACTGCGCTTGAGAATGAAAAATTAAAGAAAGAAGAAGCTGAATTAAAAACTTTAATTAAAGAACTTAGAGAAATTCTTGGAGATGAAAAATTAATCTACAAATTAATTAAAAAAGATTTAAGTGAGTTGAAGAGGGAGTTTGGAGATGAAAGAAAGAGCAAGCTTATTGCAGGAATAAAAGAATTTGCTGAAAAAGATTTAGTTAAGAAAGAAGAAGTTATTGTTTCTATAACTGATAAGGGTTATATTAAAAGAATGCCTTTCCAAGCATACAAAGAACAAAAGCGTGGTGGAAAAGGAGTTATTGGCGCAGACTTATCTACTGGAGATTTCGTAAAACAATTAATTGCCTGTTCTACACACGATTATTTATTATTATTCACACAGCGTGGAAGAGTATTCTGGCTTAAGGCTTATCAAGTTCCTGAAACACAAAGATATGGAAGAGGACAAGCTTTAGTTAATATGCTTAGTTTGAAAGATGATAATGTTTCTTCTATTATTCCTATAAAAGAATTCAAGAATGGATTTTTGTTCTTAGCAACAAAATTAGGAATTGTTAAAAAAATGAAGCTTGAAATGTTTGCTAATCCAAGAAATACAGGAGTTAGAGCCATTAATCTTCCACTCGATAATACAGATAATCTTATTGATGTTAATATTATCCAGCCAACACAAGAAGTCATGATGACAACTGCAGATGGACAGGCAATAAAGTTTAATTCTGATGAAGTTAGAGATATGGGAAGAGCAAGTTATGGGGTTACTGGAATAAAACTTGAGAAAGGCGATGAAGTTGTTAGTTTAGTTGTGGTTGATAAATCTTTCAAAGACGAAAGTGTGTTAACTGTAACTAAAGATGGATATGGAAAAAGAAGTTTAATTGAAGATTATAGATTGACGGGAAGAGCTTGTAAAGGCGTTATTAATCTTAAGGTGACTGGAAAGAACGGAAAAGTTATCCGAACAGTTAGTGTTATGAATAAAGATTATATTATTGTTACAACAGAAAAAGGAATTATGATTAAAACTCCTGTTAAGGATATTAGGGTAATGGGAAGAGCAACGCAGGGTGTTAGAATAATTAAGCTTGCAGATACAGATAAGGTTGCAGATGTTGCAAAGATGACGAAGGAAGAAGAGATTGAAGAAGCGGTTGAAGGCGAGAAGAAATAGGGTTCTTTAGTTTGATTTATTTGCTTTTTAATTCGCTATAATCTTTTAAACAATTTTCATTTAAATCTTTTCTTTTCAAAATAAAGTATCTGAAATCCCCTTTTCTAAGTTCTCTTGAATAACCTGGTATAATTGAAGAAGTTACTACTTCATTTTTAGAATCTTTTATAATTTGCATAGCTGGAATAAAATCGGCATCTCCCGAAATAAGAACACAGACACTGCATTCTTTTTCTATTAAACACTTTCTAATCATATCAGAAGCAATTTTTACATCAATACCCTTTTCTCTTTTTTTAACGTTTCCAATACAATCAAAGCAATTTTGTACAACTAAGGGTTTGCAAGATGGACAAATATCTAATGATTGTAAAAGTAGTTCCTTTTCGTTTTTAATTTCTTCAGTAGAACTTTTTTGTAGTTTTCTCACAAAATTTTTGATACCTTGTTTTTCAAGTGAAGATAGATATTCCATGTGTTTATAATAAATTACCTCGCCATCGCTTATATCTGGCACAGAATTATAATATCTAACACTTTTTAAGTCAAAATTAAAATGTTTACAGATAAACTGGGACAATTTCATTAAATCTATATGACTGGGTTTTATGCGAATTTTCTTAAGATTATGGTACCAATTATTGCCGTCTATAAAAATAATGGCCTTTTTATTTTCCATGAGCAGAAATAATTCCCTAATTTTAAAGGAAACCCGGTATTCCTCCCGAAAGAGTCATACCGGGGACTTAATAATATTAATATTACTTTTAGCTATATAAGGTTTTTGGTTTAATGAATTACTAATGAATAATCATAAAAGATTTAAATAGATTTGAAACTAC
>JBBSYA010000054.1:0-11770 GCA_038045485.1 Nanobdellota archaeon
ACCTTTTCTGCCACATATAGGTATATCTAAAAAAAGATGTTTAGCTGAAAAATAAGTATCTCCCGTTGTTTTTTCATAATTAGTCACGATAACTCTTTTTAGATAGGGTTTTAATTTTTCTATTCCAGAAGTTATATAGAATCTAAATTGATTATCTTCTTTTCGAATTCTATAATTTAATCCAAGTCTCATGCAACTTAAAACCAAAGATTGAAGGAGATTTACATCTTTAGCATCAATGCTTATTTTGATTACCTTGCCTCTTTCTATAAAATTTCCATCGCCATCAATAATAGAAGCAAGATATTTGATGATAGAATATTCATCCAATCCCAAAATAATTTTATTAATATTGTCATAAATGTTTAACAAGTCTTCAGTTATTTTTTTGCTATAACAATAGTAATAAGAAGGTCTAACCCATCTTAGCTTATAATCATAAACATTTTCAAAATTTTTGCATACTTCATTAATAAATTCCATTTTTTGTGGTGTTGATTTCTGTGCAAATACTGTAGAACCTCCACCACCCTTTTTTATTCTTAAATAACCATCTGAAAAAATAGCTCCACAAGTATATGCTTTTTGCGGATTAATTGTTAAAATTTGAGGCAAGATAGGCATTTTATTAGCAGAATAAATTATGCTCTCATTTGCAAGTATTTCGTTTATTTTTTTATAACAGGGCACACGACTTTCAAAGCTGAAAAATTTATGTTCAGGAGTAGTCGTTAGGGTATTCCATTCTACTTGCCCATTTTTAGATGCTGAAATAGTTATTGTAGGCGATTGTCTTTTGCTTGTATTTAATATTTGTTTCCATTCAGTTTTCAATTTTTGAATATCAAAACTAAGCGTGTGTATTATTTCTCCATTTAAAATTCTATTATTTGCATCAACCAAATTCATAAATCCTTTATCAGTCATTATTATTGTATCTCCAGAAAAACAAGGTATACCCATTTCTCTAGATACAATAGCCGCATGAGCCGTTGCTCCGCCTTCATCAGTAATAATTGCAGAACATCTTTGCATAGCAACAACCATATCGGGATTAGTCATCTTTGTAACAAGAATATCGCCTTTCACAATTTTTTCTAAGTCTTCAAGTGTATGAACAAGTTTAACTGGACCGAATGCAACCCCTGGCGAAGCAGGCATTCCTGATAACAAAACATTTCCAGAAAGAACTTGTTTCTTAACAGCACTGCTTTTTTCAATAGTTGTAACGGGACGAGTTTGAACAATAAATATTCTTCCAGTTTCAACAGCAAATTCAATATCCTGGGCTTTTTTATAGTGCTCTTCTATTTTTTGAGCAGTATAAGCCAAACTTTTAATTTCAGCGTCAGTCATAACTTGTTGCTTGCTTTTTTCAGGAGTTAAGGTTACTGTTTTTTCTTCGCCATTTGCCTGCCTGACTATTGCAACTTTTTTATCTGCAATTTTCTTTTCTATAATCTCTAAATCGGGATTAACAACATAATGGTCTGGTTTTATCTTTCCTGAAACAATTCCTTCACCAAGTCCAAAAACAGCCTCAACTATCATCTCATTAGCACCCGATACTGGATTTTTAGTGAAAGCAACTCCAGATTTATCAGAATTAACCATTCTCTGAATAACTGCGGAAAGCAATGCTTCTGATTCTTTGAATCCTTTTTTCTTTCTATAATAAACTGCACGGGCAGTATAAAGCGAAGCAAAACATTTTTTTATAGCGAGAATTAACTCTTTATTTCCCTTAATATTTGTATAAGTTTCCTGCTGTCCTGCAAAACTTGCAGCAGCTAAATCTTCAGTAGTAGCAGAACTTCTAACAGCAACAAAAACAGGCTCGTGGCTATTTCTTAAAATATCCATTGCGCTTTTAGAAACATTTAACTGAGCTTTTTTTACTTCTTGGTCGGTACTAAGTAACTCATAAGCCTCTGTAATTTCTTCAACCATATCTTCAGGCATACTCGAATTAATTATAATCTCTCGGATTTTTTTAGCGTTCTCATCAAGTTCTTTTGTATTATCAATATCTGTTTCACTAATTATTTTTTTAATCTGCGCTTTTAAACCAGCAGCTTCAAGATAGGCATCAAAAGCCTGCGCAGTCACGCAAAATGCGGGCGGCACAGGAAATCCAGAATTATACATCTCTGCAAGATTCGCACCCTTTCCACCAGCAACGCCCCCAGAAGTTTTAGATAATTCAGAAAGCCATTTTACATATTTGCCTGATGCACTAATATCTTCAACCCTCTTTTTAATCACCATAATCAGAGTAGGTTTTTGCGTTTTATAAAGTTTTGTTTAAGAAAGTAATGGCGAGTAAGTTTGATTAAAGGGTTTTAAGTTATAAAATATGCATTTATCACATCTTAATTTATCTAAACACCAAAGTTGAAGTGAAAGAGGGTCACATGCAATTCTTCTTGCTGAATTTTCTGGAACAAAATCACCTTCTAAGCCATTAGCGCAAAAAGCGCCAATTTTATCTTTTCTTATATAGGGGCATCTTTCTTCAGTAGAAACTGATGCAAATAATTCTTCGACTAATGCTTTTTCTGTTAGATTCATTATCATCTTGCAAACCTGCTCTTAGCAAATGCTTCAGAACAACCATTAGGAAAATTATTAACCCAAACAAGCCTATATCCTGAAGCAGCCCGCATTCGTGCACTTTCTTCTTTTAGTTCTTTTAATTGTGCATCATTAAATTCAGATGCAGATAAAATATTTCCAGTAAATCTATAGCCTCGAGATTTAAGGGTAGCAATAAGCAAATCTGAATAATTAATTTCCCAAGTCATTTTAATTTTAGAATTATTTATTGATTAATTACTCTATTCTCTTCGTAAACTATTTTGCATTTGCAAGGAAGTTTTGGAGATGCACTTTTACACAATTCTCTTATTGCATCTGTATTCTTTTTATCTTGATAAGCAATAATGAAAATAGGGTCTCCAGCTTTTACAACAGCAGATCTATACATAGTTGTTCCAAACGAGTGAGCCATACCTGACTGAACTCTCTCTCCCTTTGAACCGCCAGAGAAAGTCTTATTCTCCCTTATAACCTGATGAGGATAGGGTTTGCAAAGTAAAGAATAATTGTTCATTAACATTTTTGTAAGTCTATTGTTTAACATCTGTCTTGTTGCTTCAAGAGCAAAATCTCTTATCTGAACATTCATCATAGAATAAATAACAATATAATTTGTAAATCCGCCCTTTAGCAATTTTCTAACATCACCCATATTAAATTTTGTAACTTTTTGATTAGGAACTGCTTTGATATAATTCTTGTTCTTAATCTTCATAGACTTTCGAGTGTAATGAGTTATCTGTCTTTTCGTATAAGATAATGCTTTTCGTATTCCCATGTTTATTTTTTATTATTCATCATTTTAATTTTCTACCCATAAGTTTCTTTTTGAAAAGAAACTTATTACTTTACCTCAACTTCTGTATTTATTGATTGTCCAGGTAATCCTCTTTCAAAAATAGCCCTTACCAGTCCCTTATTTCCATGAGAACCTGCAATTTTTCCAGCAATAATTTTTCCAGCTTCGCTCTTCCAATGAACTTCTTTTCCAACAAATTTAGCTGCTTCAAGTTTATTTTTTGCTCCGAAATCTAAGATAAAATGTCTTTCATGAATATGCTTTAGACTTCTTCTAAACTGAACAACTTTTCCTTTAGTTACCATAAAATAGAATGCGAAATTGGGTTTAAAAAGCTTATGTTAAGTTTTAAGCAGTTTTCTTTTCATAATCTCTAACCATTCTCGCAAAATCTTCAAATGTAGGCAGTCTCGGAAGTCCGCGTAATCTCCAGCTGGCGCCTTCGTATAAAACTCCATGAGAGGGTCTTTTAGTATAATCTATTTCTGCGCAAAGCTCTCTAAAATGAGGCGCGTCTATGCCATAAGATGCAAAAGTTATATCAGTTAATCTTTTCAGAGTTTTTTCCTGAGAACTATAAACTTTTTGTTTATGCCTTAATGCACCGATTATATTAAAAGGTGATAAAAACATTCTTCCTTTGTGTATACCCAACGCAGGAATTTCAACATCATATTTACCCTTGCAATTATCTCTTAAAATTCTGCCCTGCTCATCATGTCCCAAATCTCCGACAATCATTGCTCCAGAAGATTTATCAAAAAAATACTGCCAGTATTCTATTACAGGACTAAATTTCATCTGCTTAGCTGCCTTATGAGTAATATAATTTGCGATGTCATGAACAATATTGCCTCCTGCAAAATCATCAACAAAAACTGCCTTTGGTTTATTTAGATTTATATCTCGGGCAATTGCTTTTTGAGCTCGTTCAAGCATAGCATTCAATCCAGAACTATCTTCACGAACAAGCATTTCATAAATTTCTCTTTCATCTAATAGACTCTTAATACGTTGGTCTTCAAATCCCAAAGTAACAAGTGAACGATTAAATTCTTTTACTCTCATTCGTCCAAAATCTTCTCTTGATCCTTCGCTATTTGGCTCATAACCTTGTGTGCCATTGCTTAACAAAGTAAAACTTGCATTTAGTCCATAAGTAGAAGAAATTATTTTTAAGGGTTTGAGAACTGCAAGTTCATCATCTGAATGCGCAAAAATAAAATGATAGTTCTGCATATTTTCAGATTTATGAAATTTATGACGAATTGTTCTGCCCATTAGCATATTGAGCGAAGAGCCCAAGAATGCCCTAGTTAGCCCTTTCGGCATATTGCTCCCCTACACTATTATCTTCTTTTAGAAATTTGTATCTTTGTTCTTTATAAGATTCATATTCAGAAGTATAGATAACCCTCATAAGAAAAGAGGAATGAAATCTTCTTGCAATTCCCTGCCTATTCAATCGTCTGCTTAAAAGATATTCTTCTACGCATGATTCTTGGACATCTTTTAAGCTAATATTTTGCAGCCATTTTCCAGCCATTCGTCTGACTCTTTCTCTATCGATTTGCATTGCAGAAGTAAATTTTATCGTTTTATAAAGATATGTTTTTTCTAGTTAGATGTGCTCCCTACTGACATATGTCGTAGGGTTATAACAACCACAAATTAGTTCTCCTCTGGTTGTTATCTGTTTCTATGAAAAAGGAAGAAGCTAGAAAAGAATTCTTTAAATTAAGAATTAAAGGACATTCTTACAATCAGTGTAGAAAAATACTTCTTGCTCAATTTAGCTATGAAATTACTTCAAGAACTTTACAAAGATGGAGTGAAAGACTTAACAAAACTGAATGGGATTTAACAGATAAATCTACCAAACCGAAAACAATACATTACAAAATATCTCCTGAAATAGAAGCTAAGATTATCAGATTTAGAAAACATAATGGCTGGGGAGAAAATAAGATTACTAATTTTGTAGATGTAAGCCATTGGTCTGTAAACAAAGTTCTGAATACCAATGGCTTAATTAAAATAAATCCTAAGAGAAGAAAAAGAATAAAATATATTCGCTGGCAAAGGAAACATCCTAATTCTTTATGGCAAATAGACCACACAGATGAACAAGAGAAAAACTATTACACCTTGTCTGTAATTGATGATTGTTCGAGATATAGTTTAACTTTAACTAAAATCAATATTGCTTCTACCGAAGTTATTGTCAATATTCTTGATGAACTCATCAAGAAGCACGGAAAACCTAGAGAAATATTATCTGATAATGGTTCTTGTTTTGGAGGTAAGAGTAAGCATAGCAAGTTTGATAGATGGTGCAGGAGAAGAGGGATTAAGCATATTAGAACCGCAATTCATTCCCCCACAACTTCGGGGAAAGTGGAAAGATTATTTCAAACAATGGACAAAGAATTAGAGTTCTGCAACGGAGATTCAGAACTCTTTCGTATGAGATATAATCATTTCAGACCTCATACGAGTTTGTTTGAGAAGACTCTTGCAGAAGTTTATTTTGCCTTTGATAAGCTATTTTAGCTTACGACAAATGTCTCCTGGGAATACAGTTTTTTCTAGTTAGACTTCGTTCATAAAAATAAACAAAATATTAGTAATTCATCAAACCCAATTCGGCTTGCTCTTCCCCCATAAGACTTTTCTGCTCACAACCTCGCTTTCCTAATTGTTGTATTATTAATTATTATATAGAAATAAACGAAGTCTAAATTAAATATCTAAAACGACATATCGAAGCCTTAAAAACTCCTAGTTTTTGGGGCTCTCAGCATTGCGTTTATAAGTCAATGCTGAAGTCTCTAAGCTCTTTTCTCAATAGCTCAAGAACCTTTTCAGAAAGTTTGTTTGGCTTGCCCTTTTGTGTTGAAAGAATACTATCAAATTCATCTTGCTTTCCTTCTTCAAACCTTGCTTTTTCATCTTTTTCAACTATTTTCTTAAATTGATTATCGATAATAACATAGATAGGATTAGTCAAAAATACCTCTGCATGTTTATCTTTTCCATTTTCCTTATAGTTGATTCTAACTTGCATTTTTCTTATTTCAGACATATCGCATCTTTGTCCGAATTCTATAAGATTATTTATAAGAACATTAGCATTTTTTCTTATATCTTCTATTTCATATTTCGATGGTTTCTTTTTGCTCTTGTATCTTTTCTTAGCATCAATTAAATGATTGATTATATGCAGATTCTTTGGATCGCTTCTGCCTTTTTTAATTAACTCGCGTTCAAAATCCTTTACAAGTTCTCCTTCATTCTTATTTCCAAATAAATGTCGAAGCAATTTGAATACATTAGCATAAGTATCCTCAATAATTCTTTCCTGCGAACGCTTTTCTATTTCAACAGCCATTTCTTTAAGCTTCTTAGTATAATCATCAAAATCTTTAATTAATTTGTCAATTTCCGTTCCAGAAACTTCTTTGACTTTTCCGTGCTCAAATCCCTTATAATAGTTTATTACTATATTTTCAAGAATATCAAAATATTTTTTCTCCATAATCTTTTCTTTTTCAACAAATATTCTTTTAACTTCTGAAACTGTTTCTTTAGGTGTAGTTGGAGGAATTCCATACATCATCAGCAGAGCCTGAGAAGGAGTTAGAATACTCCAATAGATATCATTTATAACAATATCAAGAAGTCTTTGTTTGATTATGTCTTTTGATTTATCGCCCATTGACATGAATCTATCAATCGCTTCTGGTGACGGCTTGATTTTTCCCATTTTCAGCAGAAGTTTCCAAGGCAGGAATCCGCCTCTGTCATAGAGCGGTATTCCGTCTCTAATAAAAGTGAATATAACAGGACTCGCATCTTTAACATCTTCCCAGAATTCTGTAAGTAAATATACTTGCGGAGATAGTTTATTCTTTACTCCAGCGAGTTCGCCAGCTTCAGCAACGTATTGATAGATAATTCCTCTTAATTTTTCTTTCAACTCTAATCTTGACATTCTCTTAACATCAGTATCATCAATTATAACAAAAATATCAACATCGCTTGTTTGTTTAGCTTCTCCTCTAACAAGACTTCCACCAATAACATAGCTATAGATATATTTCTCAAATTTTCTTAAACATAAACTTTTATGTATCTGTGAAACACGTAATGCGCCAAGGATTCCCTTATCATGCAAAGGATAGCTCATTCCAAGAGCTTCAACAATATCGTATTTAGAATCTAAACAAAAGTTCCACAAATCAACAGGGGTAATAATATTAACCCACAATCTTGGTTTATTATCTTTTACAATTTTAATAATTTCTGCTTTAATCTTTGCAATATCTTTATAATTATCTTCAGGAATAACCATAACAATATGCATGGGCTTTGTTTTCTTTTCCTCTTCAGTTAATCCAAGTTCTTCATCAAATCTTTCAGCGGCTTGTGGCGGAGTTATTCCCAGTGCAAGCGTAAACGGATATTTTTTAATAATTTCTTTTTTGAATTCATCAAGTTTTTGCTTTGTTTTATCAATTTCTTTTTTTGCTTCTTCTGTAATTTCTCCAGGAAGTTTTTGTCCTGGCTGATAGTTCATTCCAGGATTTTTAAGTTCATCAGAAAGATTTTCTTGTCTTTTAGGTTTTTCAGAATTTTGATGTTTTTCTTCAGCCATTTTTAGGTGATAATTTATACTAATTAATATTTTAGAGTATATTTAAAGCTATGGATAAATCATTAAATTACGTATTACTTCCCTTGTCCTGATCAGTATGCCCACATTTTCCGCATTTATATCTTACAACTCCCGCCTCATCACCATACCAAACACCTAAATCCATAACCTCTGCTCCATCATGTCCACACTTTGTGCATTCATGAGGAAAAGTTGCAAGATGATTTTTAGAATCTGCTGCACCCTTTCCAACTTCTGGTTGTTTCCTTATCGACTCAATAGAACTTACTTCATGGATATGACTATTAAGAGGCATTTCAAAACCACAAAGACATTTTGCAACATTATTACCACTAGCCGCCTCTTTTTCTATTTTCATTATTTTTCCACATTTATCGCAAAATATTATTCCCATATAAGAAGGTCTTAATTTAATCTTTTAAATCTATCCCCGACGGAAAAGAAAGGTTTTTAAGCTTATAAATCATTGATAATTTAACAAGCCCGAGTAGGTATTCTAAATATTTATCGACGAGACATTTCAGCGTAATTTTTCATAAATAATCATCTTCAAATATTTTCAGCGGATTTCAAGAAAATCTTATGCGCCGCCCGCGAATTGAACGCGGCTCTCCTCGTTGGCAACGAGACGTACTAACCGATATACTAGCAGCGCGCTAGTGATTTAGGAAGATATTGATATTATTTAAAGTTGTTGGAAATAAAAATTATATAATCGGATATTTGTATACATCATTCATTGGATTTTCTGGATTGAATCTTAAGTTTGAAAATTCAAGAACATATGCATTTTTTTGGTTTGGATTATGTAATGCGTGCGCAAAATTTGGTAATAATGTAAATCTATGGCCCGCATATACTGTTTGAACCAATTGAAGTTTAGACTTTAAATTTACTAAACAAACAAGAATTTCTCCGTCTAAAACAGCCATAACTTCTACCTTCTCCTTATGATAATGATTCCCACCTTTATCGCCCCAATTAAAAATATGTGCTGTAACCTGATTAATCTCTCCACCAAGTTCTTTTCTTATATCCTCTGTACCTCTTGCAAGTTCGACAAGTTTTCCTTCCTTAACAGAATTTAATTTAGTAATATTCAAAGATTCTAATGTGGGTTGGGTTACCATCTAAACTACCAGAGAAGATGGTTTAAAAAGTTAATCTAGAACAGACCATATTTATTTTTGATACAATAGACTTTGACTAGTAGTATATAATTAAGTTTATAAATAATAAATCCTTTTTTATTATATGAAAAAGACTGTTGATGGCAGGATAATTGATAAAAGAGTTATTATTGATAAAAAATTATTAAAATCAATTCTCTTAGATATTAAAATAAAAAATAAAATCTCTTGGAAAGAGTTTGCAAAAAAGTTAAGTGTTTCTGAACATACCTTAATGCATGATTGGCTACAAAAAGATAATACCATTCCACTTAATGTTCTTTATAGCATTATTAGTTTAGATAAATCTCTTTCTAAAGAAAAGATAATGAACAATGTCAAAATTATCGAACCTTTTTGGGGTCAAAAATTTGCAAATGGAAAAAGTAAGGCAAAAGAGATTAATCTGCCTGATAAAAATTCCGAATACCTTGCCGAATTTTATGGAATAATGCTGGGTGATGGGTGCCTATTCTCCGATTTAAAAGGTTTATCCATTACTGCGGATAGAATATTAGAAGATGATTATTTTCATAGATACCTCTTTCAACTTATATATAAACTATTTAATATTTATCCGAAAATATACCTTTCTAAAGATTCTCGTGCAATGCGATGTGTTTTATACAGCAAAAATGTTATCAAATATATGTCTGAATTAGGTTTTCCAATTGGCTTTAAAAAAGATTTACATATTCCAGATTTTATATTTCAAAATAAAGCAAGTTTAATCAAATGTTTAAGGGGACTTATGGACACTGATGGAAGTTTGTCTTCTCATCCTCATTCAAAAATAATGATTCATTTGTCGATAACTCAAAAAACGTTAAAAGAAGATGTAGCTATTGCTTTAACTACTCTTCAAATAAAACCAGGGGTGTTCAATAAAGGAATAATGTTATACAGCAAAAATGCAATAAAGTTTTGCGATACTATCGGCTTTTCCAATAAAAAGAATATTCTTAAGTATAAATTCTTCCTTAAAGAAGGCAAAGTGCCTAAAAGTAAGCAAGTAGAAAGTTTTATAAGAGAGAAAAATAAAGAAATATTATAATTATGGATGTATCGTTCATCGGTAGGACTCGTCGTTTACACCGACAGAAGAGAGGTTCAACTCCTCTTACATCCATATATCCAACTAATGGTTAGAAGCGAATCCAGCACCCATTTAATTCCATATCTATTTAAATTAAAAATACTCTTCAGATTTATGACAAAATTTCAATATATGCTTGCTCCAATCGAAGATTTTACTGATAATGCTTTTAGAACATTATGCTATCGACACGGCGCAGATTTAACATTTACAGAACTCCTAAGAATTGAAGCATTAGCAAATGATATTGAAACAACTTGGTCCAGAATAGAAAAAAAAGATAATACTCCCGTAGTTATTCAATTATTGGGCTCTTCTGAAAAAGATTTAGAAAATTTTTTGGAGATGTTTAAACCTTTTGAAGGTTTCGAGGGATTTAATCTTAATCTGGGCTGTCCTGACCCTCAAACTGTAAGTTTAGGACAGGGCTGTGCCATGATAAAAAAAGTTGCTCTTGTAAAAAGTTTAGTAAATATGATTAAAAGAAAAGGATATTCTTGCAGCATTAAAATGCGACTTGGAAAAAATATTTATGAAAAACAAAAAAAATTATACCTTAACTTAATAAAAGAAGTTGATGCAGATTTTTTTATAATTCATGCAAGACATGGAAGAGAAGGATATGATAAAAAACCAGATTATGCTATATTTGAAGAATGTTGTAGGACTGGAAAAATAATAATTGCAAATGGAGATATTGATTCCAAGGAAAAAGTTGAAATGCTGAAATCCTTTGGTGTAAAAGGAGTAATGATTGGAAGATCCGCAATTAGTAATCCGCAAATTTTTAACTTTCTCAAGGGAAACAAATTAGTTTCTTTAGAGGAGATAAAAAAAGAATATGCCGAACTGGCTGAAAAATATAATGCTCCTTTTAGATATAGAAAAAATGTTATGAAAAGAATGGTATAATAACTATAAACATTGTTTTCTAGACTTCTAGCACCTCTATAGATGAGTTTAAAAATTAGAAATTAGTTGAATAATAAAGAGTGTGCGTAGGCACTCGGACCGAATTCTGAGAAAATTAAAAAATGACAACAGAAACATCACCTTATAGCCCCGGAATTGTACAAGAGAGAATAAGCTTAGCCGAGCCGGTAATAACTTATTTTCAACAAAGAGGTATGTTTATTAGAAGTCTTTCAAGTTATGAACAAATTAGAGGCAGGGATTCTGCAATGCCCATAGAAATTATGGAAGATTGGAGATTTGGAAAATATGTTGAAGATTCTTATCCCCTAGAAAATGCTTCAGAAGAAGCTAAAAAGAAAGCCGAAAAACATTCACAAGAACTTTTGTCTAGATTCACAAGAAATAATCCTTCACAGATATCTAAAATTAAAAGAGATTTTATGATTTCGGGATTAACTTTACTCTACTAAACCGCATTAATGTTACTTTTGTATCTTTCTAAGGGTACTCTGTAA
>JBBSYA010000055.1:0-31866 GCA_038045485.1 Nanobdellota archaeon
AATAAGAGACGCAGGAGCAACAGTTGCTGCTGGAGTTTGTATTGACCTTAAGGCAAAAGTCGTAGCTTAATTCGTTTAGTTAAAACTAAATTAATTCTTAAAAAATTTAAAATGAAAACTTTACTTAACACCACTGAATTTCTTGAAAATATATTAGAAGCAGGAAAAGCTATCCCTACTTTAGTAATTATTTCATTTATCTTAGTTACAATTATTCAAAAGATTTAGTAATATAAATTAAAATTCTTAAACAAAAATTCACCCACACTATGACTTTCTCAATAGACTCTATCAAAGATTATATGCAAGAGCTTCATAATAATGCTCCGCATAATCTGATGATTCCGCTTATTGTTGTCTGCATTACAGGAATCATTCTTTTGAGAAATTCAATGATGAGATAGTTATTTACATTTAGCGTAGCTAAATAAATTCTCCGCGTCTCTTCTATGTTCAGACTTAGGATAATACCAGGTTAACTTTTTATCCACATCTGGACGATTTAAACAATTTATATCACAGGAAAGATGGCAGTTTATGGCATTATTTCTTGTGCAAAGATAGGAACCTATTGCCCAAAAAGAATCATTTAAATCCACGGCTGAAATTTTTTCACGCAAAGTGACTTTTTGATATAGTTTTGTTAAAGCATCAACCACCCTATCCATCCTTCCTCTTGTAGATTCATCTTGAAGTATAGCTACGCGTGAACCAACAGAGATTCTCAAGAGATGGCGATCTACTTTGATAGGTATTTCGTATGGTGAAAAATCCCACATGCCAAAACGCACGTAATTTTTCATCAACAAAGCAGCTTTCCCAATACCATATTGCCTGAACTTATGGGCTGAATATTTACGCGTTTTGCCATGACAAATATTATCTATTGTTTGTTGAACAGTCCTCGCCCTAAGATTTCTTGGATCACCACCATATTCTTGCTGAAGCTTTATCGCATTATGATGCGCAGTATTTATAGGGTCTAAAAGAGCTCTTTCTGGGTCGCCCATTTTCTTCATATAGGGCTTAAAAACTTTTAAAATTTCTTTAGGTGGCATTAAGGCAAGTAGAGTTAAATCAATCTTGCTAGCAATCTGTCTTAAAGAATCATAAACAACTACTGCTCTTTGACTTGAATCAAAATTACAAGCATAAAATAAAAACAAAGCATGTTCAAGACTCCCTACTTTAACGCCTTCTGGAACTATAGCATCTGGAAAAATATCGGGCTGATTAAAAGGATATCTTCTCTGTTCTTTCATTTCTATTGCTGCTCTTGCAATTTCTACTCCTCGTTTATAATCGGTTTTCAAAATCTTTACTACCATAGATTAATGCTCAATTGGGCATATTTAAACAAAATCCTATAGCGACGAATATATTCGATAATATACTTCTTTTAGCATGTTTATTTATAAACAAAAAGGTTGTGGGGTTTTGATGGTGAAAAGAGTTTCGAGTCCAAGATTTTTAAGAAGAGTAAAAATTCATGGAACTTGGGATGCGCAGAAAAGAAGAATTATAAGAAGTATGAATACTTCTATATTTTACAGCAATTTATATCAATCTTTGTTTGGTGGAGATGTATGCAGGCCGCACAAGGGTAATGCTGAAGAAATATTTTTTTGTGTTGAAAGAAATTTTCATCCGGATATGATAAAGATTGAAAAAGAACAAAAAACTTATACTGAAATTAAAACAACCACTAAAAGAAATTTCAGACCGCCTTGCCCCTATAGGCAAGTAGAAAACTATGCTTTTAATGTTTTAAGAGAGCTTGAAAAATACAAAAGAATTACTTCCTTGGATTATGCTTTTTTTACTTATATTCCTGGAGAAAGAAGTATGGATGTTTTGACTAATCCCAAACTTGAAAAGCATCTTGCGGAAAATACTGCTGGTTTGCTTATTCTTCCGGCTAATTTATTATTTCTTGTTTTAAGTGGAGCCAATAAAAAAGTAATGGACCAAACATCAAATAAAGGACCCGATGTTGCATTATATTTCAGACCTTCTGGCGCAGTAATGAGCAGTCTGCAACAGGGCAATGGTGCTGTAGAAAAATTAGCGAGTCATTCAAGTATTGAAGAATTTGTTCCGTCCTTAATGCTTGAAGGTTTAGCTTATGAGAAAAGAAAATCACCAATTTCCCTATATTCTCATGATAATAAGGTCGTTCCATTTCCTATAACTCGATATTTTAATACTGATGAACATGCTTGGGCAGCATCTTTTAAGAAAAATCATTCTGCATTACTTACTAAAATGTTAAGAGTTAGAGATTTACATAATGAAGCTAGACAAGAAAGAGATAATCTCCCTTTTTAATCTTTTTTGCCTTCTTCTAACAATCGTCGTTCATAACCTATTTGCTTTTTGAGTTTTCTTTTTAAGATTATTTTTGCCACACTAGCTGCTAATTCCTCTTCGGGTCTTTCTTGCTTAATTTCTTCAGAGCTCATATCAAACAGAGTTTCTTGGGGATTATAGCGTTCTCTTTTTTTGAATCTTGCTGTTTTCTTCAGAAAAACTTTTTCTGCTGGAATTATTTCTCCTTTTTCTTTTGGTAAAAAACATTTTCCGCATCCAGAGATACAGCTGTTATGCAAGCATAATCTTATGTTGCCATTATTGTCTCCTATTCTATTTTGCAGAGAAGGATGAACATAAACAGGTATTCCTCTTCTGCCTGTTCCAATTTCATATCCTCCTGTTGAATTACCAAAAAGATTTTTTTGTTGTTTGCCAACTAAATCTAACGAGCCACCCAAGACCCTATTAGCTATTTCTACTCTTCTTGTAACAATAGGCAGAATTTGGAATTTGCCAAACGCTTTTTCTACTCTTCTTAGATTTTTACCAAAAACTTCTCCTCCATCTTTTTCCAAAGGATTTACTAAAACATAGGGCGTAACCCTAACTCCTGCTTCTTGAAATAAAATTCCCTGCTCAAAGATATAATCAGTTGTGCAACCATGCATTACGGCGCCCATCTGATGTCCATCATCTCCTTGAGTTGGTAGCAAACTTGAATTAGTTCGTCTCAATAAATCTGCAATTTCTTTATCAAATTTAAGATATTTTGTTGGAAAAACTGCACTTATACCTTCTGCTAAACAGGCTTCAAGAGTAGCTACTAATTGTTCTCTAAATTCTGGAATTCCAAATTCTGTTCTTTTTCCTAATCTTAAATATCTGGTTGGAAGACCTAATTTTTCTCTTGCTATTCTTGCTTCTTTTATTTGTTCGATTAAAATATCCTTATCCACATTAAAAGCATAGGGATAACCTGTATGTTTAAAACTCGCATAACAATAAACACATGCGCCCCAGGGCATAATTTTTCCTTCTGGAGAAATCCCGCTTTTGCACCATTTAGCGATATCTAGATTTATATCAAGTACACAATTAGGATAAAAAGTTTGTTTACCTTCAGGGTCTATCTCTGCATGTCCTGCAAAAATAGGTGCATTTACAAAAGGAATCTCATCAACAAAGTCGACTAAACAAGCAGTGCCCTTAACCTTTGGATCTTTTTTACCTTTCATATGCTCATAAACATCGGTTATTGTAACTCGTTTCAGAGTTCTTGTCAAATCTCTGAATTCATTTATAATTTGAAACTGCACACCATATCTTTCTTCTACACTCGGATTTTGATTTGCAATTTCAGCATATACTTTTTTCCCGTATAAGGTTCGCTTATCTTTTCCAAAAATATCTTCTTCGTTTGCATCTTTTTTAACTAAAAAGTGGTCTATATTTGAACGATTATCTGGACTTGCGGCTCCTTCGTTAAGATAGGTTGCATGGGCTATATGCACTGTTCCGGGAGGGGTTGCAGCAACAACGCCTCTGTTTTTAGTATACATGCAAAATATTCTCAAGCCCCCATCATCAGGCAGATAAAATTGTCTTCCCATGTTTTATCGAGAAAGGGGGGCTTTAAAAGAATTATTGAGATTAAAGGCAATAATGTTGGCTTCGCATAATCTTAAACTAATTATTAATAATTGCGTAAATCTGGAAGCAGAAGTTTGGGCTTAAATTGGCTGGAAAGGGTAAACAATTCTTACCTATATTTTATTGCATTATTTTTAATCAACCGAACTATAATACTCGCTTTTTAAGATAGACTGGCGCCAATTAACTATTATTGGTAATTCTATAAACCAAAAACTTACAGCTAAGGATGAACAAGTCGTTTCAAGTTTTGAAGAATTATTACAAATTTTAATTTATAATGTTTACTAAACTTAAAGCGATATCAAAACCTTCTTAAATACAAAAAGCCTTCTTTAGCTATGAAAGAGGAACAGGTTATTGGTGGCGAGTATATAATTCAATTGCATAATATTTCTAAATATTATCATATGGGTGAGGGAATTGTAAAGGCACTTAATGATATTGATATTCATATCAAACGAGGAGATTTTGTTGCGATTATGGGGCCTTCTGGCTCAGGAAAATCAACTGGAATGAATCTTGTTGGAAGTTTAGACTTAGCTACAAAAGGCTCAATATATCTTGATGGAACAAATATTGAGCATTTAAGTGAAAGCGACCTCGCACAAGTTAGAGGAAAGAAAATTGGATTTATTTTCCAACAATTTAATCTAATTCCAAATTTGACTGCTAAAGAAAATATAATGCTGCCTATGATGTTTCAGGGTGTTGACGAGCAAGATAGAATTGTAAGAGCAGAACAGCTTTTGAGGATGGTAGGACTTGGAGATAGAATGGAACATTATCCCGGACAACTATCTGGCGGACAGCAACAAAGAGTTGCAATTGCAAGAGCATTAGCTAATGACCCTGAAGTAATTCTTGCAGATGAACCTACTGGAAATCTTGATACAAAAACTGGCGAGCATGTTATGGATTTTTTACAAGAATTAAATAAAAAAGGGAAAACAATTATTATGGTTACGCACTCGCCAGAACTTGCGCATGAGCACGCTAAAATTATTTACTGGCTTAAGGACGGAAGAATAGAAAAAGTCACAAAAAAAGAAGGTAGAACCTGGAAAGAAATGAAAGCATTTAAAATTCCACTTGATAGAAGGAGGTAGCTAAAATTCTTAAGGACTATTTCTGGCTCGGAATTAAAAATCTTAGAAGAAGAGGAGTAAGAAGCTGGTTAACACTTCTTGGAATTATTATTGGAATTGCAGCAGTTGTATCTTTAATAAGTTTGGGTGATGGGTTAAAGCTCGCAGTTAATTCTCAATTTGGAGTTAGTGAGACGGAAGTTCTAACTATTCAAGCTGGCGGATTGAGTGGTTATGGTCCTCCTGGAACCGGAGTTGTAAAACCATTAACAGAAGATGATGCAAAAGCTATAGAAAAATTAAGCATGGTTGAGGTAGCTATTCCCCGAAATGTAGAAACCTTAAAAATGGAATTTAATAATCGGGCAAAAATTGGCTATGCTGCATCAATTATTGAAGGAACTAAAAGAGAGTACATCTATGCGATAATGGATTTAGAAGCTGAAACAGGACGATTATTGAAAGACGGAGATTCAAGTAAAGTTGTTTTAGGAAACGGATTTTCTCTAGATACTAATGGTTTTGATAAAGCAATAGAAGTTGGAAATAATATTCTTGTTCAAGGAAAAGAATTTCAAGTTATCGGAATACTCCGGAAAAAAGGCAGTTTTATCATCGACAATGCATTACTTATGGACGATACTCCTTTAAGAGAAATTACTAATAGTGGAAATACGGTAGATATTATTGCTGTAAAAATTAAAGATAAGAGTTTAATGGAAAGAGCAAGAATTGATATTGAAAGAGTTCTTAGACAAAGAAGAGATGTTAAAGAAGGTGAAGAAGATTTTTCAGTTTCCACTCCTGAAGCTATGCTCGGAACTGTAAATCAGATATTAGGTGGGATTCAGGCGTTTATTGTATTGATTGCATTTGCTTCAATAATAGTCGGTGCAATAGGAATTGTAAATACGATGACTACTTCTGTTTTAGAAAGAAGAAAAGAAATTGGTATTATGAAAGCTATTGGCGCAAAAAATTCAGATATATTCTTGCAATTTTTTATTGAGTCGGGATTGATGGGCTTGATTGGA
Source organism: Nanobdellota archaeon (assembly GCA_038045485.1). Lineage (GTDB taxonomy): Archaea > Nanobdellota > Nanobdellia > Pacearchaeales > GW2011-AR1 > CAIPOI01. The sequence goes on from JBBSYA010000055.1 coordinate 6,086, forward strand.
GGGATAGTTGGAGTTTTTATTGGATTAATCTTAGGACTGGCAGGAACATTTGGGATAAATAGTTTTCTTGGTGTGACTGCTCCTATTAAAATAAATTTTATGCTTGTTTTCTCTGCATTAATCGGAGGATTTTTCATCGGTTCTATTGCTGGAATCGCCCCAGCAATGCAGGCAGCAAATCAACGTCCAGTGGAGGCATTGAGAGGTTAACTTATGACTTTCCTAAGTAAAGAAATAATAGAATATTCCTTAAGGGGAATATGGCACAGAAAAACAAGAACTTTTCTTACTATACTTTCTATTTTTTTAGGAATTGCTGTAATATTTTTATTTGTAAGTTTTGGGTTAGGGCTTTATAATTATGTTAATCAGTTTGCAACACAATCTTCAGCAGATAAAGTAACAATTATGCCTGCTGGAAACTCTGCGCCAGGAATTGATGATACATTTACTATAAGCGAAAATGATTTGGATCAAGTTAGAAAAGTTAGTGGAGTTTACAAGGTAAGTGGATTGTACACCAAGGTTGCAGAAATAGTGCAGAATAAAAAAAGAATCTATGCATTTATTATTGGTTATGATGTTGATGTTCCTCTTTTGCAAGAAATGGGTAATGTAAAAATTTATAGTGGACGAGAACTGAAAAAAACAGATACAGGAAAAGTAGTTCTTGGTTATAACTATCTTCTTGATAATAAGATTTTTCCAAATGGATATGAACTTAATCAAAAAATAGAAATTCAGGGTGAAGAATTTAGAGTTGTCGGATTTTATGAGTCCCTCGGCAATCCTCAAGACGATTCACAAATCTATATGACTGAAGAAACTATAAAAGAGCTATATGGAAGTAGTTTGAAAGGTTATGCTATGGCAATAGCTCAGGTTGATAAAAATGATATTGAGAATATTATCGAAAATATTAAAAAAAGCCTGAGAGCTTCGAGGAATGTTGAGAAAGGCAAGGAAGATTTTTTTGTTCAATCTTGGCAGGATTTAATCGCAACATATGGTCTTGTTTTAAATGGAATAATTGGTTTTGTTATTTTAATTGCTTTAATTTCAGTTATAGTTTCTGCGATTAATACAGCTAATACTATGATAACTTCTGTTCTTGAAAGAGTTAAAGAGATTGGAGTTATGAAAGCAGTTGGGGCGAGAAATGCAGAAATATTTAATATATTTTTATTTGAATCTGCATTTTTAGGATTTGTTGCGGGAATTATAGGAGTTATTTTAGGCTGGATGGCAAGTTATTCTACGGGTGTTGCGTTGGACAATCTTGGCTGGGGATTTTTAAGTCCGGCATATCCGCCAAGCTTATTCATTGGATTAATATTGTTTGCAACTTTGACTGGCGCTGTTTCGGGCGCGATTCCTGCAAGACAGGCTTCTAAAATTAGACCGGTGGATGCTCTAAGATATGAGTAAAATTTAGAGTTAGACTTCGTTCATTTAATTTAATATTATTAATACACTAATTCGGAAAAGGAAGTTTCAAGTAAAATATGTCTTGTTGTGAGAAGAAGTAAGTCTTGGGTTTGATGAATTATTAATATTTCTTCATAATGCGAAGCACTAATGGAAATACATCACAATAATATTTAAATAAAGCCTATTATAACAACCTATATGGATTATCAAACCTTGAATGAAGTTTGTGGCAATGTTGCTTTTGGATTAAGTGTTTTTATTGGCGGAATTGCTTCTGAATCAGCTATAGTAAAAAGAGTTACCGGAAGAGTTTCCAGATATTTAAACGACATATATTTTCAGGCCTTAGTATTAGATGCTTCAAGAGAAAGACTAGCAGATACGCCTTCTAAATTAGAAACAACTCAATAATTTAAGTCATAATTTTAGTTTTCAGTAAGCTTTAAAAATGCTCTTTATTTAAGAGTTTTATACAAACATGGTATTCAAAATAAACGTATCACACAAGGGAAGAACATTCAAGTTAGAAACAGACAGCGAAGCTTGGATTAGAATGAAGATTGGCGATAAAGTTAACGGAGATATGGTTTCTGGGGATTTTGACGGCTATCAACTTGAAATAACTGGAACATCGGATTTAGCTGGATTTCCTGGAATAAAGGGCGAAGTAGGAAGCCAATTAAGAGGAAAACTATTAACAAAAAATCAAACAGGAATGAGAAATTCAAGGCACGATGGATTAAGATTAAAAAAAACAGTTAGAGGTGAAGAAATTTCAGATAAAACTTCACAGATTAATTTAGTAGTTGTAAAAGAAGGACACAAAAAGTTTGATGAAATTTGCCCAGCAAAGCCGGCAAAAGAAAAGAATGATGATAAGAGTAAAAAGCCTGTAGAAGCTCCTGCGGCTTAATTCTTTAAATTTCGTAAACATTATTTAAATAAACTTCTTAATAATGTCTAAACGCCAATTCGAATTGTTATTAATTATTAGTTTTGTTCAAGGAGAATTTATGCGAAGCAGAAACTGAAAAATGGCGAGGCGAAGCCGAGTATTCAGAATAGTTTAAAAATAGTATATTCTTACTATAATCATGAAGATAAAAGAGGTAATGAATAGAGCAGTCGCAGTTGACCACGATATTTCTGTGAAAGAAGCAGCGCGGATTATGTCTGATAAAAATATAGGTAGTGTTGTTGCGTTAAAAAAAGGAAAAATTATGGGAATCGTAACTGAAAAAGATATTATCAGAAATGTCGAAAATATAAATAAAAAAATATCTTCTATAATGTCGCGTAATGTTGTTACAATTGAGCAGGATGAAGATTTAGACGAAGCAGCCATATTAATGAAAAAAAATTGCATAAAGCGACTTCCAGTTACAAAAGATGGTGAGCTTGTGGGAATTATAACTTCAACAGATATGATAGCTAATTCTGATGAATTAAATGAAGAATTTTTGTTTGATTAATTACAGGGTTTTTAATTTCATTTATAATCTCTAACTATTTAATAATGCCTAACTCGGAAGCAGAAGTTTCAAGCAGAGGTAAATTTTGGGTTTAGTGAACTATTAATTAATTTTTATTATATAATCTCAATTTGTGAAAAGCCCATGCAAATTAGAATTTATTAATTACTAAGATAAATTTTTCAAACAATATTAAATCGATTATAACTTTGAAAAATTGTAGTTATTAATTCTACGAAAAAATGAGATTTGGGTTTAGATATGGTGCTTTGATTTGATTTACTTCTTTCCTAAAAACTTATTCACAATTCTCAAACACTTCTTTTGATTATTCCAGGTTAATTTCTTAACTGCTTTTTCGAAAGGCAGCCATTGAAATGCAGAATGCTCGCGTTTTTCTAGTTTAACTGGCGCTTTTTTCACTTCGCCTGAAAAAAGCGTGTAGGTTTGACCTTTGTATTGGGGTCGGTCTTTAAGGATTTTAGGATAAAGATATTTTCCTGAAACATTATAACGCTTTAAATTAAATATTTTTAATCCGCTTTCTTCCCAACCCTCTCTTCTGGCGGTTTTATCTTTGCTTTCGCCTTTCTCTATCTTGCCTTTTGGGAATTCCCAGCCTTTCCAGTGAAGTTTTCTCTTAAGAATTAAATAAATCGGCTTTTCTGGTTTTGTTTTTTTATCAAGATAGTAAACTACAATAAATACTGCTGGACGAAAACCTCTCTTTTTCATACTTTACTATATTCACTATATTTATATATATTATCCATAATAATCTAATTTAAAAAATGTAGATTGCAGGAAGTATTATGCCAGATAAATATTATATTTTTGAGGACTCAGCTAATTCTATTGCTACTGTTTTAAGAACCAATCCTACAAATCCTAAAGTTTGGCTTGAAGAAATGTGCAATGTTGCAGAAGTTTCAGAAGAAAAAGATAATGGAAATTGTAGGAGTTATCTTTTATCGTATTGTGATAGAAAGGGCGGAATAAGAATTACTATAGATGACTCTGGAACACCAATACTTTGCGCCATGGATAATAGAGTTGTAAGGCAAATTTCAGTAGATGAGGTGCTAAACTATCAGGGTAAATGGCTTAGGAATCCTGCTGAAACGCCTAAAAATAGCTAAATTTCTCGTTATTTTAGCATAAATTTAAATATCTAAGATTTCTTTAGGATATAATAAAAAAGTCGGACTAAGATGAGATTTAATATAATTATAGGTGGAAAGGCTGGACAGGGGCCAAATATTGTTACAGAAGTAGTTAGTCAGGGACTTGTTTCTGCAGGCTATCATGCTTTTTATGCGCGAGAATATGAATCTCTTATCAGGGGCGGACATAACTATAATACTCTTACTTTTTCACTAATAGCTACGAGAAGCAATCAGTCAAAAATAGATATTCTTGTATGTTTAGATGATAATACTGAAAAAGTGCACAAAGAAAATTTAAAGAAAAATGCAATAGTTCTTAAATATAAGGAGCCGAAAGAAAATATGCACTATGCTGGTGCGCTTTACAAGATTTTAGGCTTGGATTTTAGAATATTAGAAAATCAGCTTAGAAAATTAAAAAATCTTGATGAGAATTTAAGAGAAGCAAGAAAGGGCTTTAATGATGAAACAAGAAGTCTTGGAATTGAAAAACCGCAAAATAGCAATACGGGCTTTAAATTAATTAACGGCAATCACGGAATTTCTGAAGGCGCAATTAAAAGTGGATTACAATATTACTATAGTTATCCTATGACTCCTGCAACGCCGGTTATGATGATGCTTGGAGATATGATGATGGAAAAAGATGCTAAACACAAAGTTATAGAGCTTGAAAGTGAGATTGCGGTTGTTATTGCTACACTCGGAAGTTCTTTAATGGGCGCGAGAGCAATGTGCGGAACTTCTGGCGGTGGCTTTGATTTGATGACTGAGGGACTTAGCATGGCTGGACAAGCAGAAATTCCTATTGTGATTTATTTATCTTCACGTCCAGGACCTTCAACAGGATTGGCTACTTATTCAAGTCAAGGAGATTTAGATTTAGCATTGTATTCTGGACATGGAGAGTTTAACAGAGTTGTTATTGCTCCGGGAGATGCTCTTGAATCTGCTGAATTAACTAATCAGGGATTTTATTTTTCACAAAAATTCAGAACGCCAGTTATTCTTCTTGGAGATAAAAATTTAGCTGAATCAAAAAGTGTTGTTGAAACAGAACCAAAGATTATTGAGATAATTAATTCAATAACTTCAATGGAAAAATTTAATAGTTATGAGCATAATGAAGCAGGAATTGCTATTGAAGATGCTGAAACTACTGCGAAGAATTTTGACAGACGGGCAAAGATAGGAAAAGAAATTGCAAGAGAAGCACAAAAATTTGAAATGTATAAAATTCATGGAAATAAGAACAGCAAGAATCTTATTATCGGCTGGGGCTCGACTAAGGGCGCAATATTAGATGCCATGCATGACGGAAATATCGATGCAAAGTTCTTGCAAATTTTGTATCTTGAACCTTTCCCTGAAAAAATTTTAGATGAATTAAAGAAAGCGAACAAAATTTTAATTGTTGAGAATAATGCAACATCACAGCTTTCAAAATTAATTGCAACTAAAACAGGATTCATAATTGAAGATAAAAATAAAATACTACGTTATGACGGCAGGGCTTTTTTCAGCGATGAACTTGCTGAAGAGATAAAACGGAGGATGAGATAATATGGCTAAACAATCAAAATCCAAAAAACCAATAAAAACTAATGTTAGCATAAGAACAAATGCAACTAACACCTGGTGTCCTGGATGCTATAACTTTCAGATACTTGCGGGTGTGCAAAATTTTCTTGAGAATCAAATGAAAATGGGCAAGAATCGCGATGATTTCTCTATTGTTTCTGGAATAGGGTGCAATTCAAAGATATTTGATTATATTAATTTGGGCGGATTAAATTCTCTGCATGGAAGAGTTATTCCTGCTTGCATTGGAATAAAAGTTGCAAAGCCAAGCCAAAATGTATTTGGCTTTTCAGGAGATGGAGATAGTTATGCAGAAGGAATGGAGCATTTAATTCATGCTGCAAGATATAATAGCAATTTCAAATATATTGTTCATAATAATCAGGTTTTTGCATTAACCATAGCTGAACCAACACCTGTAACAGAAAAAGGATACAAAGATAAAACTACGCCGAAAGGTGTTAAACTTGCGCCTATGAATCCCATAAAATTAATGCTTGCTGCTGGCGCGAGTTTTGTTGCGAGAGTTTTTGCTGATGTTAATCAAGTTCAACAAGTTTTAGAAGAAGCTCAAAAGCATAAGGGTTTTGCGTTCATAGAAGTAATACAACCCTGCATTATTTTTCATGCTGATGCTGGATATAAAGATAAACTTTACAATCTTCAAAAATCAGGACACAACAAGGCAGATTTAAAAGCAGCTATGGAAAAAGCAGAAGAATGGGATTATAACGGCGTAAAAACAGGAACGAAAATTCCTGTTGGAATTTTCTATCAAAACGATAATAAGCCAGTCTTTGAAGAGTTGATATAATTCTAAGATGGAAAAGATAAAACCGATTATAAGAAAAGCAAAACTTATTGACATTAATTCAATATACAATCTGGGCAGAAAAACAAAAGAGCTTAATTTTTCTCCAAAAATGAGCTTTCACGATAAAGCAGAATTAATGGAGTTTATTAAAAAACCGCGTTATAATATCTTACTTGTCGCTACTTTTGAAAAAAATGTTGTTGGTTTTCTTTATGCTAAAATTGTTAGTCATAGTTGGTGCTTATTAGATAATATTGCTGTTGATGAGAAATATAGAAATCATGGAATAGGAAATCTGCTCATGCATGAGCTATATCATGAACTCAAAAATGTTAGAGTGCATTATGTTCAGGTTCTGGAAGAGATTCATCACAAGAAAACAAGAGAATTCTGGAAGAAAAAAGGCTTCAAAGAGGAAAAGGTTTTTGTTTGGGCAGATAGAGAGATATAAGATCAAATTTCTATTCTTTTGTTTTTTAGACTTGTAAGATATCTATGAAACTCTTTATTTGAAAGCTCCAAAGTTTCAGTATTTATATTGGGATGAAAACTTACAATATCGCTTGCTAATACTTCTCTATCAATTAAAAGAATAACTTTTCCTTCCTTATCATTTATTAAAGCAAAAGGAGAGACTGCTCCGGTTTTAATATTTAAAATAGTATTAAGGTCTTCATCACTAGCAAATTTTAATTTATTATTAAGTTTCTTTTCAAGCGTTTTTATATCTAATTTTTTATTTTCTGGAAGAATTGCAAGATAAAAATTTTGTTCTTTATCTTTTTTACTCTTAAGAAAAAGATTTTTAGAATGTATTCCTAGAATATTTTTACACAGATTTTCAGCTTCTTCACAAGTATATACTGCGGGATGACTATGGACCTTAAAGCTTATATTCAAATTATTTAAATAATTCTTAATCGTTGATGCCTTTTCCATTTTATATTTTATTAGAAATTTTCTTACAAATATCCGTCTAACTTTTCTTGAAAAATATCTTGGCTGACTGAACCAATAACTCTATCAACTTCTCTCCCTTCTTTAAAGAAGACTATGCAGGGAATGCTTGAAATTTCAAATTGTTCTGAAACTTTTGGAGCATCATCAACATTTATCTTGCAAAATTTTACTTTTGGGTTTTTTGCTGCCAAACGGTCAAATATTGGAACCATTGTTTGACAAGGTCCACACCAGTCTGCATAAAAATCTACAATTATAACTGAGGGTTTTTTATCTTCGATTGCACCAGCGAAATCTCTTTCTTGCAACACGACAACCTTTGCTTTTTCTTTTTGCATATTAATTAATAGAATTTGGGATTTTTAAGTGTTGGCTTTGTAAAACTTATTCAACACAACCAGTGTCTTTTATTGTTCCACAACCGCTACATTTAGATTTACAGCTGCTTATTGGTTCAAGAATTCCTCCACAAGCACAAGGCGTGCCGCTTTTATCATTTGTGACCATAGCTTTTCTTTCAGTAGGTTTATCTTCCAGGGCCTCTGCTACTTTTTCTACATCGGTTTTTGTTTTTTCTGCTTCTCCTGGTTCTGGGAATGTGATAGCCATATATCTAAATATATAGTCCACAATTGATTTTGCAATAGGGATATCTTTGTTTTTAGTAAATCCTGAGGGCTCATATCGGCTATTTATGAATTTGTCTTCGAATTCTTTAAGAGGAACACCATATTGCAAAGCGAGAGATATTGCTGTTCCAAAGGAGTCCATTGTCCCTCCGATAGTACTGCCCTCTTTAGCCATTGTAATAAACATCTCTCCAGGTCTCCCACTATCGGCATATAATCCGATCGTTAAATAACCCTCATGGCCATTTACATCGAATTTATGAATAACTGCGTTTCTATCATTGGGCAATTTTTTTCTAATAGGTTTATGACATTCGACTTTCTTTTCTAATCCTGCAGAATTATTACTTCTATACACTTCTGTAAATTTACTTCCTTGTCTATAAATTGTTACTGCCTTTAGTCCCCATTCGTGTGCTAAACCAAAGACTTCAACAATGTCTTCCACAGTGGCTTCACCTGGCATATTTATTGTCTTACTTATCGCTCCAGATAAAAAGGGCTGGACTGCAGCCATCATTTTGAGATGATCTTTGTAGTGAAGTGTTCTTTGCGCTTTTCCTAATTTTAGTGCACAATCAAATACAGGTAAATGCTCTGATTTTAAATGCGGCGCGCCCTCGATGGTTTCATTTTTATTTAAATACTTAATAATATCTTCTATTTCTCCTGCCTGATAGCCTAATCTTGTTAATCCCGGACCAACACTTCCATTTACTAATCTCACGGTTGTTCCGTCTACCATTTGTTTTTGTTTTATTAATGCAATATCTGGTTCAACGCCGGTCGTATCACAACCCATTAGAGGACCAATTGTTCCTGTTGGAGCTAAAAGTGTTGATTGAGCATTTCTAATTCCAGTTTTAGGAACGGTTTTTTGTAGATATTCCCAATTTTCTTCAGCAGCTCTTGAAAGCTCATCCTCATTTCCAGCAGTTAACTCTCGATGTTTGTTTCTGTGCTTTTCTATGACTTTCATTACAGAATCCTTATTCTCGTCATACCTTGGGAAAGGACCCTTGGGAATAGCTAAATCTGCAGAAGTTCTCATTGATTCTGAAGCGATTAAGTCTGTAAGTGAGCCTGCTAGTTTTCTTCCACTATCTGAAGAATATGCTTGACCTGTTGCCATTAACAAGCCCCCGAGATTAGCATAACCCAATCCAAGTGGTCTAAAATCATGTGAATTTTGAGCCACTCTCGCATTAGGATATCCTGCGCCGTCTACAATAATTTCTTGAGCGATTGTAAATAATCTTGTGATATATTTTAATCCAGGAACATCAATTGCTCCATCCGTTCTTAAAAATCGTAATAAATTTATTGAAGCAAGATTACAAGCAGAATCATCCAAAAACATAAACTCTGAACAAGGATTTGAAGCATTTATTCTTCCAGAACTCTCACAACTATTCCAGTTATTTATGGTTGTATCAAACTGAACTCCTGGATCGCCGCAATAATGAGTCGCTTCTGCTAATTTTCTTATTAATTCTCTTGCCTTGAATGTTTCTATGACTTCTCCGGTTGTAATCGCGTGGGTTTGCCAATCGCCATTATTTTTAACTGCAGCCATAAATTCATCAGGAATTCTCACTGCCGTATTCATATTTTGAAAATGAATTTGATTGTACACTTCTCCACCGAAACTTCCATCATATCCCTGTGCAATTAAATCTCTACCTATTTTTTCTTGTCTCTTCTTGAGCTCAATAAAATCCATTATATTTGGATGCGAAGCATTTAGTGAAACCATTAGCGCGGCTCTTCTGGTTTTACCTCCGGATTTTATTGCAGCAGCTATAGAGTCTATGGGTCGCATAAAACTTGTTGGACCTGATGGAATCCCTTTTCCAGATAATTGTTCTCGAGAACTTCTTAACTGCGATAAATCCATTCCGGCACCAGAGCCATATTTAAACAACATTCCTGGAGTGACTACTGCGTCATTAAGAATACTATGCATGTCATCCTGCACACCAAGAATAAAACATGCGGAGCCCTGGGGATAAGCATAAGCCATTCCTTCTGGAATCGGCACGATTTTATCTCTTTTAGGCTCATATCTGAAACCGCCCTTACTTCCACTTTTTATTCCATATTCATGAAATATTCTATAATTAAACAGAACCGGAGAATTAAACATAGCCAGCTGATTTGTCATTGCCACCTGCAATTCTTCTTGAAAGATTTGTGCTTCTTGCTCATTAGCAAAATAGCCTCCCTGCTTAACTCCCATTTGAGTAATTGTTTTGGCTACGCCCCCAAAAACCTGTTTGTAAGATGTTTCTGGAACACCATTACCGGTGTCTCCATAACAATACTTTGTAGAAAGAATTACTCCGGGAAATGCATCCCAATTTTTAGGAACTTCTATTGTTGGTGCTTCTCTTTCTGTTGAAGGCAAATTTCTTACTTCGGATTCTAATGTTCCTCCACGATAATTAGTATGAAATGGGTCTTGTCCTGCTTTAGAAAAGTGTCTGCCCATTCTCCGCACCATAGCATATTGTTTTTTTACCATCTTTTTCTCACCTCTGTTTTACTTTTTTCCTTGTTTATAAGCTTTTATTTAGTTTAATGTTATGTTTTGAATAATTTATCTTTTTGTTTATTTTAATTACTTAAACCCTCTTTGTTACACAAAGACTATATCCCTGAGCATAATTTGTTTCTTGAAGGGTCATTCCTCTGGCTAATTTCATAATAATACCTTCTGGAAGTCTTTCTCCAAGATATTTTTTTAAATTTATCCCCGTTGTTTGATCAAAAAATCCAACAACAGTTTCATCGACCTCTGGAACGCTAATGTCTCTTATTATCTGATCGCCTGTCGTCTTAACTAAATCAATTCCTTCAAGAGTATCTCTTCGTCTCTTATTTTGTACGGCCTGGGCCAAGCCCACTAATGGACTTTCTTTTTCAGGTTTTGCTTGTTCAAGTTCACTTTTTAAAACAAGTTCGCCCCAACATCCACAAGCGGAACAAGTATAACTTTCATCTCGTGGAATAGGCTTACATGAATCTGAACCACACCCCATACAGATATATGAGGGTTCATTATCTCCTATTTTTTTTAATCTTAATATAAATTTATAATCTAAAGAGGTTTCTGGAACTTTTCTTAATTCAACATAACCTCTATCTGCTCCGCCGAGAAGCGCAGTAGATTTTTCTTCGACCATTCTAACTTCTTCAGGCGTTAATACGCGGTCCATTGTTACCTCTGCTTCAAAATTTTCTAACATTATTTCAACTCCTTAATTTGTTTTTGGAAATCGTTAACGTCCTTGAATTCTCGATAAACGCTTGCAAATCTAATATAGGCAACTTCATCAAGTTTTTTTAGAGCTTTCATTACTAACTCGCCAATAACTGCTGCCTTGACTTCTTTTTTATTAGAGGTGCGAAGTTTATTTTCAATATCATGAACTGCTTGCTCAATTTTATCAAGTGAAACGGGACGTTTTTCGCAGGCTCGAATCATTCCTTTTTTTATTTTTTCAGAATCAAATTGCTCACGACTTCCATCTTTTTTTATTACTCTAAGATCTTTTACTTCAATACGTTCGTAAGTAGTAAATCTTTTTTTACATTTTAAACACTCTCGTCTTCTTCGAGTTTCGCCTTCGCTATCTCGTTTATCAGTTACTTCTGTATTTCCACCACAAAATTTACATTTCACTTTTCTTTTAACCTCGTTTTTCTTTTTTCTAACTAATACAACCGGTTGTATATAGATTAAAACCTAAAATACTACTACTTGTATTTTGCTAAGTTCTTACCATTTTCAGAGTTTATAAATATTTCTGCAATTCGCGATATACAATTATTTTTTATGAACTATTTTTGAGTTACTACAAAAAAGTTATAGAAGAATTATTTTATCTTGAATAGAAGAAGCGATTATCAGTTCATAGTTATTGTCTACATAACAATCTATCTCGCTTCTAACTCCAAATTTGTTTTCGAAATATATTCCTGGTTCTATTGTAAAGGGAATATTTAATTCAAGTTTCTTATCACAAGATTTTCCTAAAATAAAATCTTTGCCGTGGCAATTATCAAAACCTATGCTATGGCCGAGGTTATGAGCAAAATATTTAGCAGATTCGCCTAAACTTTCTCTTGCTACTTTATCGACTTCAGAACATTTTGGTAATATTTTATTCTTCAAAGATTTTTTAATAAACTCTATGCTTACATCTCTTGCACAAATTACTCTATCAAACGCTTCCTGAATTTCTTTTGGGATACTCTTCCCAGAATAAGCCATCCAAGTTATATCTCCAAAAAAAGATTTTTTGTCCTTTAATCCGCCCCATAAATCTATGAGTATAAGACTATCTTTTGTTATGATTTCTGAATTCTTTTTAGGAAAGTAATGTATAAAGGAGGTATTTTTATTAATCGCCACTATGGGCGCATCTTTGTCTATAATGATTAGCTCTTCTTCATATCTTTTAAGAATAAACCGCTGAACATCATATTCTGTAATCTTTCCTAAATTATCTCTTATGAAACTAAAAACTTCATCTTTAATTTGAACAAGTTTATGAGCAACTATTTTATGGTTTTCTATTTCTTCGGACATCTCTTAATCATTTCAAGCAGATTTATATTTCTTTGCAAGCCGTATGTTTATAAACGATAATCCTCAATAGGGAACTTTTATAAATCTACTTTTCGCATCATAATTATGGTTCGTTAGCTCAGCCCGGTAGAGCACCTGCCTTTTAAGCAGGCTGTCAAGGGTTCAAATCCCTTACGAGCCATATATCTTTGAGCATAGCGAAAAGATATGTTCTTAAGATTTTAATGCTCGGATTTCAGGGGTTTAAATCATTCCAAGAGATACTTGTCTTGGAATCTCAGAGAATCTAAAAGATTGTCTGTGTCTTACGAGCCAGATAGTATAGACAATAAAGAAAACTCATTTCTTCTACCACAATAATCCTTAAAAACCATCATCTTATTCTCAATTTATAAAATGACACAGCCACAACAAAATAACAATCAAAATAACAAAAAACCGGTTAATAATCAACATAGGCCTCAACAACCAAAACTCCAGAATAATCAGAATCAGCAGAAGAAACCTCAACAACTGCCGCAGGTTAATCAGCAAAGACCGCAACAAATACAGAATTCTCCAAGGGATATAGTTGCAAGGGCAATAGAAGATTTTAATAAAAGATTACAGATTCAGCAAAAGTTATTCAATAGTAATAATTCTACAAACAATCAACCTAAGCAACAACCAAAACCTCAACAGAAACAACCTCAAAGACCTCAAAATCAACAAAGACCGCAACAGCAAAAGCCACAGCAACAGAAGAATCTCCATGTGCAAAAACAAGTTCTCTTCGGTCAGAAACAGCTTATAGAACTGATTAATCAGATTAAGAATATGCCACGACAACTTCCACAGGGTATACAACTTAAATTCCAACAACAGAAGCAAGTTCAAAATAATCAAAGATTACAGAATAATCAGAATCAACAATCACAAAAGAAGCCACAAATGATTGTAGTTAGTCAAAAATTTGTTAGACCCAATAATCAAATTAAACCAACTCAAAAACCACAACAACAGATAAAACAGGCACAACCATTAACAATAAATCTTAAACCAACACAACAATTCCAAAGACCACAGAATAATCAAAATCAACAAAAACCGCAACATAATAATAATAATAATCAAAAAAGACAGCAGCCCAGACAACAAATGCCACAAAATTCAGTTTCTATTAGGGAAGAAATAAGAAGAATGATAAGAGAAGAGTTGGCTAAGCAACAAAAGAGATAAAATTTAGTTTCTATTTCATATTAATCAAATTTTTAATAATACTCTAAATCCCAATAAGGCTTGTTTAACCTTTCCTCGCTTAGTTTACCCTAAACTTCTACTTGCAAATTAAGAAAATTATTAATAATTAATTAATTCTCCACCATAAAGTAAATAAAATTCTTTATTTCCTGTCTGGCAAACTGCAAACTCCTATAAATGAATCATGCGATTTACCATAATTAAATTTATAAAGCGGTATCCTTAAATCAGATTATAAAAATGGTGTCAACAAAAATAACTTCAAGTGATATAGCTGAAATTGATAGAAAACTTAAAACCTATATTGGCGATATGGTTAAAATAGAGTATCTTGAGAACTGCCTTAAAACAATGATTCCTAACGATGCTTCTCGTTTCTGCCATATTAAACTTGCAGAGCTTTATGCTAACAGATTGATGTATGGACCTGCAGCAAAACATCTTGATTCTGCAGCAGATACTGCTGTAACTTACAAGGATAAAATTGATTGTTATATGAAAGAAGTTATCTATCTCATAAAAATGAGTGATTATCTTATGATAGATAAGGCATATAAAAAAGCGTTAATGCTGGCAAACAATGCTGAAAAACTTCAAGTAAAGGATTCTCTAAAAAAACTCTTGCTTGACCAGGCAGCAGAATATGATAAGAAAAATCAAAGAAGCAAATCTGCACAGATATATGAAAGGCTGATTGAAATGCCGATATTAAACGATGAAGAGAGAAAAGAGTTAATGAATAAACTTGCAGGATTAAATTCAAAGCTGGGTAGACTTAAAGATGCTATGAGATATGAGCAGATGGTTAAACGGCCTATTGAACATAAAAGACAAGACCCTGAAAATGAAGTAAGAAAAGTTTCTTTTGAAGATTTGGGTATTGATAGAGTTTAATTAATTATTTCAGTTTCTATTTTATATAATAAAAGTTATTAATAATGCAACAAACCCAATTAGGGTTGGCGGCTTGTAACTTCTGCTTCCGAAATTATTGAATTAATAATAAATCGTTTAAGCTAAAGTTTACGAAACTTAAATTTTATTTAGAAAAGAAAAGTGTGCACTTGCAATGTCCCTGAAGCTCAACTTCGCCACGATGAAAGACACAGGGGCAGATAATCTCTTTATCTTTTTCTTTATTGCCTGTAACTATACGACATGGACAATAAATTTCTCCTTTAAATTCCCTATTTCTTAATAGTGCTGTGATAATTCCATCAAGCGCTTTTTCATTAGGATTTAACTTAAAATTCTGGCTATTAGCATACGCTTGCAATTGCTTTCTAAGTTTTGCTTTTTCGACTTCTTTTTTATCTTTTTCTGCCATAAATTATATAATGCGGTTAGATTTATAAATACATCTTTCCACGAGTAGATATGGTAAAGATAGTGGTTGATCAAGAGAAATGCATTGGATGCGCAGCATGTGTTGGACTTTGTCCGCAATGTTTTGAAATGGTTGACGGAAAAGCTATTGCAAAAAAACCTGAAGTAAAAAAAATTACATGCGAAAAAGAAGCAGCAGAAATCTGCCCGGTTCAGGCGATTATAGTTAAATAATCGGTTTCATATTCATAAGCAAATAAACATATTCAAAAAGCAACTAAAACCTTCGGTTTCCGCGAAAAACATTGTTTTTCGGGGTCCAGAAAATCATAGGATTTTCTTGATGGGCATACAAGCTTTTTGAAATACAGAAAATCAGTGATTTTCTGTCTTGTAAATTTGCTATGCAAATTAACAATGGCAACACGACACAACAGAGCAAGAAGCGTAAGAAGGCAAAGATTGAAAAAAGCTAGAAATCGAAGAATCGGACGATAAAATCCTGATAATTAGATTTATAATGCTGAATTTCTAAATGTTTATATGGTCCTTACCAAAAATAAATATGAACTATTAACTCGCAGTCCCACTTTCAAGCAAAATAAAGCTAAAGGTCAGAAAATGGAACTGCTCGCTCCTGCCGGCAGTTTCCCATCACTTATCGCAGCAGTTAATGCTGGCGCAGATGCAGTATATTTTGGATTGCAAGAGGGAATGAATATGCGAGCAAATGCAAAAAATTTTTCTATAAAGGATTTGCCAAAAGTTGTTGAAATCTGCAAACCTCGAAATGTTAAAAAATATTTAACACTGAACACAATTGTTTATGATAACGAACTTGGAAAAGTTGAAAAACTAATAAAAAATGCTAAAAAATATGTTGATGCTATAATTTGTTGGGACTTGAGTGTTATTCAGTTATGCAAAAAACATAAAATTCCTTTTCATATTTCTACACAAGCAAGCATATCTAATGTTGAAGCTGCTAAATTCTACAAGAAACTTGGTGCAGAAAGAATTATTCTTGCGCGTGAGCTTAACATTAAACAAATCGCAAAAATCGCAAAAATAATACCTGTTGAAGTTTTTGTTCATGGTGCAATGTGCGTTTCAGTTTCTGGAAGATGTTTTACTTCACAATTTCTTTTTGGAAAGTCTGCTAATCGCGGAGAATGCTTACAGCCATGCAGGAGAGCTTATGTTGTTAGAGATGAGGATGGAAACGAACTAAAACTCGAGAATAATACGGTTATGTCTGCAAAAGATTTATGCTCACTTGAATTTATCGAACAATTGAAAAAAGCAGAAGTTAAAGCATTTAAGATTGAAGGAAGAAATCGTGAGCCAGAATATGTTTCCACAGTAACTCATGTTTATCGAAAAGCACTTGATAAAAAACTAACAGGAGTGGAAATTAAAGAAAGTATTAAGCAACTTAGTAGTGCCTATAACAAAGGTTTTTCCTCGGGA
Source organism: Nanobdellota archaeon (assembly GCA_038045485.1). GTDB lineage: Archaea > Nanobdellota > Nanobdellia > Pacearchaeales > GW2011-AR1 > CAIPOI01. The sequence continues at coordinate 22,768 of JBBSYA010000055.1, forward strand.
TTTTATTTGGGAAATCCAACCGTAAAAGATTTTTCAAACGCACAGCATTCTTCAGCAACTCAAAGGAAAGAGTTTATTGGAACAATTTATCATTATTTTCCAGAGGTTAGTGTTGCAGCGATTAAGATTAGCTCTGGTGTAATTAAAGTTGGAGATGAACTTATTATTATTGGAGACAAAACTGGAATGATAACACATAAAATTGAAAGAATTGAGATTAACCACCAGCCCTATGGCTGGGCGGATAAAGGACAGGAAGTTGGAATAAAAATTCCCGGAGTTCGAAAAGGCGATAAAGTTTACTTAATTGTTAAAAAGTAAGAATATATTTTTCTATATAAATCTTTTAAAACTATGAAGATAGCATTATATTATGCTAACAATAGAAACTCTTGAAAAGATAAAAAATGGTGCCAAAATAACTTTATTCAATGGAATTTTTGCAATTATCTTCGGTATATTTTATCTCGGCTTTATGAATTTCTTTCTAAAGTATAATATGAGAATAATCGATGTTGTTTGGCAGGTTTTTTATAAGTATAATAATGAACTGGCATCTGTAATTGTCAGACTTACACTTCTAAAATGCGCGTTTATAATTGTAATGGGCATAGTAATAATTTATTTGTCTAATTATATCCTCAAAAGAAAAGACAGAGTAGCATGGGTTATTCTATTTGTTCTTGGGGGAATAATTTTTTGGCCCGCAATTCTGACAATAGAACTTCTTGACAAAAATTTCTATACTGTAGTTGCATCGGCTATTGGCTGGGTAACCTTTATAATGGGCATGACTATTCCTATAAGATACTATATGCAGAAACAATATACTGAATATTAATCTGTTGAAGAAGGCGCCATGGCTAAAATTGAGAAACAAAAAAAGGAGAGTAAAGAAAAGATCTATAATCTTCCTAATGCGCTCAGTTTATTCAGACTTTTAGTTAGTCCTATTCTCGTTCTTCTTATCTTCCAAGGAATTAATATCTGGCTTTTAGCCATTCTATTTGCGATATCTGCTCTAACGGATTTTGCGGATGGATTTATTGCAAGACGATTCAATAGAGTTACAAATCTTGGAAGAAAACTTGACATTATTGCAGATAGGGTATTGATGATAAGCATAATCTTAGCAATACTCACCTATCTTGTAGAAACTCAGCTTATTACTACTTCGCATATTTTGCTTATAGTTCTAATAATCTCTCGTGAAATTCTTGCTTTGCCCTTCTTTATTATAGCAATAGTCGTGGGCAAAAGATTTCTGCCTCATGCGAGATTTGCTGGAAAACTTATGACTACCATGCAAGGCGTAACCTTTCCAATGATTATCTTAAATTGGTGGATAGCTTGGCCTTTTGCAATAGTTACTTCTATTATTGGAATAATTTGTGCAGGATATTATGCCTATGATGCTTTAATAAAACCTAATAATAAATATCAAAAAGATTTGGATAAACATTACGCAGAATTAGTAAAAAAAATATAATTATAATTCAAAAACCAAAACTACGGGGCTTCTCACAAATTAGCGCTTAAATTTGCAAATCAACTTTTTTCAAGATGAGATTACATTAATAAAATTAATCGGATAATTACAAATCTGCTCGCAAGCTTACTCGGATTATATCTATTTACACTCATAAACTTGCTAGGCACAAATTCGGTTTGTTTTTAATTTTTTTAACTCTTCGTTTATTTTTGTTCAGCCACAGATTAACTAACTATACTCATAAAATAAAACTAATAATCCCTTATTGTCAAACATAAAAAGTCTATCACCTTCATTATTCCAAATATCTTTTCCATTGCTATCATATGTCTTTTGTGCTGAAGCAGACATATTTGAAATATAAATTGTATTTCTTCCTGCATCTTTTACAAACCATTTATCCAAGGTGCAATCATAATTACATTCATTAGTTATTATAAAATATTCTTGGGTTGGATTGAGTTCTTTTAGTTTTATGCAGTTTACGCAAAGTTCCGTTGATTTTTTCCATATTCCTATTTGCTGATCTTTTGCTTGTTCTTCAGCGCTTAATAACTGCTTTTCGTATTTTAATCCAGACATATAATAAGAATTAGCTAATCCTAATTCGAGAATTTCTTGATTCAAAAAGCGATTATCGTAATAAATATAACGCAATTTCCGCTTGTACTTATCTGTATCTTCCCAATCTCTTTCAAGTGTTATTTTCTTTCCAACAAACTGCTGTAGAAACGCTTTGGATTCATTTGAAAGAGGCATTTTCTTTTCTGGCGTGTTGATTCCCAACATTCTAACATGTTCTTGATTATCCAGCTCAATTGTATCTCCGTCTATAACTCTTTGGAGAGTTGCATATTCAAGAGGATAGTCTGTTTGTCCTGAAGCTTTTCCGGTTAAGCTTGGATATATTATAGAAAAGATTGAGAGTAGGAGGATTATGAGGAAGAAGACGAGGATTCTTTTTGTAGCCATAATAGTATTAGTGGGGGCTTTTATTTAAAGATTTTGATTAAATCTATTAAAATTCTCTTTCCTTTTACGAGAATATATCACATCAAATAGAATAATAATTACTAAGCATAGCACAAGATATAGAAGTAATGGAAGTTCCATTGGTGAGCTAAATGAATCTAAAAATCTCTGAACAAACTCCGTACTTAAAACTAACCAAAAAATAATAACGAAAAGAAAATCAAATAAAACAATTTTCCAAACTATATCTCTTTTTGAAGAGGATTCATCCGTAAATCTTATCTTATGATGTTCTATTAATTTATCAATTATATTTCCAATTAATAACCCTACTCCAAATCCTACGGGAATCGAAAATAAAAGCACTACTAGCGAACCCCAAGATATTAAAACAGATATCCAAGCAAATATTAAAACAGATAAAATAATGCATATTCTTTTAATTATTGAAGTATTTCTAAAAAAACCAGAGAAAAATGGAAGAAGAAATAGGAAAAACATTAGGGAATAGAATAGAAAATAAAAAAGGGTTCCAGGAATACTTACTCCTAATGGAGAGGAATTAGAGGACTTTAATAAATTATATGCACAAAGAATGAGGGATAAAATAACCCCTATTATTAAACTCTTTTTCCATGCCGATGATTCTTTCCACCCCATATTATTCTTAATCTAAACAGTTATTTAAAGATTAGTATTTATAAAAAAGCAGATTTATATTTCTAGACTATTTATCCTCAACATTCTTCTAAAAACCTTTCTAAATGCCATAGAAAAGGTTTTTAAATGTACTTTTTTTAGACTAAACATGGCAATAGTTAGAATAAAACTAGGAAGCTTGGACATTAACGAGTTAAACAATGTCTGCGCTACAATTAAAGAAATAGCCAAGAAATCTGGCGTAAACATAAGTGGACCTATACCTTTGCCAACAAAAAGATTTAAGATAACAACAAGAAAATCTCCATGCGGAAATGGAACAGCTACTTTTGATAATTTTGAAATGAGAATTCACAAAAGAATTATTGATTTACCTTCTAATGAATCTGTTCTTCATTCAATCATGAAGTTGCCTATTCCAAGAAGCGTTAATGTTAAGATAGAGATGAAAGATTAGTAAAATTTTCTTGCTTCCTCAATTGCTTCTTTCCAACTATAAACTCTTATTATTCTTCCACTATTATCCTTTTTATCTTGATTCCAGGGCTTATCAAATAAAACAACGGGGATATCTTGAGAAACATCTAAGGCATAATCCCAATGATCTTCAAGCAAAAGTGAAATATTATTTTCAGAGCAAAGCTGCCTTTTTGAAATCTTTTTCCTTCCATTATTTGAGAAAATATTTCCAAAAACTACTCCTGAAAAAATCCCCTGAAAATGTTGTTCTAACCAGTTATTAGTTTTATCTTTTAAGTTATCTGTTCTCGAAGTTATAATATAAAGTTTATCGAGTTTTTTGAGCTCTCTAATTCCTTCTTGTGAACCCTCAATGGGCATAACTTTCATGAATTCATCTGTAGAAGTAAATTCTATAAAATCTTGAACTGCTTGCCCTCTAGTTTTTCCGTAATGCTCCCAGAAATTATAACTTGTAAATTTCCTCCAATCGAGATTTAGGGCATATTTATCATTAAGAAAGGCACAATGACTTGGAAGAAGCGGAAATATTACTTCATCGCAATCTACACCTATTACCATGACAATCTTCTCTATTCTGGCTTTAAATAATAAATTGTTTTAAAGTATATATTTGCTTACAATTTTCTTTAAATAGTTAGTTTCGGGTTAAGTTTTGAAAAGATGGAAATAATATTAATCCCGCAGTTTAATGGAACAGCTTCTGCAGAAGATATAATAAAAACAGCGCAGGTTGCAGCTAGAGTTTGCTATTCTGAAAGCGACATAGAAGGGTTATTTGAAGAGCCCTACAAAGAAGGACTTGTTAAAGGCAGGCTTTTGAAAGGCGGGCATCATAGCCCTTTCGAGCATAAGCATCTTACATTCTACATGAGAGATATTCCTAAAATACTTGCCATGGTTCTTAACAACGAGAGACAATGCGATGTTTCGGAAAAATCTGCAAGGTACACTAAAATGAAACTGGGAGGCGAACAGCAGGCACTTTATGATAAATGGCTTGTTAGATTTGAAGAAATTATTTCCCATGAATATCCTGAAAAAGATTTTCCGAGAATGTATATTACTGGAAGTGATAAAAAAACTCCTCTAACAAAACTTGCCCAGGAGAATGCAAGATATATGACTAGCGTATTTACTCCAACAAAAATGGTTCATACTGTAAATGCCAGACAAATTAATTTTTTAATGCAAACATTTGAAGAATATATCTTTAAAAGAGGCAAAATTGGAAATGATTTTGAAAAAAAGCTTGCCTCGGCAATGGATGAATTTGTTCAGCAAACTCAAACGTTTAAAATAGAAAATTTAGAAAATCAAACCGACAGACATCTTTCAATGTTCAGAGAAACCCCTGTTGAAGAGCATTTTAGTGAGGTTTATGCCACAAACTATCTTTTAAGTTTTGCAGGTTTAGCGCAGGCGCACAGACACAGAACAATACAGTATAGCATGCAGACTCCGGGATTAACAGCTATACGTGGATTTTTTGTTCCCGAGATAGTCAATGGAACCCTGATGCATAATGAATGGCTGGCTGATTTGAAAAAAGTTGCTGAGGTAGATTATCCACAGGCTCAGTTAGTTGCAGTTAGTGAGATTGGCACACTTAGAGACTTCAGAAGTAAATGCTTGCTTAGATTAGATAGCCATCCACAATATGAAATAATGAAAAATACTCTTGCTACTGCTGAAAAATATGGCAAAAGCAAGCCAGAAGTTCTTGATTGGATTAAACCAAAATGCAAACAAGGCAGGAAATGCGCAGAGCCTTGCATAATCGGCCCGAATCGCGCGCTTGAGAGAATTGTTTAAAATGACAAAACGCGGATTATTTATTACATTTGAGGGAATTGATGGATGTGGAAAGAGCACTCAAGCAAAAATGCTAGCAGATTATATTTTTGGGTTGAATAAATACAATCACGTTCTAAAAACAAGAGAACCCTACAAAAATCAGGATATAAGAAAAATTTTGCAAAATGAAGAAGACCCATATTCACAAGCAAGAAAACTTGCTGAAATGTTTATTGGAGATAGACAAAGACATGTGAAAGAGCTTATTGCACCAACATTAAATACGGGAACACATGTTATTTCAGACAGATATTCACTTTCTACGCTTTCATATCAACAAACACAAGGAATGGAATTAAATGAATTAGTTAAAATGCATAGTGGACTTCCAATTCCAGATTTAACTTATATTGTTAATGTTCCCGTTAAAGTAGCCACAGAAAGAATGAAAAAAGATGGAGAAAGAAAAGAAGAACAAAAATTTGAGAAAGATATTGATTTTATTGAAAAACTAAGGCAAAAATACCTTGAACTTCCCTGGAAATTACATAATCATAATGTGGTTGTTATAGACGGCACAAAAACCCCTGAAGAAATTTTTGAGAAGCAGATAAAACCTGCTTTTGATAAGCTTTATAATTCTAGATATGCTTGTTAGTTTATGGATATAAAAGAGTTGATTAGTGAAATAAAGAAAAGCCGAAAGTATAGGGATATTTCTGAAGAAGTTATTAGTCAGAAGATTCAAGATTATACTAAGAAAAATCTGGGCTTCGATGAAAAACTGATAATTAAAGGTGTGAAAACGCTCTTGCATAATATTCATGGAAGTTTTCAAGCATCTTCTAAGAAAAATAAGAGAATTGATGAATATCTTCATGAACTTTCTAAGGAACCAAAGAATATTGATATAATCAGAAAAATTCTTGCAACTAACCGCTCAACTCAAGAAAGACTGCTGATTTATTCGGAGTTATATGGCAGAATTTTTGATATAACTGGAAAACCAAGGAATATTATGGATTTAGGATGCGGATTAAACCCTGTTTCTTTTCCATTCATGGCAATTTATCCTGAACATTATTATTGTTATGATATTAATGAAAGCGATACACGCTTTTTGAATAAATTTTTTAAGACTACGAAGGCATTTGGAATTGCTGAAACTAAAGACCTAACTAACGTAGAAAACATAAAAAAGCTCCCCACAGATATTGATGTTTGCTTTATGTTTAAGCTTCTTGATACATTAGAAAAGAAGGGGCATAAATATTCTGAAGAGGTTATAAAGATAGTTGCAGAAAAATCCAAGTTTATTGTAATAAGTTTTGCTACACGAACTCTTGGTGGTAAGAAAATGGAATTTGCAAGGCGTGGCTGGATTGAAAGAATGCTTGACAGAATTAACATGAAAGTTGAAAAGCTTCAATTTGATGAAGCTGGAGAAGTTTTTTATATAATTTCAAAGAGTTAAAGTTTCGTAAACATTATTCAAACCAAATTCCTATTAATTAAATAAACTTCTATCCAACTTGTTATTATATTATTAATTTTGGGTTTATAAAAAATAAGCGAAGCCTTACATAAATATGCGAGCCGAAGGCAAACATAGATAATATTAAAAATGGGTCTTGGTTGTTTGCATTAAGCCCATTTCCTATAGCGGCATTAGACAAGCCTGGAAAGCTTGACCCCTTACGGGGTAGACAGGTTCGACTCCTGTAGTGGGCGTTTATTTTTAAAAAAGGAGAAAAAGAAAAATCAAAATAAGTGCATTATCATCGGGCTCGAGTGGGAATTGTTTTTATATTGAAAATGAAAAAACAGAAAAAGCTGTTCTTGTTGATTGTGGAATATCCTGCAAACAAATAGAAAACAGACTAGGAGTTTTAAATAGAAATCCTGAAAAGATTAAAGGTATATTTCTTACACATGAACATTCAGACCACATTAGGGGTGTTGATGTTTTTGCAAGAAAATTTAATGTGCCTATTTTTGCAACTAGAAAGATGATTGCTCACTCATTTTTATGTTCAGATAAAAATTTACTCAACAACCTTAAAAGCAATGATACTATGAAAATTGCGGGTATGGAAATTTCAGCTTTTCCAAAGTCGCACAAGGCTCTTGACCCTGTTTCGTATGGTATTGTTCAAAATAATAAAAAACTTGGAATAATAACTGATGCGGGCTATGCCTGCAAAAAAGTTATTGAAAATGTTACAGACTCTGATTTTTTATGCATTGAATCGAATTATGACGAAAAAATGTTGGAAGAGGGAAGATATCCCTGGCCGACAAAACAATGGATTAAAAGCGATGTAGGACATCTTTCTAATGAACAATCAGCTTCATGTGTGCTGGAACATGCCAATAGAAAACTTAAAAATTTGATGCTTTGCCATATTAGTCAGAATAATAATACTCCTGAAAAAGCATTAGCAATTCATTCTTATTTCTGCAAACAAAGAACATATCTAAATCCTAAAATAACTCTTTCTCTTAGAAATCAGGTTACTGAACTATTTAAGGTTTAAGCGGAATTAAAAAAGAATTTAATCTAAAACGCACCATCAAACCATCTAAGAAAATATGCAACGCCCAGCCCAAGGCAAACCAATTACAGCCAGGAATAATAAATAAGATGCTTATTGGAAAGATATTCCACCATCTATGAAAAATAAGCTTGTCTAAGCCATATTCTTGCTTTATTGGAGATTCTTTAGAAAACAAACGGAATAGATGGTCTAAATCTACAATATTAGAAGCAAAAAGCATCCAAAGAGGAAAATAATCTCTAGGCATTATGAGTCCAAAACCAACAAGTAAAAGATAAGTCAAGTAATTTAAAATTAGATGATAGGGAGTTAGGGGCAGAATAAAAAGTTAAATCTTAGACTTAAAATCAAAAACTGCTCTTTTATTATGCTTTAATGTGTTTCTGAAATATTTTCTGTAGACAATAACTCCTGCAATAACTATAATAATTAAAAGAATAAAAGTTCCGGCAGAACTTGTCTTTATTCCTGCTTCTTTTGCGCTTGGAACATTAAAATTAATGCTTAGTTGCTGAGTATAGTCTCTATTTAATGAGTCTTTATAATTAAGAGTTATTGGAAGAATAATTAATTTTTTGTCATCATTAACATTTAATTTAAAAGTAACTTCTGAAAAATCGTCGGAATTTAAATCGCCAATGTAATCCAGATTTGTTCCAATTATCTTATAATTTTGAGATTCTCCAAGAACGACCTTAAGAAACTTAACATTGCCAACATTATTATTTATAACCTTTATTTTTATATCTCCCAATGAATTTCCTTTATATATTTCTGACGAGGATAATTCCGCGATTAATTGTGGTGAGCTGCCTATAGATACGCTTAATGTGTTGTTCTCGCTTTTTTCATCGCCAATTGAATTAACATACTTAAAATTAATAGGCACTTTGTATACGCCCTCTTCTGCAGAAGGAATTGCTATTATCTTAAATGAAACATCAGTTAAAGAACCTGCTGCAAGAGAATCAATTTTCTTCCTTGAAGCATCTTGATATGCTGCTAATTCTGCTGGAAGTGTAAGTTCTATTCTTATATCCTTAAGAGAAGTATCTGCTATATTCTCAAGTTTCATATTAATTGTACCCTCTGCACCAGGAGCTATTTGTGCTGGTGTTGTACTAACTTCTGAAAGATATA
>JBBSYA010000056.1:0-2743 GCA_038045485.1 Nanobdellota archaeon
AAAAATGACTTATGTTGAGGGTTGTGATAATCCTAAAAGTGTTTCAATATTAATTCGTGGTGGTACAAGACATGTTGTTGATGAAATAGAGCGAGCAATTCGCGATGGTTTGGGCGATATTGCGAGCGTTGTTAAGAGTGGAAGCATTGTTGCTGGCGCTGGTGCTATTGAAATTGAATTATCTAAAAAATTAAGAGAGTTTGCTAATCGTCTTAATGGAAGAGAAAGATTAGCAGTAGAAGAATTTGCACGAGCACTCGAATGTATTCCTTCTGCTCTTGCTGAAAATGCTGGTTTAGATCCAATTGATATTGTTACTGAACTTAAATCCCAACACGACAAGGGTGAAATTTATGCTGGAATAAATTTAATTACTAATAAAATTGAAAATGTTTTAGAAGCAGGGATAATCGAGCCTGCTAAAAACAAGCTTCAGGCTATAAGCTCTGCTTCAGAAGTAGCAAATATGATTTTAAGAATTGATGATGTTCTTGCAGCAAATACAAAACCGAGAAACACTGGAATGAGCAGAATGGGAAGTCTTGGAGCAAAAGATTTTTCTGATGGGATGTAAGAATAAAACTTACTTAATTTAGGTTTAGAAATAGAATTTATTTAGTTGGATAAAATTTCTCTTGAAATACTCTCTGATTTGCATAAGAGATTTCTTCTTGGAGGGGGTTTTGCTGACGTACTGAGAATCTAGCAAATTCATCTAGATCAGATTCTGTTGCGCCAGGATCAAAAAAAAGAGGAATATGAACTCGTACCTCGTCTCTTCCTAACAGAGTGTATAAATCTACCATTACGCCGTATTCATGCCCTTCTGCAACAAGTCTATGTTTGATTTCTTTTATTTTAGGATTGTATCTAAAATCCCTGCAAACTACTTCTGGATTAAGTCCGCTTGATCTTCGTTCATAGAATTGTTGTTCTTCTCTTCTTTGATAAGCCATTACAATTTTCCCTAATGGTGGACGGAATGGTTTGTCTTTATTGCAAAATATTCTTCTTGGCCAAAAAGTCTGCATAGTGTATCCTCTCGCACTTGATTGAGTAGGTGCGTCTTTCTCTTCGCCAGGGATTTCAAACTGCATTTTTTCCTTATGCTCCCAAATAAGAGCACTACCTAATATTTCTGCAAGTTGATTAATATCCAGATTAACTCTACTTATCGCAAGAGGCATTTTTGCATATTGGCCTATAATAGTTTCTGCTAAAAAATAAGCTATTTCTCGGTTCATATTCTTAATAAGTTTTATCGCCTTTTAAGCATTATTATATTGTTTTTAATAAATGTTAATGGACGTAAAAAGATAGTTTTAAAAGGCAATCGCTCGTAATTTTGACTATGATAATTCAGGCAAATAGATATGATTCAGAGCATACAAATAGCAGTACGTCTGTTACTTATACTCATATTATTTCAAAACCAATTTATTGGGTATTTGATGGTGCTGCTTGGGTTATGAGCCACGTCATGGGAAAAGTATCAGAAGAAGATCATAGAGCAGAACTTGCAAGATTATCTCAAAGAGTTAAAGCTAATGAAGACAGAGCAGCATTTCCAAATATTGTTGATAGACTTTTAGATGCTGTTGTAGGTCCTGCTGAAACTTTATTAAGAACAAATGATTCTGGAACACCTAAAAGTCATTCACAAGATAGAGTTGCTTAGAGCATAACTATTCCTTCTTTTGTTAAAGCTGTAAATCTTACTCCAACTGGAACTGCTAATAACGCTGAAATTAATGCCATGTGCTCTTTTCCGTCTCCGCTTGCAATAGAAAGCGCAACTTCTGTGCCTTTTATTTTTCCTTGAAGTTTTTCTTGAAGCTCTTGTTTTAATTCAACAAGTCTGCTCGATTTTATTTCAATAAAATCACATATTTTTTCTTTTCCCTCTGGAACTTGAAATTTCATTGCAAATTCACTTCCAATAAGAATTATATTTTCCCAATCACCTTGTTTGATGATTCCTGCAACCTGTGCCCAGGTTCCTTCTCCTTTGGATAATAATGCTACTAACTCAGTCATAATGTTAGGGGGTTTTTTTGCTTTTTAAGGATTTATGTAAAGATTTATACAGATACTGAAGCATCTTTCATTAAAAGACCTAATCTATCTTTGAAAAATACTTTCGCTGAATGATAACCCTTTTCTTGAATTCTATCTTGCATATATGGAATAGAATCTATGAGTTTTACAATACTTTCAAAACAAGGTCTATTTTTGTGTATCCTTGCGTTTAAACATAATGATTCTTCTCGTCTTATTTGTTTCTCAAATTTAGAAGTAATATCAACCCCTGCTTCGCGCATAGTTTCAACCAGGGTGCTTCTTCCTTCTACTTCTGGTTGAAGAATAGTATTGAAATCAAAGGCATAAGCTTCTCCGTCATATGAAAAAAGAATATTAGGAAAACTATTGTTTATACCCGACCTTCTATCTAAATCGTTAATTGATAACAAATCATCTAATTCTGAAAGTCTGACTATAGATTCTTTAAATTTAGGTCTATGAATAAGTCTTCTAAAATTTTCGTCACCCAGATGTTCTCCTAAAACTGCTCTTTCAACAAAGGAATAACAATTGAATATAAAATCTTGTGGAGGATGACCTGAAAGTAAGTTATATAATAATACTCCAAATATTCTTTCTGTACTTGGTTTTTTTACATAAACTGTAGCTTTAATCTCACGATCGATTAGTGCATTTAATCTTATTGGTAAAGTTAATCCCG
>JBBSYA010000057.1:0-3747 GCA_038045485.1 Nanobdellota archaeon
ACTAATTTTAGTTGTTCTTCATCAGGATTAAATCTTACGAATATTACTTTTTATCTTTGGAATGCTACTGTTTTAACTTATAATGAAACACGAAATTCTTCTGGAACTTTTAACATAACTGCTTTTAATTACACACTGCCTGTTGAGATTGGCTATTTCTGGAATTGCAGAGGTTCTAATAATAATTCTGTTTATTCTTTTTCGGCTTCTAACTTTAGTATTACTCTTGATATTATAAAACCAACAATAAATTTGACTTCTCCAGCTGATGGATACTCTGAAACTTCATCTTCTGCAACAATTATTTTTTCGTATAATGCTACAGATAATAACAATGTTAGTAACTGCAGTTTGATTGTTAATGGTGCAGTGAATACAGTTAATATTACTATTAATTCAAGTTCGATAACTTCAACTTTTTCTGCCGGCAGTTATGTTTGGAGTGTAAACTGTTCAGACTTTGCTGGAAATATTATTAATTCTACTAATAGAAGCTTTACAATAACTGCGCCTGCTGCCTGCACAAGTTGTGGTGGTGGAGGTGGTGGCGGTGGGGGAGGTTCGACAGCATCGACATTTGTTCCGAGTGATAATCAGATAGTATCCGGATATACTAATCAGTTGAAAGAGGATAGTGTTATAAAATTTAATTTACTCGATGAAACTGAAACTGGAAAGGTAATTGCGAGTTCTTCTTCAAATTCTTATAGCCATACACTAACATTAGATAGCATTAGTTCTAATTCTGTTAAAATTATAATAAGAAGTAGCCCAATTAATATTACTCTATTTGTTGGAGAAGCTAAGAAATTAAATATTTCTTCCTCGATTAATTATGATTTGTATGTAAAGCTTAATTCGATTGTTAATAATGTGGCTAATTTAACTATTAAGACAATATCTGAACCGATTAAATTTGCAGCTAATACTAATTCAGCCAATAATTCAACAATATCCGAAGAGGTTGTAAATGATGAATCTGTTGAAACTAATAATCTTTTCTCAAATGCGAAGATTTATATTTATGCAGGAATTGGAGTAGGTATAGGTGTTCTTGTTTATTTAATAATCAAGAAGAAATCAAATAAAGTAGAATTAAAGAAGAAAAAACGATAAAAAAATGAAAGCCCTCAAGCCAAGTCATAGAGAACATAAGAGATATCTTTTGATATCGGGAAAAGATGCAAGCCAGAAAAATATAGATGAAGCTGTGCTTCGTTTTGTTGGAATTCTTGGATATGCTAAGGCTTCGCCTTCGGTTGTTAAGAGTAAGGGAAGTAAGATTATTCTTGCGATAAATCGAAGCGAGCTGGAAAAAGTGCGAGCTTCTCTTAAGCTTTCTGGAAAGGATATGCATGTTGAGAATGTTAGTGGGATGATTAATAAATTATAATATTCTAGAGTATAATAAACATTAAAAGCTAGATATTTTTATTATTTTTATGGGAAGAAAAAACCTTAATGTAATGATTCTTGCTAGTATGTTGGGTTTAGGAATTACTCTTTGTAATCTTGATAATGCTATGAAAGATAGGCGAGAGTTCTTTCAAGGATTATCTTCAGGTTTAGAAGCTAAAAGAATAACACGAGTTGAAGCTTCTAAGGTAGCATTAGATTATTTGAATGAAAGTTCTAAAAAAAGATATTTATTGTTTGGATGTGCTCTTGGTTTTTGTGGATTAGGTATTGGCGCAGCCTATCGTCTTAATAGAGATTGTTATAGAGAACTTAATTCTTAATCCATCATAACATTTAAAAATTTCTTCGAAATTTTTAACTCATTCGCCTCGAAAATGCGAAGATTTAAAAATCATAAAATAGTAGAATAATTGTGAGATAAACTAAAAATAAACTGACTATTATCAGTTTTCTAGTAAACAAGTTAAAACAAAAAAATGGAAGCACAAAATGATACTCAAAATCAAATGATGGGCTATGATAGAGCTGCGACTATGTTTTCTCCTGAAGGACATATTTTACAGGTAGAATATGCAGAGAAAACTGTGCGACTTGGAAGCGCTAGTATGGCTATTGTTTGTTCTGATGGCGTAGTTATGCTTGCAGATAAAAGAATTAATGATAGTTTGATGGTAAGTGAGTCTGCTAATAAAATTTCTGAAATAGATAGCCACATAATTGGTTGTGCTGCTGGAATTTTAAGTGATGCCAGAATTTTAATTGAAAGAGCACAATTACTTTCACAGCAACATAGAGTTAGTTATGATTCTGCTATTGATGTAGCTTCAATAATAAAAGATTTATCTGATGTTAAACAACAATATACACAACATCCCGGCGTAAGACCTTTTGGAATTGCTATTATGGTTGCTGGAATTGATACTAAGAATCATGTTTATGTTTCAGATGTTACTGGAAATTATTTTGAATTTTACGCTACTGCTATTGGTGAGAATGATGAGAAAATTAAAGATGCTTTAAGAAAACAATATAAGCACGGCATGAAAATAGATGATGCAATTAAGATGGGTTTGAGCATATTCAAGGAAATTAAAGGAAAAAACTTCAACATCGAAAATTTTGATGCTGCTTTTGTTCTCAAAGATGAGAAAGAAAAGAAAGTTCAGAGATTGAATGGCGATAAGTTGAAGAAATTTGTGAAGTAAAATGAGTCCTGTAAAAAGTACACTTGTAAAAATGCGCGTTGGCGCGAAACATTATGAAATTCTTGTAGACTTGGAGCTTGCTTTGAAGCTGAGAAAAGGCGATGCTGTTGCAATACAAAATGTGCTTCTTGTAAATGATATATTCACAAATCATAAAACAGGAACAAAAGCTTCAAGCGAAGATTTAACTGCTGCTTTTGGCTCTGCCGATGTGTTTGCAGTTGCTGATAGAATGGTTAAGAAAGGTGATATTCAACTGCCCCAAGATTATCGTGAAGAACAGCAAGATAACAAGAAAAAGCAGGTTATTGACTGGCTTGTAAGAAATGCTGTTGATGCAAGAACTGGAAGACCATTTACACCTCAAGTAATTACTTCTGCGCTTAGTCAAGCAGGTGTTAATATTACAAATTTGCCTGTTGATCAACAAGTTTCAGCTATAACAGAAGGTTTAAAAAGCATCCTGCCGATTAAAATTGAGACAAAAAAAATAGCCATCACCATTCCAGCAATTTATACTGGAAAAGCATATGGGCTTCTTAATCAATACAAAGAAAAAGAAGATTGGCTTTCCGACGGCAGTTTAAAGGTAACGATAAACCTTCCGATTGGATTGCAGATGGAATTTTACGATAAATTAAATGCGATAACGCATGGTGCTGCATTAAGCGAAGAAATCAAAGTTGCAGCAAAATAAACCTCATATTCATACGATAAAAAAAACAAAAATGACCGCAAAAGAAAAAACAGAAAAAAAGCAAATAGTTGCTCCTGGAGAAATCCTTGAAAGTGGAGATGATTTCTTGCCTGGAGATTGGACTATAAAAGAAGGAAAAGATATTGTTGCAATAAGACTTGGAGTTATGGAAAAAAATGATAGACTTGTAAAAGTTATACCTCTTTCTGGAGTTTATATTCCTCGAAGAGGAAATGTTGTTATTGGTGAAATTAAGGATATGAATTACAGCGGATGGATGGTTGATATTGGTGGTCCTTACGGCGCATTCTTAACATTAAAAGAAGTTCCTGGATATGTTGAAGAAAGTGAAATGGAAACAGTTTATGGAATTGGTGATTTAATTGTTACTCAAGTTTTCAATGTTAAAAGAACAGCAGTTGATTT
>JBBSYA010000058.1:0-2252 GCA_038045485.1 Nanobdellota archaeon
CCCCGCAACAATCACATGATCTAAAATCTTCACATCGATATTCTCTCCGGCTTTCATCAATCTCTTCGTTATATCTAAATCTTCTGAACTGGGAGAGGGGTTTCCACTCGGATGATTATGAACCAAAATTATCTTAGACGCACTATTCTTAATTGCAGGTTTGAAAACTTCTCTCGGATGAATTATAGAAGCATCAAGAATTCCCTTGCTTATAAGATTCTCCCCAATAATATTATTATTTGTGCTTAACATTAATATATAGAAATTCTCCTGCTTTTCATCTTTTAATCTCTCATGAAAATAATCAAAAACATCCTTTGCACATGTAATCTTCTTTAAGGGGATTTTAGATTGATTAATTCTCTTTTGAAGTTCTGCAATAGTCAATATCTGCATTGCCTTGCTTGGTCCTATCCCTCTTATCTTTTGAAGTTCTTTTAATGAACACTCAAGAAGTTTATCTAAACCATATTCACTAATGAGTCTATTAGACATATCTATTGCATTTTCTCCTGGAGTTATTTTCCCCTCTTTATTCTTTGTTTCTCTTGTTCCTGTCCTCAAAAGTATTGCAAAAAGTTCTGAATCACTCAGAACTTCCGGGCCTTGTTTCAAAAACCTCTCCCTGGGACGATTTTCTTTTGGAATATCCAAAATTCTCATATTAACTAAAAGAGAGAAAGGAGTTTTTATTGATTATTGTAATCCTTTAATCAACTTTTTCTTGCTTTTTTTCTCATCCTTAATTGCTAATTTAAAACATTCTTTAATTTTGTCCATTTTATTATTTAATGTTTAAGTTCTCTATGAACTTAATAAATTTTTCTTGTCCAAAGAGAATAACTCCTTTTTTTATTGTATCTATAAAAGCTGGATTTTTCTGAGAAGTGAGTTCCTTTTTAAGCTCTTCTTCTGTAAAATTCATAGAATGAATTTTTTTAATTTGAGTTATCTGTATTTTATCTATTATTTTATGTATTTGAATAAATTTCTTTTTATCTGAAACTACCCCAAGAACATCTATATCTTTAGCTTCTTTTGGAGAATGTAAAATGCTTCCATATAAAATAATAAAATCTCCTTTGTCTTCAAGTTCTTTAAAGTTATCCAACCATCTTTGATTTTTCATTGCCTCTTCTGTTAAGATTAATGAAAGATTTTTAGCTAAAAGAGGATTTTCCCAATTTAATCTTGCCAAATATGTGCTTGTCTTTCCTTTTCCAGCAGGTATGAGAATTATAAGTTTATCAGACTGAAGTTTTTTTAATGTCTTCCATATTCCCATTCTGGTATTTCCTATATCTTTTGAAAGAGAGGTTATAGTGTGCTCTACGGAGAAATCTTTTAATATTATCTTTAAACATTCCCCTGATGCTTTATCCAATTTTGCCATTTTTATATATACTATTAGTTTATAGTTATAAACTTATAATTTATAGCAGTATTTAAACCTTTTTATTGT
Source organism: Nanobdellota archaeon (assembly GCA_038045485.1). Classification (GTDB taxonomy): domain Archaea; phylum Nanobdellota; class Nanobdellia; order Pacearchaeales; family GW2011-AR1; genus CAIPOI01. Next base: position 1,463 of record JBBSYA010000058.1, read on the forward strand.
AAACTTACTTATTTTTCTTCTTCCCACTCACTCAAACTTCCACTCATCATCCGCCCAGGCGCAGAATTTACATTCTGAATGTTTTTTCGGACGCGGACTTTCAATAACCTTTATTGCGCTGTTGAAAGTTTTTAATGCTCTCTTGCTGTCAACAAAGATCTTCTTCACCTGAATGTCAAACTTAACCTCTCCATGTTCTTTTACTTCAACAGGCATAAAGAATATAAGATATGCATATCCCGGATGACTTAATCCATTCTTTTCAAAAAGCAGAGCATAACAATCCATCTGATTCTGATAATATTTAATTTTTTCATCACCTACCACGCTTCCTCCATAAGTCTTGAAATCAATTATAATAAATTTCTTTCCATCAACCAGGCAGTCATCTATTGCACCTGCTAGTATATTTCCATCCTCATCTTTCCAGGAAAGCCCCTTAAAATTATTTCTCCATAAATCCATCTTTTCAACATCATCATACAGCCTTCCTTCAACCTTGCCTTTTAATTCAGGAGGAAGTTTTCCCTCTTTTCTGTATTTATCAAAATATATCTTAAGTTTCCTATCCATTCCTCCGGGAAGAGAAGGAAATGGACCAGATGGTCTATGCACTCCCTTTTCATTAAGCCAGAAGCATAAAGGGCATTCTAAGTATAAGTTTAGTTTTGAGGGGGAGAGTTTGAATGGCATGAATGATAAAGTAATCTAAATCTTATAAATATTTACTAATCATATTCCCACCCGCCCACCCAATTCCATTAAGTTAAGGATTTTCTCTTTTGAGAAA
>JBBSYA010000059.1:0-4989 GCA_038045485.1 Nanobdellota archaeon
GAAAAAGTTCCTAACAAAAAGAAACAATTGCTTTGGGGCATAACTCAGGGCGGAATACATGCAGATTTAAGAAAAAAATCTTGCGAAGAATTAAAACAACTGAATTTTGACGGATATTCAATTGGTGGACTCGCCCTCGGAGAAACAACAGAAGCTGAAATGAAAATGATTGAGGTTTCAAATAAAATTCTTCCAGAAAATAAACCCCGCTATCTTATGGGTGCAGGAAATCCAGTTGAACTTCTTGAAGCAATCAGCAGAGGTTGTGATATGTTCGATAGCAGATTTCCAACACAAAATGCAAGAAGAGGAACTCTTTTTACATCAAAAGGCAAACTAAGAATTTTTCAAGAAAAATTCAAATTCGATACAAAACCAATCGATGAATCTTGCAGTTGCTGGGTTTGCAAACACTACACGCGAGCTTACATCCGCTATCAACTCCATCAAGAGGAGGCTGTGGGCATGCGTCTCGCAACTTTTCACAATCTATTCTATCTTCAAAATCTAATGCAAGAAGCAAAAGCAGCAATAAAAGCTGGCAAATTCAGGGATTTCATGAATAAAGTAAAAAAAGTTTACGATAAAGCTGATTCTTTGGTAAGAACTAATAAAAAACAATAATTCTTATAAAGCCGATTTAATTATAGTAGTTATGAGAAAAACGCCCACAATTTCAAATTCTATGGTTAGAAGAGAATTATTCAGACATAGTTTCGAAGCTGCAGAAGCCTTAGGATTTGAATATAGTTTAATGCCGAAAACACCTGCTATTTTAGAACCATTCAAAAGAGAAATTGAAGCTTATCGCAGAGCCGTAAAAGCAGGATTACCTTACAAAAGATAAGTCTTTATACGTCCACATCCAAAAGACTTTTAAACTATTGTAGCCGTACAATTGAATGGCTTACACTGAAATAAAAGAAAGAAACCATCACAAATACTTCTACAGAGTTATTTCCCTTAGAACGGGTGAACGGGTACAAAAGAAGCGAGAATATCTTGGTGTAGACCTACAAACTCAAGAATTAAAGCAAAAAGAAAGAGAAGCAGATATCAAACTTCAAGGCAGCACTAACGAAAAAACTGCAAAGAAAAATCTCCTTAGGGCAAGCGAGGGCAAGAAACTTGCTGGAACAAAAATCCAAGGTTTTGACTTCAACAAAAAATCCGATTTCAATCAGGTAATCAATAGCCTATCAAATTCTGGCTTTCAAGCCAGCCATCTTGGAAAAGCAATAGATATAACTAATGAAATGATTAAAGAAAATACCTTTATCTTTCTCGGCTATACTTCGAATATGATTAGTTCGGGTAATCGTGATATTATCCGTTATTTAGTTGAGCACAAAAAAGTAAATGTTCTTGTTTCAACAACAGGTGGAATAGAAGAAGATATAATAAAATGCCTTGGAGACTTTTATCTTGGAGATTTTAGAGCCAGTGGAGAAAAACTTCGCAAAAAAGGCATAAATAGAATAGGTAATATTTTTGTTTCAAATGATAGATATGTTGATTTTGAAAAATTTCTCCAGCCAATTCTTGAAGAACTCTATTATGAACAAAAACAAACGAATAAACCAGTAACTCCTCTAAAAATAATTCAAAAAATGGGTGAAAAAATAAATAACAAAAATTCCATTTACTATCAGGCATTCAAAAATCAAATTCAGGTTTATTGTCCGTGTATAACTGATGGAGCAATAGGCGACAATGTTTATTTTTTCAAATTCAAACATCCGGATTTTATTCTTGATGTCGCAGAAGATGTTAAATGGTTTAATGATACAACTATTGGCCTAAAGAAAAGTGGAGCAATAATCCTCGGAAGCGGAATAGTAAAACACGCTATTCTTAACGCAAACATGCTCCGTAACGGCTTAGATTATTCGGTTTATATTAACACTGCACAAGAATATGACGGCAGTGATGCTGGCGCATTACCGGAAGAAGCTATAAGCTGGGGCAAAATTCTGCCCAACGCAAAAACCATAAAGGTTTTTGCTGACGCGACAATAGTTTTTCCCTTACTCGTATCACAAACATTTGCGAAAAAATGAAAAATCAAAAATATTTTACGTTATGGTTATGCGGAATTTGCATATTAATCTTTTTAGTTCAAACAATTATTCCCGGATTTACTGAATTATTTATGCTTACTCCTAATGCTCCTACTCTGCTATGGCAATTTCTAACTGCAGTTTTTCTTCATGGAAGTATAACTCATTTATTTTTTAATCTCTTTGCATTATTTCTTTTTGGATTAATGCTTGAAGGAATTATTGGAAGCAAAAAGTTTTTTTGGCTTTTTATTTTATCTGGAATATTTGCAAATATAGTTTCATTCTATTGGTATCCTAATGCTCTCGGAGCTTCTGGCGCTATTATGGCAGTTATAGGAACACTTGCGGTTCTTCGTCCAGGAATGACTGTTTGGGCATTTAATCTGCCTATGCCTATGTTTATTGCAGCGATTTTATGGGTTGGCGCTGGAATTTTAGGAATATTTGGATTTGGCGACCAAGGAACGGGCCATCTTGCACATATTTCTGGAATATTTATTGGAGTTTTATATGGATTTTATTTGAGATATAAATATCCTCAATCAAAACCCGATTTTAGTCAAACTCAAAGAATAATTATTCAAGAAGGCGCTATGCGCAGATGGGAAGATTCTAATTTAAAGTGATTATATGTCCAACTCGCTTTCTACATCGATAGCATCACTTATAGGATTCTCAAAACCTTCAACTCGAAGAGTTGGAGGGTCAGAAAATTCATTAGAATTTACTGAATCTTTATTAATTTCTTCGACTTTTTTTTGCCTATCTGTATCTTCCTCATTCAAGGAGGGTTGACTTGTTAAGGGCACTTCCATTTTATGATTTTCCATATTCTCCAACGGTTCAGCTTCTTTTTCCATCTCTTCTTCATTCTCACCAATCTGCTCCATTAGTTCGGCGGGAATATCTTCCAAACTTTCAGCAGGGTCAATTAATTCTTTATCGTGTTCAGGAAAAGCTTTCTTAAAATGTTCATAAAGATAAAGATATATTTCCTTATAGTGTGCTTCTTGTTCTATCCAAATCTTTCCATGATTGCTTAAATATAGCATTGGAAGAAAACACGCAATTTTCTCTTCTTTACTATTGCCTGTAAAATGAGTATATGGCAATTTTATTTGTTTTTCTAATTCTGCTTTCTTAAAAGAAGATAATAATCTCGCATAAAACTTTCTGATTCTATCTTTAATATTTATCCTTCTAAATTTAGGTATATCTACGTGAGACAATCTCTCAGCCTGCTTTTTCTGAATTTCCTTATCTATTCTACGAGATTCAGTTTTAATAGCGACATCAAGTGCATCGATTAATTCCTGAAGTGTAACTTTCTTAAATCTTGGAAGTGGTGTTTTAGGAGAAAGAATAGGGACTTCATCTTCATCGATTTCAATTCTTTCAATTATTCTTTTAATTTCATCTTCGTGCGGAAATAGAATATTATCAATCTCGCGAATATATTTATGAAGCAAAATTTCAGATTTAATTCTAAGTAAAAGCGAAGCAGCAAGCAACATCTTACTCGAAATATGAAAGTTATTTTCCTCGAGTATTTTAATCTTTTCAAAATAGCTTCTGCAGAGAACAGAAATATCAATATTCCAGGGGTCAAGCTGTTCGCTGGATATTAAATCATAAATAATTCCCTGCCAGGAAGGATCTTTTCCCATGACAATATTATAAACTTGGCTATGAACAGGATGCTCAGGTTTTACAGCAGTATTTTCTGAGCTTACATTTATTTCCTTTTTTGCCTCATTTTCTTCCATAGAAATCACAAGAAAACGAGATTTATAAAATCTATTGTAAAAAATTCCCGCCCCCATCTCCCAAGCTTATTGTCACTATCGAATTACAACACAACCAAAAGATTTAAATACCTAAAACACGATAATATATTATCACCTCTTTTTCCCAAGGAGAGGCAAAAGATGTACTATTTTTTACGTCTCAAGCCTCTCTTTCGGGTTTATAATTTCTAAACCTTAAGCATGTTCTATCAAACAATAATCTTTTTAAAGCGAATTTGGATGAATTCATAATGAAAGCAAAAAAAAGTGCCGAAGAATTATATCATGGAGAACCTCATCCAAATGATGAACTACCTGTAAATCAAACAATAGAAAACATTGGTTCTCGTGCACTTCGCGAAAGAGGACTTAAATCAGTATTAGCTACGGATAGAAACTATTTGAGAGCATATAATAAACATTCAACACATCCATGTCTTCATATTCCAAACCCCTCTGACAGAGAAAAAGCTGAAACTCTATTTATTAAAATGGATGAACTTTATCAAGACAATCGACAATTATCTCCTGATGAAATATTAATGAATGCGGAAGATGATTTCTTTTTTAACTTATATTTATTCTTAACAACAAATTCAAACTAATATTTTATTATTTAAAATAATTATTTCTTAGAACTAAATAAAACTATTTCTTGGTCTCAAAAGAAGTAAAATGGCATTTGCCACAATAAGAACGATTATTAGCAACCATTAAGAAAACACCAGGTCCGCATCTTGGACAATATTTTGCTCTCTTAACACTATCTCCTGAAATTGTATAAAACTTATATTTTTTGCTTGTTGGGCGGTTTTCTTTTTTTCTTTTTGATTTATTTTTTACCATATTATTTTTATTAAGCAGCAGGAGCAGCAACCTTCTTCATTTTAATTAATCTCTTGAAAGCTTCATCCTTTAAAGTCTTATTATCATAAATGCATGCCTTTATCAAAAAAGTATTTCTTCCAAACTTTCCTTTAATATTTTCTACCATTATTGCATCTTCTTCTGATTTAAAATGCTCACCAAGCATTTTTGAAATTTCAGCAAAACTTGGAGTTTTTTCAGCAGTTAAAATTATGTCTATTTCTTTTCTTCCAAATAAATCATTTCTAATATTTTTTTTAATTTCCATTTTA
>JBBSYA010000060.1:0-1052 GCA_038045485.1 Nanobdellota archaeon
TATTTCTTTTCTTCCAAATAAATCATTTCTAATATTTTTTTTAATTTCCATTTTATTTTAAAGATTTAATCGCTTTTAATTGTATAAATACCCTTATCGGCAAGCTTTAATTGTTTTCCGATTTCAGATTGTTCTGGATTAATTATTTCAATTTTTCCTTTCCAGTTTTCAGTAAAAGAATTGCTTCCGCATTTTGGGCATCTTTCTCCATCTTCAAATATAAATCTGCATTTTTTGCATGCTTTTGCTTTCTTAACCATTTTTATTTTTTAGCTCCTTTCTTTTCTTTCTTATCGCCCTTCTCTGCCTTTTCTGCTTTCTTTGCAGCAGATTTTTCTTTCTTCTTTTCTTCTTCTATCCATTCAATCTTTCCTAATCCTGGTTGTCTCATTGTCAATCCGATTTTAGGTTGATCTCCCTTGTAAGATATTGCAACAATTCTTGCTAAACAATTATCTCCTTTCTTCAAAACTCTTTTTGTGCTTCTTCCGCTCAAAACATTTGATGTTGAAAAACTAACAAAATCTTCCATTGTCTGACTTATGTGTATCATTCCCTGCATTGCACCCATGTTCAAAAATGCTCCAAAAGTTGTTATTTCAGTTATTGTTCCAAAAACAAGCTCATTAATTTCTGGTTTCCAAACAAGTAATTTAAAATCAGAATTATAATAAGCGGCGCCGTCTCCAGGAATAATTATCCCTTCGCCAACATTACTTACATTAATAACCGCTATAACTTCGCCCATTTCTTCGTCGTGGTAGTTACTATAAGTAATTGCGAGTTGTTCCTCTACAGCAGTCTTAGTATCCAGTCCGAAAAGCTTCGGCTCAACTCTTACATAGTCTTCTATATCAACAACATAGAACATAAAATTAACACCAAAACATGATTTATAAAGCTTATGGAGAACACAAGCTAATTTAGTTTCTTGGGTGCATCTATCTAAGTTTTCTCTTAGCGTGGGCTTCTCTTTTTCTAAAAGAGAAACTACTACTCAAAAGCCAATTTCTTAACACCCTGAATAACAATTACTCTTGATTTTCTAAGCT
>JBBSYA010000061.1:0-1289 GCA_038045485.1 Nanobdellota archaeon
TAAAATATTGCAGTAATCAATTTGTTCTTGGTTTTCTTTCATGATATTATTTTATCATAATAATATTATTAATTAAGCTTAAATTTATGGACAATTTTAATCAGCCTATAACTCCTCCACAATTTAATCAAAATAATTCTGTTTCAATTCCGCCTAAAAAATCTAAAAAGCTACTGATTTTGGTAGCTTTAATTATAGTTGTACTTATGTCTGGTGCGGGTTGGTTTGCTTGGAGATCTCAAATAATAAAAAATGCCCCTAAAGATTTAGAACAGAATGTTGTAAGTCAAGAAAGCTGGAAAACATATACAAATAGCCAGTATGGATTTGAGGTTAAGTATCCAACTAGTGTTTTTATGTTTGATGAAGTTAATCTAACCCTGGTTCATAAATTGAAAAATTTCCACAGCTACAGTGCGAAAGATGGCTCTGATTTGGGATTGGCTACAGATATTTCTCTAACTTTTAAACCGGGACCGGTAACCTGCGATTATTTAGAAAACACTTTGAAAATACAAAGCTTGGGAGTCCAGTTTACTCTCGGTAACATTAAGGGAGTAAGTTATGAAATGGGGGCAGAAGGGGAAGGAATAGTTGATTATTGCATTAAAAATAATGAGAACAAAAATATTTTTGCTATTGAGAGAAAATTTTTGAATGAATCTTATGGTACCGAATTATCTAAACAAAGTGATTATATTCCGAGTGTAGAACAAGTAAAACTTGCGGAACAAATTCTTTCAACTTTTAAATTTTCAGATTTCACATCAAATACTGACACTATGGTTGTTAAAGTTTATTTTATGGATTCTGGTGGTAATTTTGTATCGGTTATACGAGTAATTCCTAAGACGGAAAAAGTGGCAACTGCTGCAATCAATGAACTTATCAAAGGCCCAACTGAAGCAGAGAAATTAAGCGGTTATGGAACTGGTATTCCAAGCATGGCCAAACTTAATAGTTTGGTTATTGTAAACGGAGAGGCTCGTGCAGATTTTAGCAGAAGCACAGAATCTGGTGGTTCCTCTAATCCAACAACTGACCAAATAAGGAAAACATTGCTTCAATTCCCAACAGTAAAAACTGTTATACTGTCTGTTGATGGCAAAACTGAAAATATTTTCCAGCCTTAAAAATCCTAAGGTGGCACCTTAGGAAAACGCATAAAAATAAGGGTATTTTGGAGTTTGGGGCAATAAAGTCATTTTGTATTGACTTTTTATGTTGGGTGTGATAAACTATATATGAATCCAAGGGAGGATTCTATAACCAATTTCAAGATGTTCTTT